>JBDLTZ010000240.1:0-34894 GCA_039805565.1 Chloroflexota bacterium | reverse complement strand
CGTGTTGAGCGTGAAGCGTCCAAAGGGGACGAAGGTCAGCGCCTCGGGGTAGTTCTGCCAGCGCGGCGGGTTAGGGATGAGCTGCGGCGGCACGGCGAAGATCGCGTAGTCCGGCTTGAGTGACGATGAGATCATCCACAGCAGGGGTATCAGGAACAGCGCCGCAGTGGCGCTGAGCAGCACCAGGACGAGGGCGCGGCCGGCGGCGCGGAGCCAGTGTGGGGGGGTGGAGCCGGGGTTCAGTGGCGTGCTCCATCGTAGTAGACCCAGCGGTCGGCCGTGCGCACCACCAGCATCGTCAGGCCCAGGATGATCAGGAAGAGCACCCAGGCCAGCGCCGAGGCGTAGCCCATGTTGAAGCGCTCAAAGGCCTGGCGGTAGAGGTAAAGCACATAGAACAGGGTCGCGTCAAGCGGGCCGCCATTAGTGGCCACAAAGGCGCTGGTAAAGGTCTGGAAGGTGGCGATCAGGCTTAGCACCAGATTGAAGAAGATCGTCGGCGTGAGCAGCGGGATCGTTATGTGGCGAAAGGCCTGCCAGATGTTGGCCCCGTCGATCCGCGCGGCATCGTGCAGCTCCTTCGGGACGCCTTTGAGCCCGGCCAGGTAGATTACCGCGGTACGCCCGAGGCCCCACAGGCTCATCATCCAGAGCGCGATCAACGCCGTGTCAGGGTCGATCAGCCAGCGCGGGCCAGTGATGCCAACCAGCGCGAGGGCCGCATTCAGCAGGCCGGCCTCAGGGTGGAAGATCCACATCCAGACTACGACAAACGCGACGCCGGAGATCACCGATGGCAGGTAGAAGATGGTGCGGAAGATCGCGATGCCGCGCACGCGCTGGTTCATCAGCAGGGCCAGAGCCAGGCCGCCAATCAGCTCGGTGGGCACATAGAGCAGCGTGTAGAGTGCTGTCACCTTGATCGACTGCCAGAAGAGCGGGTCGGCGATCATACGCTCATAGTGACGCAGCCCAACAAAACGCGGCGGGGTGAGCAGATCCCAGCGCGTAAAGCTGATCGCCAGCGAGCTGAGCATCGGCCCCAGCACGAAGATCAGCAGGCCCACCAGCCAGGGTGAGATGCACAGGTAGAAGATCAGCGCCTCACGCTGCGCGGCCCGCAGGCGCGGTCGCGCGGCAGGGCGTTCTACGGGGGCGGACTGGAATTGCTGCATGGTGTCTCAGGCAGGGGGGCGCCCTTCCGCGATAAAGTCCTGGTTATGGCGCGCCGGCCGGGGTGCGGAAACAGAGCCCGGTCCCCCGCCGGCGCATAGGCTCGGAAGGATCTACTGCTCGTCCTCGAGCGCCTGCTGGGCCTCCTGGGCCGCCGTCGCCAGCGCTGCCGCAATGTCGGTCTCAGGATCGATGATCACCTGCTCCAGCACCCGCCGCAGTGCCGGGTCCGCCGCCGCGCCCCAGAAAGGTGTGAAGACGTAGGCGCGGGGTGCAAGGTGGTTCAGTTCGCCGATCCAGACGCCCTCGATCGGGTCATCGGCCTGGCCCGAGGACTGGGCCACCGAGGCCACCGTCGGCAGGGCCCAGTCCTTCCAGACCTCGGCACCCTGCGCGCCCACATAGAATCGCAGGAAGCGCCATGCTGCCTCCTTGTTATCGCTGAGCGCCGAAATGCCGAAGCCGCCCCAGAAGAGCACATTGGCCCGCTCAGCGCCGGCTGGCGGCCCGACCACGCCCAGATCGATGTTCGGGTTCTCCTTCAGGCCCGCCTGTGGCCAGCGCCCGAAGAGGCGCATCGCCGCAGTGCCGTTATCAAACTCGCTGTTGCCGCCGCCAAATGCGCTCAGATCGGCGGGGAGCGGCGCCACCTTGTACTCATTGTAGAGGTCGCCGTAGAACTGCATAGCCTCCACAGTCTGCGGCGAGTCCATGAAGCCCTCAAAGGTCGTGCCGTCCTCACTGATCAGGCTGCCACCCGCCGCAGCAACCCAGTACTCAAAGCCGGTCGTCCAGGGGCCAGGCAGCTGCACGCCCCAGACGTCGGTCTTGCCATCGCCATTGGTGTCTTTGGTCAGAGCCTGGGCCGTCGCTAGAAAGTCATCCCAGGTCCAGCCTTCCTCGGGGTAGGGCACATTGTACTGGTCGAAGAGACGCTTGTTATAGTAGATCGCCAGCGGCGAGAAGTCCTTCGGCAGCAGATACTGCTTGCCCTCCCACTGGCCTGGCTCAAGCACACCCGGCAGGTAGATGCTCGTGTCGAGTGGGTAGTCCGCGCTGGTGATGAAGGGCCCCAGATCGGCAAAGGCGCCCTTCTGCACGAACTGTGGCACTGCATCATCGCCGATCTGGAGCAGGTCGGGCGGATCGCCGGCGGCGATCTGAGTCAGGATACGGGCGTAGTAGTCGCCGCTGCCGACCGGCTCGAGCTGAACCTGGATGTCAGGGTTCTCTTTTTCAAACTGCTCGATAATCTTCAGGTGTGGGGCCAACCCCTCGCCACTATCGCCGGTGCCGACACGCAGCACCGTCTTGACGCCCTCGGCGACCGGCGCTGGCGTGGGCGTCACCACAACATCGCGCGGCACCTCAACCGTCCGCTCGACGACCACCGTCCGCTCGACGACTACCGTCCGCTCGGTTGCCTGTGGCGCACTTGGGGCGCCGCCGCAGGCAGCCAGCAAGCCCGTCATGAATGTGAATAAGACCGTCAGTGAAGTCTGCTTGAAGAGTGCTCGCTTCATGGCTCTGACCTTCCAATTCGACTATGTTGATGACAAAATTGATTAGTCAGGGGGCGGCAGTAGTATAACACTTACTGCGCCTCCTCAAGCTGTGCATCTTCGTGAGGCGCAGGCCCACGCCCCGCCGGCGTGACTGACTCACACCTCTGAGAGAGAGCTCCCGCTCCAGACAGAACCACAGACGTTATTCGGAACAGCTGATGAGGGACAAGACGGTAGCCGGCTGCCGGTCGAGGTCGGCGAAGAACCGCTCGACTGCCGCAGCCAGCGCGGCAACTGTCTTGAACAGGTGGCTATGCGTGACCTTGCGCCAGATGGCGACGGAGATCTTCTGGGGCATTGCTCTCACTTTGTCAGGCTATAGGCCAGCTCCTGCGCGCGCAGCACGAGCTCGGAGGCCAGGAAGGCGTGCGCCTGCGGCATGGCGGTCTCGGTGCGGTCGCGGATGTCGGCCAGCAGGTGGCGGCCGTAGGGCAGCTCCTGGCCGGTGCAGTCGATGTAGTGCGTGCCCTTCTGGTCCACCAGGAACAGGTGGTTGCCGCCCGGGCGCCCGGCGATGTCGATGTTCTTACGGACCTCGATGTAGCCGTCGGTGCCAAGCACCGTGAGGCGGCCGTCGCCCCAGCTCCCGAGGCCGTCGGGGGTGTACCAGTCCACGCGGATGTAGCCCGTGACCTCAGGGCCGTCGGGGCCGACGCCGCGCAGCGTCAGGTCGCCGAAGTCCTCAAAGGTGGGGTGCTGCGGGTGCTTGTAGTTGCCCACCTGGGCGGCCACCACCTCGGCGCGCGTGGCCCCGGTGAAGAACAAGAACTGGTCGGCCTGGTGGGAGGCGATGTCGTTCAGGATGCCGCCGTAGCGCGGGCGCTGGAAGAACCAGTCCGGCCGCGTGTGGAGGCTCGTGCGGTGCGGGCCGAGGCCGATCGTCTGCACCACGCGCCCGATCGCCCCCTGGCGCACGAGCTCGCCGGCGCGCACGGTGGCGGCATTCTCGAAGCGCTCGCTGAAGCAGACCGAGTAGATCCGACCGGTCTCGGCCTGCACGCGGCGGGCCTCCTCCAGCTGCGCGAGCGTCGTGAAGCCGGGCTTGTCGGCCATGTAGTCCTTGCCGTGGCGCATCGCAGCCACCCCGAGCGGGGCGCGCTCGTCGGGGATGGCGGCGCTGATCACCAGCTGGATGGACTCGTCCTCCAGGATGGCCTGGGGCGTGTCCACGCGGCGGGCCTGGGGGAAGACCGTGGCGTAGGGCGCGGCGAGGTCGTCCTCGGGGGCGTAGAACGAGGCCAGCTCGGCGCCGGCCCGTAGCAGCAGGTTGGTCTGGCCGTAGATATGGCCGTGGTTGAGGCCGATGGCGGCGAAACGGATGGTCATGGGCTCCTCGATGTTGCCACAGAGAACACAGAGCGCGGATAACGCTATCCCAATGCCTGCGCAGACATACAGGCATGCAAGAAGGCGTCCTGCTGCTGTGCAGGGTAACAGAAGCTGCAGAACCGGGAATATCGGAAAAGCTTTGCTCTTGATCGTGCGAGTATGGCATGCTATACTCGTACTATCCAACGGCCTTCTGAAGCAGTGTATCATATGCCCACCACGCTGACCGACGTCGCCCTGCGCGCCGGTGTCTCGGTCGCAACCGCGTCGCGCGTACTCAACGGCAGCACGCGCAGCGTCGGCGCCGATCTGCGATCGCGGGTGCTCGAAGCTGCACGCGATCTGCGCTACGTGCCAAACGCCAACGCCCAGGCGCTGGTGCGCGAGCGCAGCGCGATCGTGGGCGTGATCGTCCACGATGTGAGCGACCCGTACTTCGCGGAGATCACACGCGGCATCCAGCTGAGCGCGGCCGCCCAGAAGCGCCTGGTGCTGATCAGCAACAGCTACCGCGACCCGGAGCGCGAGCTGGAGCTCGTGCGACTGCTGCACGGCCAGCGCGTCGAGGCGATTATTCTGGCGGGCAGCGGCCTCGACGACCGCGAGTACACCCGCGCGCTCACCATGGAGATCGACGCCTTCACCGCCGGGGGTGGCCACGCGGCGCTGGTCGGCCGCCACATGCTCCCAGCCAGCGCGGCGATCCCCGACAACTCTGGAGGCGCGCGCGCCGCCGCCCGCCTGCTGGCCAGCCTCGGCCACCGCGATATCGGCGTGATCAGCGGCCCCGGTCTGCTCACATCCATCCATGACCGTCTGAACGGCTTCCGCCGCGGCCTCCAGGAGATGGGCCTTGCCCTCCCGCCCGAGCGCATCGTCACGGCCGACTTCACACGCGATGGCGGCCTGAGTGCCACCTATGAGCTGCTCAGCCGCTGCCCCGATATCTCGGCGATCTTCGTGCTCAACGATGTCATGGCGGTCGGCGTGCTCGCAGCCCTGCGCCAGCGCGCTATCGCCGTGCCCGAGCAGATCTCGGTCGTCGGGTTCGACGATATCCCGATCGCCGCCGACCTTACCCCGGCGCTCACCACCGTGCGCGTGCCGATGGTCGAGCTCGGCGAGCGCGTGGTGCAGTTCGCGCTCGCCCCACGGGACACCCCCTTTCAGGTCGAGTACCTGCCTACCGAAATCGTGATTCGCGCCAGCACGGCGCGCCGGGCCGGGAGCGACGACTGACTGCCCCGCCGGAGATCTTCAGCGAGGAGGATCAACCCGCAATGGCTACGCAACGTGTCGGTATCATCATGAACGGCGTCACCGGCCGTATGGGCACCAACCAGCACCTCATGCGCTCGCTCGTCGCCATCCGCGCCCAGGGCGGCGTCCCGCTCGCGAGCGGCGACACGCTCATGCCGGACCCGGTGCTCGTCGGGCGTGACCCGCGCAAGCTCGAGGCGCTTGCCGCCCGCGCCGGGGTCTCGCGCTGGAGCACCGATCTCGACGCCTGCCTCGCCAGCACGGAGGACACGGTCTACTTCGACGCGCAGACCACCACCCGCCGCGCGGCCTGCGTGCGTCAGGCGATCGACGCCGGCAAGCACATCTTCTGCGAGAAGCCGGTGGCCGACTCGCTCGACGACGCCATGGACCTCGCCCGGCGCGCCGCCCGCGCCGGCGTCAAGGTCGGCGTCGTCCAGGACAAGCTCTTCCTCCCGGGCCTGCTCAAGCTCAAGCGCCTGATCGACGGCGGCTTCTTCGGCCGCATCCTCGCGGTGCGCGGCGAGTTCGGCTACTGGGTCTTCGAGGGGGACTGGCAGCCCGCCCAGCGCCCATCGTGGAACTACCGCGCCGAGGACGGCGGCGGGATCATCGTGGATATGCTCTGCCACTGGCGCTACGTCCTCGATGGTCTGTTCGGCCCAGTGCGCTCGGTGATGTGCCTCGGCGCCACCCACATCCCCGAGCGCGTCGACGAGCAGGGCCGCCCCTACCCCGCCACCGCCGACGACGCGGCCTACGCGACCTTCGAGCTCGCGGGCGGCGTCATCGCGCAGATCAACTCGTCGTGGTGCACGCGCGTCTATCGCGATGAGCTGTTCGTGCTCCAGGTGGACGGCACCCACGGCAGCGCGGTGGCGGGCCTGCGCGAGTGCCGAATCCAGCATCGCGCCGCCACTCCGCGCCCGGTCTGGAACCCGGACGTCCCCAACCCGATCGACTTCCGCGCCGGCTGGCAGGACGTGCCGGACAACCAGACGTTCGACAACGGCTTCAAGGCGCAGTGGGAGCAGTTCCTGCGCCACGTCGCCGGCGAGGCGCCGTTCCCCTGGGACTTCCTGGCCGGGGCCCGCGGCGTCCAGCTCGCCGAGCTCGGCATCCGCTCGTGGCAGGAGCGCAGGTGGATGGACGTGCCGGAGCTGAGCCTCGAGCCATGAGCCGCGTAGCCGTGAGCGGTGAGCCGGGAGCCGCACTGAGTCACTCACGACTCACGACTCACGCCTCGCAAGCCTCGCAAGCCTCGCCCCACGCCTCTCAGCCGAAGGAGGTTGCCTATGCCGCCGACTATCCTCCTGCCGCAGGCCGACCGTTCGCTCGCCCCGTACACGCTGCGGGGCGTCGCGCCTGCCGCCCGCCCGAGCACACCCGCGACCAGCCGCGTCTTCTTCGCCGCCGCCCACGTCGTGCCCGACGTCCTGGCCGACACGACCCCGGCCTCGCCGGCCGCGCTGGACTGGGAGCTGACGCTGGCCTACCGCCGCTACCTGTGGTCGCTCGGGCTGGGCGTGGCCGAGGCCATGGACACTGCCCAGCGCGGCATGGGGCTGGACTGGGCCGCCTCGCAGGAGCTCATCCGCCGCTCGATCGCCGAGGCCGCCGCGGTGCGCGGGCTGGTGGCCTGTGGCGCCGGTACCGACCACCTCGTGCCGCGGCCGGACCGCACCCTGGAAGAGATCGAAGCCGCCTACGAGGAGCAGGTCGGCTTCGTCGAACACCTCGGCGGGCGCGTGATCCTTATGGCGAGCCGCGCGCTCGCCGCCTGCGCCCGCGGCCCCGAGGACTACGCCCGGGTCTACGGCCGCATCCTCTCCCAGGTGCGGCGCCCGGTGATCATCCACTGGCTCGGCGAGATGTTCGACCCGCAGCTCGCCGGCTACTGGGGCTCGCGCGATGTGGCCGCCGCCATGGATACCTGCCTGCACATCATCGGCGACCACGCCGCCATGGTGGACGGCGTGAAGATCTCGCTGCTCAGCGCCGAGCACGAGGTGACGATGCGCCGCCGCCTGCCCCCCGGCGTCAAGATGTACTCCGGGGACGACTTCCACTACCCGGAGCTCATCCAGGGCGACGAGCAGGGCTTCAGCCACGCGCTGCTCGGCATCTTCGACGCGATCGCGCCCGTCGCCGCCCACGCGCTCGATGCGCTCGACGCGGGCGACGCCGCAGGATTCCGCGCGCTGCTCGACCGGACAGTGCCGCTCTCGCGCCACATCTTCCAGACGCCCACCTTCTACTACAAGACCGGCGTGGTCTTCCTGGCCTACCTCAACGGCCACCAGCCGCACGTTCGCATGGTCGGCGGCCAGGAGGGCGCCCGCTCGATCGTTCACCTCGCCGAGCTGCTGCGCCTCGCGGACCAGGCCGGCGTCCTGCGCGAACCGGAGCTGGCCGCCGCGCGCATGCGCCGCGTGCTCGCCGTCGCCGGGATCGAATAAGTGAAAGGTGCCAGGCTTTCTTGCTTCAAGGAGGGTAGCTCATGGCCGATATCTCCCGCCTGAGCCTGAACCAGGCGACGACGAAGCGCTGGACGCTGCGCGAGGCCGCCGAGGGGTGCGCGCGCGCCGGCATCCCGTGGATCGGCGTCTGGCGTGACCGCCTGGCTGAGGTGGGCCCGGCGCAAGCAGGCAGGATCGTGCGCGACGCGGGGCTCAAGGTCTCCGCCCTCTGCCGCGGCGGCTACTTCCCGGCCGCCACGCCTGAGGAGCGCCGCGCCCGTATCGAGGATAACCTCCGCGCCGTCGAGGAGGCCGCCGCCATCGGCGCCGACACACTGGCGGTGGTCTGCGGCCCTGCCCCCGACCGGGACATCCAGGGCGCGCGGATGATGGTGGAGGAGGGCATCCGCGCAGTCATCCCGTACGCCCGCGAGCACGGCGTCCGTCTGGCGATCGAGCCGCTGCACCCCATGTTCGCCGCCGACCGCTCGGTGATCGCCAGCCTGCGCGAAGCCAACAACCTGGCGGAGCGCATCGGCTCACCGCAGGTGGGGCTGATCCTCGACGCCTACCACCTGTGGTGGGACGCCGACCTCTACCCGCAGATCGCGCGCGCCGCCGGCCGCATCTTCGGCTTCCACGTCTCCGACTGGATCATCCCGCTGCCGGACGTGCTGAACGGGCGCGGCATGATGGGGGACGGCGTGATCGAGCTGCGCCGCATCCGCTCCGCGGTGGACGCCGCCGGCTACGCCGGGCCGATCGAGGTGGAGATCTTCAACCAGGCGATCTGGGACGCCCCGGGCGACGAGACGCTCGCGCTGATGCGCCGCCGCTTCCTGGAGCACGTCTGACATGCGCGCTGACTCCTTCACCTCTGCCGGGGCGCACGACCTGTGGGCGCGGCTCGCAGCCCGTGTCGGATGCGGATGCCGCACCGCAGCCTGTAGGACAGGCCACGGGCGTGGTGTTTCCTGCACATCCGAAACACGCCCGCTTCAGCGCTGCTTCTTCCCCGCACGAAGCAAGCTGATCAGCTCAGTGATACGAGCCTGGCGTATCTCGGGGCGCCTGGCGCCCGCAATCCAGCGCAGGTAGCCAGTGCGATAGAAGGTCGCCAGGGATGCGAAGAAGGCCTGAGCATCGGGGGCCGCGGCCAGCGCCGCGGCGACATCTGGCGCAAGGGCATCCGTCTGCGGTCCTTCCGGCGTGAGTTCCACCTCGACCTCCACGCCGGCCTCGACCCTGTTGTCGCGTCGCCAGGCAGGCCCGAGCGCCAGGACATACGCGTCGCCGTCTGCGGCGAGCGCGCCCCGCCAGTTACAGCCATTGATCGTGCCGGTGGTGTGGTGGCGCTGCTTCGCGCCCCACACCTCGTTCGGATTGAACGGCAGCACGATGAACGTCTTGCTGCCGCTCTTGGTGACCATCGCAATGAAGCGCTGCGCCGTCATGGAGTATCCTCATCGAAACAACTGCACACGCCAGGGGGTGAAGCCGTGGCCGCAGAGGCGAACCTTTCCTATGGCGCCCCGACGACCCGGTGATTCAAGAGCGCTCCGCGGCGACCCAGCGCAGGCAGCCCTTGCGATAGAAAGTGGGCATCCGCCTCGCGCTGTCTCGCGCGGCCGCTCTCTGCCGCCGTTGTCCATACATCGCACTGAGGCTGACGCCACTCCAAGATACACTTGATTCGACGCGCTGTCATCTGCTATAGAAGGGTGAGTAAGCCCATTGCCATGAACTCAGCGATTCCGACCGCGCGGTCATCACGCCGTTCCTCGGGTACCCAGGCGGGCCCGCCGGCACTCCTTCACCCGCAATGCCTGCTGATGAATCGACGTGGTACAATGCAGTCGTTGCCTTCCCCCGTCGCGTCTGTCAAACCCCACGCGCCGCTCCTCGTCCGGCCCTGGGCCGTGCCATCTGGCTCTCCGTGCGTGACACAGCAGCCCGGACCACGACTCGTTGCGAGCCGTAATGACTGGTACATCAGAACATTCGCATCCGCGGGATGGTCGCGCCTCCCGCATGCGGACAAGATGGGTGGACTGGCCCAGACAGAAGCGTGGCGCGGCCCAGTGGGGCGCTCTCAGGGCACGGCAGCCCCTGATGGGTCCGCGCTTTGATGACTACTGCTTGTAGGAGCACGCATGAACAACGCAGATGTGGTCTCTGTCGTCGGGCACCGAAACCCAGACACGGATGCGATTGCCGCCGCCCTCGGCTACGCCTGGGTGCTGACGACACGCGACGGCCTGAACTGTCGCCCGGCACGGGCAGGGGAGATCAATGCTCAGACTGCCTTCGCGCTCAAACGCTTCGGCGTCGACGCGCCAGAGCTGCTGACCGACGCCTGGATGCGCGTGGGGCAGTTGGCGCAGTATATCGGCCCGCTCTCGGCTCAGCAGCCGCTCCTGGACGCCGCCCGAGCAGTCGCTGCCGTGCGGAGGCCGATTCCAGTCGTCGGTGAGGATGGCAAGCCAATCGGCATCATCACCGGCGCCGGCCTATTCGCCGCGCTCAACGATCTGCTGGCCGGGCCGATTACCGCCCGACTCGAGCAGCGGCTGACCGAGCCCTGCCTTATCGCCACCGACCGCGATGTGCCGATGTTCCGCACCGACGAGCGCGTTCGCGATGTGCGCCCGATGGCGCTCCGCGGCGCGCACGACGACTTCCCGGTGGTTGGCGAGGATGGCGGCTACGTCGGCCTGGTGCAGAAGGCCGATCTGCTCGCTCCGCGCCAGGTCCGCCTGGCGCTGGTCGACCACAACGAGGCGGGACAGGCAGTGCCGGGACTGGAAGAAGTGGACATCATCGCCGTGCTCGATCACCACCGGCTGGGCAACCCGCCGACGCCGGCCCCGATTCGCTTCCGGGTCGACCCGGTTGGCAGCTGCTCAACGCTGGTGATCGAGGAGGCGCTGCACGCCAACCTGACACCCCCGCCGGGGGTGTGCGGCATGCTGCTGTGCGGCATCCTGTCCGACACGCTCGTGCTACGCTCGCCGACGACGACGGACCGCGACCGCGCTGCGGCGATGCAGCTCACCGTGCTGGCAGGACTGGCACAAGCCGACGGGGTGGCCGAGCGCGAGCGGGCGCTGGCATCACTGGGTGCGGAGCTGCTGACAGCTGGCGCCGGGCTGGGGCATCGATCCGCTGAGCAGGTGGTCAGCGCTGACCTGAAGACGTACCAGCAGGGGGCGCTCCACTTCGCCATCGCGCAGGTTGAAGTTCCGGGGTTCGCGGAGCTCGAGGAGCGGGTCGGCGAGCTGCAACAGGCGCTCGATGACCTGCGGGAGCGGCAGGACCTCGCGGCAGCCCTGCTCCTGGTCACCGACGTCGTCCGCGGCACCTCGCGGCTAGTGACCTCAGGCCCCGAGCGGCTGCTCAGCGGGCTGCCGTATCCGCGCCGTGCGGACGGCCTGCTGGATGCGCCTGATGTCGTCTCGCGCAAGAAGCAACTGCTGCCGGCGGTGCTGGCGGCGCTGGAA
The DNA here is from genome assembly GCA_039805565.1 of Chloroflexota bacterium. Lineage (GTDB taxonomy): Bacteria > Chloroflexota > Chloroflexia > Chloroflexales > Roseiflexaceae > CALJIC01. Next base: position 23,608 of record JBDLTZ010000240.1, on the reverse strand, counting down.
GTCTACTGACGCGCTTGCTGCGCCGCTCCCCAGCTCGGGCACTGGCCGCCTCAGCTTGCCATCTTCCAGCACTTCCGGCGCGCGACAGACGTCCTTGGGACGACGCAGGGAACGGGCCATAGACTCGCACGTGCGCGCCGGACCGTAGAACAGCCCGGCGGGAATATCGCTGTCGCGCGTCGATCTATGACACCCTGCCTGACTCCGCACATCTCGCATGAGCTCAGGCTTGCTTCGGACACAACCACACCTGAGCAGAAAGTGTGTTATAGTGGCTGTTCACGGATCCCGTCCCTGGGTATCCTTACCCCTCGCTCCTCGAGCAGTTTGCTCGCTCGCATCGCCTGGCGCCTGATACGGATCTCGCGGCTTGCGACTGTCCACCGGCCCGCACCGCGTCTAGCCTCTGCGGCGACTCGCCGCGGGCGTCCGCACCTGCATGTGTCCCGCTCTACGCCACGCCTCCGCCTGCCTACCAATGCGCTGGTAGAAGCTGGGAACACGGCGTGCACCCGAGCAAAGCCTCGCGAGGAAACAAGCCATGAACTACCTGGTATGGTACGACGAGAGCACGAAGAAAAGCGCGGCCGAGAAGATTCAGGAGGCAATCATGGCCTACGTCGCGCGCTTCGCCACGGCGCCGACCCTGGTGCTGGTCAACAGCGCAGACCAGGCTGAGGTTGGCGGGGTGCTGATACGCAGCGAGCGCACCGTACAGCCGAACAACTTCTGGGTCGGGATGCACGACAATGAGTAGTATACGCACTTCGCTACGAGGTCATCCACGGTGCCAAGTGCTGTGCAGCAGCAGCGCTTGTGAGCGGACGTTGTGTCCGACCTCCTCGGACTGTCTGTGGGAAATGCCCAGCTGGCGTAGGGGCCAGCCATTCGGCGATCAGTAAGAGCACAGAGACCACCACATCGCACTACCTGGGGCCGATCAGCCCTGGCACGAGATCCGGGCCGCCGACATCCAGCCGACCCGCGCCGCACCAGCTGTGCAGGTCACGAGCGACGAGCTAGTGCAGCGATTCGCGACCTGCCAATAGTCGCCGCTTCGCTGAGGCATCACGCAGCCGTACGACCCTGCGCGGGATACCGAAGGAACACGATGACAAACGTGACCCTGACTATTTCCGATCCCGATGGCGGGAGCTGGTCAGTTGACCTCGGCCCCGAGCTCTACGCGCTGCTTGTGGCCACGTCGCAGCGCAGCGCCGCTCCCGCTCACGACGCAGAGATGCGGATGCGACCTGCCGAGCGCTCCACGCCCGCGGCCGTCGCAGCCGCGGCACTCGAGCGATCGCTGCTGCAGGGCATGGACGATGGGGAAGGGACGGGCAGCGTCGAGCTCGCCCGTGACGCGCTGCGGCTCCTGGCGGCCGTACCGGTACGCGCGTCCATCGACGCCGCGCTCGCTGCCGAGGTCGAGCTCGTCCTCAGGCGTGCCCGGGCTGCCGGCCTGGACTGGCCCGGCGGGGAGGAGGCAGCCGCGACGCCCTGGCTGGCCTGGCAGGTCCACGGCGTCATCAGCTACAGCCTCTCGCGCGAGACGCCCGACGAGACCGCGGTGGTCGACATGACGGTCAGCGCGCCCGACTGGCACGCCGCCGAGACTGCCGCGGTCGAGAAAGTGCGGGCCGCGCTCGAGCTGGACGACGACACGCCGTTTCCCTACAGCTGGGCATCCGGACCAGACGTCACGCCGCTGGGTGAGGACGAGCCTGGCGGATCAGCGCGCTGAGCAGCAAGCGTCGTGCGGCTCGTGCTCAGGCACGGCTAATGGGGGCAGCTCGGCTGGCACCTGCAAGGGCGCAGCTAGCCTCGCGCGGGCAGCGCGGCGGGGAGGTCCGCGAGCTCGAAGGCGTAGCGCGCAGAGAAATCGGCCAGGATACGCGGGCGGCTGGGTCGTTCGCGGGCGCCTGGATCGGCACGCGCCCTGCGGCGTCGGCAAAAAAACCGATCCATCCCGCCCGGCGAGAAGATCCGGAGAAAGCGCGCAGGCTGCGGGCCGGGATTGGCCGGCCGATGCGCGACCCCGCGCGGCACGAGCACGAACGAGCCGGCCTGGGCGGCGACTGACCGTGCCCCAATGCGCACAGTCGGCTCGCCCTCAAGGATGTAGGACGCCTCGTCGCGGCGGCAGTGGATGTGAGACAGCGGCCCCAGGGAGCCTGCGAACAACGTGTTCTCGAACAGCGCATAGCCACCGGCGGTGTCCTGATCCGACGCCTTCCTCTCGGCGCGCTCAGCCGGAGTCCGCTGCGCGTTTCTGCGCCTCCACGGCCACCGTGGATGTCTGCACTTGGCCCGCGGCCGATACAAGGGTATCACGCAGCTCCACAAGCGTAAACGGCTTGTGGAGGAACCTGGCAGCGCGGAGCTGGGTGACACGCGCGACAAGCGGCTGAGGGATTGCGCCGCTCATGAGCACGAGTGGAATGCCCGGGAACGCCTGCTGGATCGCGTGCGCGGCGTCGACACCGTTCATGAGTGGCATCTGCACATCCAGAAGCGCACACGCGAGCAGGTGATGGCAGGTCGTCGCGATCTCAACGGCGGCGGCGCCGTCGTGCACCAGCAGCGGCTCAAGCCCGAGCCGAACAACGACCCGCGCCACGATATGCAGGATCCCGTCCTCGTCGTCGGCCACCAGGACCACGCGCCGCTCGATCGGAAGAGATGTCATTGCTGTATCGCTCATCGCGGAATGCCGCACCGCCATTGCACACGACCAGGTATCTATCTCGCGATGCCCACTTAATGAGGAGTCGATCTCGGCTCTGCGTAGTCGCTCGGCGGTGACCGGGTGGCGGAGGATGAGCGCCAGGACATGCACAAAGAAGTATAGGAGATGCGAAGGGTGCGGGCGGGCGGGCTTTCCAAGAGGACGCTATCGGTATTTCCCCTGACACGGTCAGGGCCCCTGACAGCCGCGGAAGGGTGGCAAGATAGAGGGCGCGAGCTCGCCGCGGTCATGGTACTGCCAGAGCTAGGAGGCTCTGGGCTCTTCAGCGCTCCGCCGCCTCAGAGACAACCACCCCGAGCCACTTCACGACAGGCGCATCAGCAACCATCCCTCAAGATACATCGTCCCTGTCTTCCACAGTAGGGCAGACCGTACCGCTCCCACCTCCGGGTGAGGCCGCGGATCACGGCTCGCGGAGCCAGCCGCGCTCCAGCGCGTAGCGCACCAGCGCGGAGCGGCTCTCCAACCCCAGCTTCTCCATCGCCCGCGCCCGGTACGTCTCGACCGTCTTGACACTCAGGTTGAGCTGCGCGGCGATGTCCTTGTTGCTGTAGCCCCGCGCGACCCGCTGCACCACCTCGGTCTCACGCTCACTCAGCGCCGTGCCCAGCAGCTCGGTAGTCAGCGTCGGCCGGCGCACGTAGCGCGCCACCACGTGGTCGGCAAGCCCAGGCTCGAGGTACACGCCCCCGGACGCGACGACGTGGATGGCCTGGATCAGCGCGTCGGCGGCGGTATGCTTAAGAATATACCCCGACGCGCCGGCCGCCAGCAACTGCCGCAGGTAGCTCGTGTCGTCGTGAACGCTGAGCACCAGCACATGCACGTTCGGACACAGCTGCCTGATCTGCGTGGTGGCCTCGATACCATTCACGGTCGGCATAGTGATGTCCATGATCACCACGTCCGGCGCGTAGTCGCGCACAAGCTCCGCCGCGCCGGCCCCATCGCTCGCCTCGCCGATCACCACCATGTCCGACTGGGCGTTGATCAGCGTCTTCAGGCCCTCGCGGACCACCATGTGGTCGTCCACCAGAACGATGCGCAGCAATGTCATGTGTTTGCTCCTGGCATCTCGGAGAGCAGTGGGAGCGAGACGAACACGGTGGTCCCGTGCCCAGGCGTCGACTCGATCGTGAGCGTACCCCCCAGCTGTGTCACGCGCTCCTCCATCCCGACCAGCCCCAGCCGCTGCTCGGCCTGCGCCCCGGCGCGTACCGCCGCGACGTCGAATCCCACGCCGTCGTCCTCGACGATCAGGCGCACCTCCACGGGGGTGCGCTCGATAATCAAGCTCACCCCGCTCGCCTGCGCGTACTTCAGGATGTTGGTCAGCGTCTCCTGGACCAGCCGGTACAGCGTGCTCTCGACCGCAAGCGGGAGGCGCGGCCCCTCCAGGCCGGTGGTGTGCAGGTCCGCGGCAACTGCCGCGCGGGCAGACCACTGCTCCACGTAGTTCGCCAGTGCCACAGACAACCCCAGGTCGTCGAGCACCGCCGGGCGCAGGCGCACGGCGAGCGTGCGGACCTCCTGGCCGATCTGCACCGCCAGCGACTGCAGCTGCCGCACGCGCTCGTGCGCCGGCGCGTGGATCGCCACCTGGTCCTGGAGCGCCTTGAGGCCCAGGATCAGCCCGGCGACGTCCTGCCCGAGCTGGTCGTGCAGCTCGCGCGCGACGCGCCGGCGCTCTTCCTCCTGGGCGGTCACCAGGTGCTGGATCAGCTGCTGGCGCTGCTGCTCAGAGCGGCGGTGCCCCGCGACCTCGGCCTCGAGCGTTGCGTTCACGGCGGCGAGCTCGCGCGTGCGCTCGTCCACGCGGCGCTCGAGCGCGTCGCGGTCTGCCTGGAGCAGCGTGGCCGCGCGCGTCAGCTCGGTGATATCGGTGATCGCCAGCAGGATGCGCCGCGTATCGCCGACCCGGTGCGCGATCGGGCGCGCCCAGAGGCGCAGCGTCCGCATCCCTCTCGAGGGGATCACCTGCGTGATCTCCAGGTCCACCACGTCGCGCTGCTGCTCTCGCAGCGCATCGAGCTGCACGTGGAGCTCCGGGAGATCCCAGATGCCCCCCCCGAGATAGTAAAACGTGCGCCCCTCGGTCTCAGCCACCGTCGTCGCGAACTGCTGATAGTAGGCCGGGTTGGCGAGCTGCACCCGCAGGTCTTCGTCCAGGACCAGCAGCGGCTCGACGACCGTCGCCACGATCTGCTCGGCATAGATGCGCGCCGCCTGCGTCTCGGCCATCAGGCACTCGCGCTCGGCTGATGCCTTGGTCAGCCCGGTGATGTCGGTGAAGGTGACGACCACGCCATCGATGACGTTGGCGAGCGTCCGGTAGGGCCGGATGCGCATGATCCACCAGGCCTGGGGCTCGACGCGGTGGATCGTCTCCTCGTGGGGCTGGAGCGACTCCAGCACGCCGTCCACCAGCGCCAGCAGGTCGCCGTCGTGAAAGCGGCTCGCGATATCGGTGATCGGCCGGCCGACGTCAACCGGCAGCAGACGAAAGAGCTCGGTCGCGGCCGGCGTAAAGCGCGCGATCCGTCCGTCGGCATGCAGGAAGATAGCCGGGATCTGGGTACTGGTGAACAGATTCGCGAGGTCGGCGTTGACGCGGTCGAGCTCAGTGATCTTGCGGTGCAGCTCGGCGTTGACTGTCTTGAGCTCCTCGTTGATCGACTGGATCTCTTCCTTGGAGGTCTGGAGCTCCTCGTTGGCCGACTGGAGCTCCTCGTTCGTGGCGACGAGCTCCTCGTTGGCGGTGGTCAGCTCGGCGTTGGCCTCCTGCAGGTCGGCGATCGTCGCCTCGAGCGCGGCGCGGGTGGTGTGGAGCTCGTCCGCGAGCTGCGCGGCGACCTGCATGCTCGGCATGCCGACGTCAGCGGGCTCGACCACGGGAGAGCTGAGCTGGTCATGCCGCTGGAAGAGGATCAGCACGAGGCCGGCCTCAGGCGCAAGCTCGGAGAGCGGACGCGCGACGAGGGTGAGCTGCTCCGCGCCGTTGGCGCCGGGGATCGTGATGTCGGAGCGCACGGGCGTCCGGTCACGCCGCGCGGCGCGTATGGCGGCCTGGAGCGGTAGGCGGAGCTCAGGGCGCACAATCGCCTGCGTATCCAGGCTCGAGGTGCCGGCCTTAGGCTCGAGGTATGGGCCGGTGCGGCCGAAGAAGGAGACAATCGTCCCCTGGGCGTCGACCACCACAGCCGGCGGCGCGTAGTCCTGTAGCATGAGGCGCTCGAGCGCCGTGCTCAGATCCACCGCTGCTGACTTCACCGAGCGCCGCGGCGTCACGAGACCGCGGCTCGGCTGGCGGCCGGGCAGCGCGAGCGGAAAGGGGATCGTGGGCCGCGCGTGCACCTCGTTGCGCTGGTAGATGCGCTGCGGCTGGTTCACCGCCCGGAACAGCTCCGGGTAGCTTGTGACGCTCTCGGCAGAGCCGAGCATGAGATACCCGCCCGGGGCGAGCGCGTAGTGCAGCAGGGGGACGAGCTGCCGCTGGAGATCGGCGGTGAAGTAGATCAGCAGGTTGCGACAGACAAGCAGATCCATCCGCGCGAAGGGCGGGTCGCTGATCAGGTTGTGCGCCGAGAAGAGGCAGCACTCCCGCAGCTCCGTGGCGACCTGGTAGCCGTCGCCGTCCGGGACGAAGAACCGCGCCAGCCGCTCGGCGGAGATGTGCGTGGTGCTCTCAGCGTCGTAGCGCCCCTGGCGAGCCACCGCCAGCGCCCGCTCGTCGATGTCGGTGGCGAACAGCTGCACCGGCGGTGACGTGCCGCTGTGGTCAAGCTGCTCCAGCACCAGCATCGCGACGGTATACGCTTCCTCGCCGGTCGCGCAGCCGGCGATCCAGATGCGCAGCGGCGTGTCCGCGTCCTTGTCGCGCAGGAGTGTGGGGATGACATCGGTGGCCAGCGTGTCGAACGCCGCCGGGTCACGGAAGAAGCTCGTGACGCTGATCAGGAGATCCTGGAACAGCTGGTCCACCTCGGGCCGGTCGTGCGCCAGGCGCTCCGCATACGCGCCCAGGTCGGCGAGGTGTGCAATCTGCATGCGGCGGGCGATGCGCCGGAGCAGCGTGGCCGGCTTGTACTGCCGGAAGTCGTGGCCCGTGACGCGCTGGAGGATGGCGCAGATCGCGCGCAGCTCGGCGCCGGACTGGGCCGGCGCGCCATCGTTGTATGGGGGACCGGCCGCCAGGCGCCGGGCCACGTAGGAGCGCAGCAGCGCCGGCATCTCCGCGACGGGCAGGACGTGATCCACCACGCGCCGGCTGATGGCGCTGTGCGGCATGATCGCGAAGCGCGCGGTCTCCGGCGCCTGCGCCAGCGTCAGCCCACCGGCGTCCTGAATCGCCGCCAGCCCGAGCGTGCCGTCTGTGTCGGCCCCCGAGAGGATGATGCCAATCGCGCGCGTACCCTGGTCTGCGGCGAGCGATTGGAAGAACCGGTCGATCGGCATGCGGTGACCATGCGCCTCGGCCGGTGTGACCAGCGACAGCACCCCCTGCGTGATCATGAGGGTGGCGTTCGGCGGGATGACATAGACGCGGTCAGGCTCGACCGTCATCCCGTCTGCGGCCGCGCGCACCGGTATGGCGGCCTGCGACGCGAGCAGCTCTGGCAGCAGGCTGGGCTGGTTTGGGTCAAGATGCTGGATAAGAACGAACGCCATCCCGCTGTCGGGCGGCATCTGCTGGAAGAACGTGGTGAACGCCTCGAGACCGCCGGCCGACGCGCCCATACCGACGACAGCGCTCGGCTCTGCTGCGATCCGCGAGCGAGGAGCCGGCAGCGATTCGTCTGGAATGGGCAGAGCGAGTGGTATGTGCGAGTCGGCCATTCGTGATCTCCAGCGGTCCGATGGCGTCTGTCGTTCGGCTCGCGCTGCGGGCGTCGCGCAACAGGCGAAGAGGGTGTGGGAAGCGTGGTGTCTGGACAGATGCGTGAATTGTACCACTGGGGGTCATATTCCGGTCACGCAGCGCTACTTCGCGCTCTCTATGCTAGCGGCAGAGCTCACCAAGCCCATCTTCTACCAGCATATGCAGAGCACGGCGCGTTATCATCCAGGTGCACCCGCTGTCATGACGAAGGCGATGCGTCTCCGTACCGGACATCTGGCTCCGGCGCCTCCGGGTACTCCGGGTGCTGCGCTCGCACGCTCGTCCAGCGCCACTGGTCGCGCGTGAGGCTACCGCTGCAGCCCAAGTACGGGCAGAGGTGCAGCTCGTTGGGAAATGGATGTTGGCGGGTAGCCCCGAAATGGACGATACGGTAGGTGCCAGCCGGGTACGCGCGGCGGCAGCACGCGCACCATGACCAGTCCAGCCTCAGCCCCAAACCCGTGTCCAGGTCTGGCGCCTCGCGGGCGAGGGTCCCCTCGGGCCGCGGGTGCTCGTGGTTGACCACGGGCGTGATACGGGTAGCGGCCGTGCTCATAGCACACTTCTCCTTCCCAGAGTCGTGTCGCTCGTCAGTTGTCCAGGCGCAGCGCCTCGCCGGTACGCCGCGCGCTCGTGTGAGCATGCGCGGCGCCGGCTCTCGTGACGATACCTCATGGTAGCCTCCATGCCTCACGCCCGGTAGCAGGAATGTTTCGCCCCGCACATCCGGATTCCCCCGACACGGTCGGGGAAATCACGGAGACCGCTCCTCTTCTCTCCCCGCTGCCGACACCAAACAGATCGGCGCGGTAGCCCCCGCTTTATGAACATTAAGAATTAAACCCGGTATACTTCCTCCCAGCAATTGCGCGCCTTCGGGCGCTTGCTGCTGGAGGCTGAGATGCCGCCCCATCGCACCTTGACCCTCACCGAGGAAGAGCGTGCACTACTGCTTGATCTTCGTGACCACGCGCCACTTCCCTACCTGCGCGAACGTGCCGCTGCGTTGTTGAAAATCGCTGATGGGATGCGGCCAGCGGTGGTCGCGCGCAGTGGATTGCTGCGGCCACGTGACCCCGACACCGTCTACGACTGGTTGAACCGCTGGCTTGCCGAAGGGCCTGATGGGCTGGCCATCAGAGACGGTCGCGGGCGCAAGCCCGCCTTTTCCCCCTCAGCACCCAACGATGGAAGCGGCCCAGGAAGCAGTCCAGCACCGCGTGCAACGGGACCCTCGCACCTGCGAACAGAGCCAGACGCGCTGGACCCTGGCGAGCATCCGCCAGGCTTGTGACTGGCTCCACGGCCGTTCACTGCCTGCTGTTCATCAGTTTCTCGACCGCCTGAACGTCGTCTGGATCGGAGCGCTCAACGCTCTGACTGGTCAGGTGAGCTGCTGTGGCGCAAGCTGCGCCAGGACGTGACCCATCTGCACCGCTGGGCAGGTGACGTCCCACGATTGCGCGAGGAGGTCGAGCAGTTCCTCAACCAGTTCGCCAGCGGCTCGACCAACCTCCTGCGCTACGTCGGTCTGTCTACCGGGTTTAATTCTTAAGGTTCATTAGCCGTGGGGCAGATTCAGATTCGGACACCGCCAGCACGGAGCGCCCGATGGAAGGGACGGTGCTGGCCGTTGGCGAGGGGCGCCTTCATGCTACCCGGCCACCAGCGGCAGGACATGCGAGCCAGCGACGAGCAGCAAACGTATCAGGGGGCGGTCGGGAGGGGCCTCGCCTCTCCGCCGCGATCGATTCGGGAGTGCGCCGCGTGGCTCAGACCCACGCGGACGGTATGGGCCGCGCCATCGTCGCAGAGCGGCAAGCAGTTCCCGGCAACCAGCTGCCCGTCGAGGCTGAGGGTTGCCAGGCCGTCCACACGCGTGACGACGATGGTGTAGGTCGTCGCGCCAAAGCGGTAGGTGGCCTCGTACCCCGGCCACTCTGGTGGCAGACACGGGTCCACCGTGAGGGTGGCGCCCTCACGCCGCAGGCCGAGCAGCTGCTCGACACCTAGCCGGTAGAGCCAGCCGGCCGAGCCGGTGTACCAGGTCCAGCCGCCGCGCCCGACGTGGCCCGCGGCAGTGTAGACGTCCGCCGCGACCACGTAGGGCTCGACCCTGTAGCGCTCGGACGCCTCGACCGCGTGGCGCACGGGGCTTATCAGCCGCAGCAGGTCGCCCGCCTTGCCCCCCTCGCCCAGCAGCGTCCAAGCCCAGATCGCCCAGAGCGCGGCGTGGGTATACTGTCCGCCGTTCTCTCGTACGCCTGGCACGTAGCCCTTGATGTAGCCGGGGTTGTGGTCGCCTGCGTCGAAGGCCGGCGTGAACAGGCGCATCAGCCCGGCCTCGCGGTCAACCAGCTGCTTCTCGACGGCGTCCATAGCCTGCCGCGCCCGCCGCGGGTCACCGGCACCCGAGATCAGCGCCCAGGACTGAGCGAGCGAGTCGATCTGGCACTCGTCGCTGGCGTGCGAGCCGAGGGGCGTGCCGTCATCGTAGAACGCGCGCAGGTACCACTCGCCGTCCCATGCGCTCTCCTCCAGCGCCGACCGTAGCCGCTCGGCTTCAGCGCGGTAGCGTGCGGCGCGCTCGCACTCACCCCGCTCCTCCACCACCCTCGCGAACGGCACCAGCACACTGATCAGGAACCAGCCCACCCACACGCTCTCGCCCTGACCCGCGTGGCCGACCATATTCATACCATCGTTCCAGTCGCCCGCGCCCATCAGCGGGAGGCCGTGGACGCCCATGCGCCCGAGCGCCAGGTCGATGGCTCGTACGCAGTGGTCGTAGAGCGTGCCGCCATCCGCCGAGACAGCCGGCAGGTCGTAGTACTCGGCCTCGTCCGTCTCCAGGGGGCGGCCCTCGAGGAACGCGAGGACTTCGTCCAGCACAGCCCGGTCGCCGCTGGTCGCCACGTAGTGCTGCGTCACGAACGGCAGCCACAGGTAGTCGTCGGAGAACCGCGTGCGGACGCCGCGCCCGCTGGGCGGGTGCCACCAGTGCTGGACATCGCCCTCGACGAACTGGCGGGCGGCGGCACGCAGGATCTGCGCGCGAGTCATGCCGGGCGCCGCATGCGTGAGCGCCATCACGTCCTGGAGCTGGTCGCGGAAGCCGTAGGCCCCGCCGGACTGGTAGAAGGCCGATCGAGCCCACACGCGGCACACGAGCGTCTGGTACAGCAGCCAGCCGTTCAGGAGCAGGTCCAGCTCCGGGTCGGGTGTGCTCACGCGCACCTGGCCGAGGAGCTCGTCCCACCATGTCAGCGCCGCGTGCTGCGCCGCCGCCGCGTCCACGGGAGTGCGGTAGCGCCCGATCAGCGCGCGGGCCTCATCCGCGTCGGCGCCCTGTCCGAGCAAGAAGACGAGCTCGCGCTCCTCGCCAGGTGCCAGATCGATCACGCACTGGATCGCACCACACGGGTCGGCCCCCGCTGCCACGCGGCCGCTCAGCTCCGGCGCACCGAGCCACATCGGCTGCTCTACATCACCGTTGCGCCCGATGAACGCGACCCGGTCGCTGCACACCGATGTCCGCGGCTCGCCGCACGCCAGGAACGCCACCTGGCCGGCGAACTCGGGGTTGTAGGGGTTGCGCGCCAGGAGCGCACCGGTCGCTGCATCCTGCTCGGTGATGATGAAGGGCGCCATGCCTTCGCGGAGCACGCCCAGCACCCACTCCACGTACACGGTCGCGCTGATCCGGCGCGGGGCAGCGCCGTCGTTCCGCAACGTCAGGTGGAAGAGCTTCACGGGATCGTCGGGCGGCACCGAGAGCGTCAGCTTGCTGCCGATAGCATGGCGCTGCTGCCAGAAGGTCGTGGCGCCGAAGCCGTGCCGGACGCGGACGTGCCCCTCGCCCGCCAGCCTCGTCATCGGCGACCAGACCGTGCCGCTCGCCTCGTCGCGCAGGTAGAGCATCTCGCCCAGCGGGTCGCTCACCGGGTCGTTCGACCAGGGGGTGAGACGGTTCTCGCGACTGTTGCCGGCCCAGGTGTAGCCGCCGCCGCGCTCGGTCACGATGAAGCCGAAGCGCTGGTTGGCGACCACATTGCTCCAGGGGGCGGGCGTGTTCTGCCCTGGCGCCAGGTCGATCACGAACGCGCCGTCGGCATCGAAGCCCCCGTAGGGCGTGCGGTGACACAGCTCGACGGTTCCTTCGGCGATACCTTCGGCGCTCAGCAGCGGGCGGCTGTCGCCCCCGTCAGCACGGTACGGCGGCGGGGGCGGCAGAGCCACCTCCACATCCCGCCGCCGGAGATGCTGCGCGAGACCGCCGCGCCCCGTGGAAAGGACGACACGCGCGGCGGTCTGGAGGAGCACCAGGTCCTCCTCCGCGATGACGTCGGCGCGCAGCACGAAGACGCCGCCGCGCTGGTTCAGCCAGGCGCTCGAGCCGCCGCTGCGCACCAGGCCGAGGAGCCGGTCCTGCGCGCTCAGCATGTAGCCGCCGGCCTCTTCGTTCACTAGCACCAGATCAACTTTGAACTGCTTCAGCCGCCAGTACTGGTGGGCCTGCAAAAGCTCCTGCACCAGCGACAGGTCGGCTCCCGAGGCGACCCGCACCAGCACGATCGGCTCATCGCCGGAGATGCCGTAGGCCCACAGCGCGGCCTGCCCGCGCGTGTTCTGGGCCAGCACCTCGGGCCGCGCTCGCTTCAGGTGATCGAGGTAGAGAACAGAGGCCGCGAGCCGCTGGAAGCGCTGCGCGTCGGCGGGCGAGATGTTCAGGTGTCGCAGCTCGACCTTCACATCAGCCCACGCCATGTTCATCGCCCGCGCCGCGGCCTCCGGGTCGCGGTAGCGGTCGGCCAGCTGCAGCGCCTGGTCGCGGGTGCCGGCCACACCGGTGGTGAACGTCACCTGGGCCGTACTGCCGGGCGGGATGCGCAGCCGCCGGCGCAGGCTGAAGATCGGGTCCAGCACCGCGCCGACGTGCGCCCCGAGCGGCGCGTGGAGCGCGAGCGGGTCGGAGGTCGTACGCCCGCGCCCCAGGAAGGCCGCGCGGTCGGTCTCGTACTCGGTCACGCTGCCGGCGTGGCCGCGGACGGCGATCACGTGGAGGGCCCACAGACGCGTGTCGCTCGCGACCCGCGGGCGCCGCGAGGCAAGCAGGGCGTCGTGCTCAGGGACAAACTCCGTCTCGACGAACAGGTTGCTGAAGGCCGGGTGCGCTGCGTCGGCCGCCGCGGGCGCGAGGACGAGCTCGGCGTAGCTCGTCACCTCCAGCTCGCGCGGCGCACTCGTCAAGTTCGTGAGCGAGATGCGGCGCACCTCGACGTTGTCCTCCGGCGAGACTGTGATCTCCATGCGCGTCTCGATCCCGGCCACCAGCTGGCGAAACTCCACCTTGTCCAGGCCGAAGATCGCGCGGAAGTCCTGCGCCTCGTGGCGCGTGGGCTGGTAGGCCGCCGACCAGGCAAGGTCACTGCGTACGTCGCGGATGTAGCAGAAGCTTCCCCAGTTGTCGCGCACCACATCTGATCGCCAGCGCGTGACGGCCGTGCTGTCGGACATGCTGTAGCCGCCCCCGGCGTTGGTCAGCATGACCGTGTACGCCCCGTTTGACAGCAGGTGTGTGTAGGGCAGCGCGGTTGTGGGCGTCGTCACGTGGCGCACCGCCGGGTCCAGCGCGGGGGCCGCAGGCCGCTCGTACCCTATGTCCGGCAGCGGGAGGTGCGGCGCCGCGCTCACGACCTGCTCCTGGAGCAGCATCTCGGTTGCCTGCACCAGCGGCTCGGCGTGGAAGCGCCGCTGCATGCTGTTGGCGTGCAGGCTGTTGGCGAACGCCAGCAGGCTCATGCCCTGGTGGTGCACCATGTACGAGCGGACGATCGCCCGGTGCGTGCCGGGCGGGAGCCGGTCCGGCGTGAAGTCGATGGCCTCATACAGGCCGTAGCGCCCGAGCATGCCGCTGTCGATCAGGGCGCTGAGGTTGGCGAGCGCCTCAGGCGGCTGCACCGTCACCGCGAGCGCGGTCGCATACGGCGCGACGACTAAGTCGCCAGCGAGGGCTCGCTTGAGGCCCAGGCCAGGCACGCCGAAGGCGCGGTACTGGTAGTTCATGGCCGGGTCGCGGGCGTTGTAGGCCGACTCGGAGATGCCCCACGGCACCTGCTGCTCCCGGCCGTACTGGATCTGGCGCGCCACGGCCACCTGGTAGCTGCTGTCCAGCAGCGTGCCGGGGTAGGTGCGCATGACCAGGAGCGGCATCAGGTACTCGAACATGGTGCCGCTCCAGGAGGCCAGCGTCGTGCCGGCGCCTGAGTCCAGCAGCGTGCGCCCGAGGTGGAACCAGTGCTCCTGCGGCACATCACCCTTCGCGATCGCCAGAAAGCTTGCCAGGCGCGCCTCCGAGGCCAGGAGATCGTAGAAGGAGCTGTCACGTCGCCCCTCGGCCAGGCTATGGCCAATCACGAAGAGCCGCCGCTGCTCGTCGTAGAGAAAGGCGAAGTCCATTGCCAGCACCTGCGCGAGCGCCTCGTCGGCCAGCGCGACGTGGCGGTTAAGCAGGGGGGCAGGAAGCCCATCGCTGTCCCCGTCATCCCCGCCCGTCAGCTGCTCGATGTCGCGCAGGAAGCTGCGCGCCTGAGACGCGAGGCGCGCGAGCCAGTCACCCGGTTCGTCTGGGGATAGGTCACGCGCGCTCTGCTCCACGGTTCGCAGCAGCGGCACGTAGTCTGCCGGCATCGCGGGCATCTCCGCGAGCAGGTCGGCCAGGGCCGAAAGCCTCTGCTGCCGGGTGTCCTCGGCCGGTAGCTGCTCCTGGGCAAGCACGAGCGTATCACGCAGCCCGGCGAGCATACGCGGGCCTACGACTGGCTGGTCGCGCAGCTCCAGGTAGGCCTGGCGCAGCACCAGCAGCGCGCCGGCCAGGTTGCCGCTGTCCACTGTCGAGATATAGGCCGGCGGCATCGGCTGGAGCGTGACCGTGTCGTACCAGTTCAGCAGATGGCCGCGGTGGCGCTCCATGCGCGCCAGTGTCGCGAAGACACGCTCGGTGCGCTCGGTCAGCTCGGCCACGCCGATGTAGCCGAAGTCGTAGGCCGCAAGGTCGGCGAGCAGCTGGATGCCGATATTGGTGGGTGAGGTGCGGAGGGCCGCCAGCGGGCTGGGGGTCTCCTGGAAGTTGTCGGGGGCGAGGTGGTTGGCCTCCTCCTTCACGAACTCCTCGAAGTAGGCCCAGGTTCTGCGAGCGAGGCGCCGAAGCAAGAGCTGGTCGTCGCTGGCGAGCGGGTGGGCCTTGGGCATGTGCGGCTGGTCCAGCCAGGCGGCCAGCGCTGGCGCGGCGAGCCAATCGGCGATCACCGGGGCCGCAGCTGGCCAGGTTGCTGTGAGGCGCTGCCCACGCACCAGCGCGGCAATAGCGGCGGCCACAGCGAGCGGCGCCATGCGCTCCAGCAGCGCGCGCCAGGAGCTCGTCAGGCGGGTATGGGCAGCCTCGGCGGTCTCCCACTGGAGGAGATTACGCCGGGAGACAAGCAGACGCACCAGCGTCCGCCCGATCGCGTCCAGGTTAGAGACGGCCTGATCCGGCAGGAACGCGATGTTCAACCCGAAACGCAGCGCGCCAAGCCGCAGCTGCTCCGCCTGGGCCCTCAGCACGCTGCGCCGGCGCGGGCCACGCGCCACGGCCACCAGCGCGCCGGCCAGATCGAGCAGGAGCGGGAGCGCGAGGGGCAGCAGCGCGGAGCCAGTGGAGGTGAGCGCCTGACTCATCGAGCGCCCGCGCAGCCAGCCGCCAGCCAGCAGCGCGATCAGGGCGGGCGGCACCAGGCTCCGGCGCAGATTGTCCAGGATCTTGAAGCGGGCGATCGCCGGCAGGACGTTGTAGGCAAGCCCACGCGCGCTAGGTGTCCACGGGAAGATCCAGGCGGCGATCTGCCAGTCGCCGCGCACCCAGCGGTGCTGGCGGGCAACGAAGGCGGCGTAGGTTGACGGGTAGCTATCCAGCAGCTCCACGTCAGAGAGCAGGCCGACACGGGCGTAGGCGCCCTCGATCAAGTCGTGGCTGAGGAGCGCGTTCTCCGGGAAGCGGCCCTCGAGCGTCTCTCGCAGCACCTGCGGGTCATAGATGCCCTTGCCGGCGTAGCTGCCCTCGGCGAACAGGTCCATGTAGGTGTCGGAGACCGCCGTGGTGTACGGGTCGAGGCCGACGTTGCCGGAGAAGATGCGGGCGAAGCGGCTGCGCAGCGAGCTTGGCAGGGTGATACCGATCCGCGGCTGGAGGATGCCGTAGCCGCGCAGCACCTGGCGTGTCTGCGGGTCCACGACGGCCTGGTTGAGCGGGTGGGCGAGCGTCCCGATCAGCGCCCTGCCGGCGTTGCGCGGCAGCTGCGTGTCGGCGTCGAGGGTGATCACATAGCGGATCCCCTGCAGGACCACCAGGTCGCCAGCCGATTGCGCGAAGGTTGTGTCCTCGTCGCCAGCGAGCAGGCGGTTGAACTCCTCGAGCTTGCCGCGCTTGCGCTCCCAACCCATCCAGCAGCCCTGGCGCTCGTTATAGACACGGCGGCGGTGCAGCAGCAGGAAGCGGTCGGAGCCATAGCGCGCGTTCAGCTCATCTATACCGGCCCGCGCGATCGCCAGCAGACTGGTGTCGTCCGGCATCTCGGCCAGCGGCGCGTCGGCCCAGTCGCTCAGCAGCGCAAAGTGGAGGTGCGGGTCGTCGTTGGCGAGCGCCAGCACCTCCAGCGATGCGAGCTGGCCGCGGATGCTCTCCGCCGTCAGCAGCAGCGTCGGGACCACGACGATAGTCCGCAGCTCGGGCGGGATGCCGTCGCGTAGATCGAGCCGCGGCAGGGAGCGCGGCGGGAGCGCGGCAGCCACCAGGCGGTCCACCACCTCCTTCACAACTGCGCTCGCCGGCACGGCCAGGAGCCCGACTGACACGGCGCGCAGCGCGATGCCGTCAGGTGCGCGGCCGAGCCGGCGGCTCATGGCCGCGACCATCGCCGCCGTCCCTCCGGCGAGGGCACCCAGGTAGCACGTCGCCGGGAAGCGCGTCATCGCCCGCTGGAGCGCCTGGACCGGTGTCGGGTGGTAGCCAAGCGTGGCCTCGAGCGACGCCCGCCCGGCATCGATCAGGTGGTAGCCGACGTGGGACTGCGCCGGTTCGCCACCGTCGGTGGCGTGTCGCGCCAGGTCAGCCACGCGCCGCGCGACGTCGAGCTCGCTCACGCCGCTGCGCCGCGCCAGCTGCTCGACCGCGTGACGATAGTGGTCGCGCGTGGCGAAGGTGCTCCGGCCGTATGCACCGGCTGGATCCTGGCGTAGGGTGTGATCGACGAAGCTTACCCGCTCGAACCAGTCAGCCCAGTCGATGGTGTTCAGCGCGCGCATGCTCGTGATCGCGTTGCCGATCGCCGCCTGGTTGGCAGCCTGGCGCTGGTGCTCAGCGTGGATGAGCGCCTCGACATTCTGGTAGGGGATAATCGGCTGCTGCTCGAGCCACGTCACCAGGGCGCCGGCATCGTGCTCGCCGTCGTAGGTGCGCAACCGCTGGAGCAAGCGAACGCCGAAGGCTGAAGAGAGCTCCGGCTGCCCGCGGGCCAGCTCCGCGAGCACCGGGCTGAGGGCCATGTCTGCACCGGCATCCTCCGCGAGCAGCCGGTCGGCCCAGACATCAGCGGCGTCACGCGCAGCCCGGGCGGCGAGGATGACGCCGGAGATGCGCGCGAGGTTCTCTACCAGGCCGAAGCGCAGCATGATCGCAACCGCCCACAGCTCACCCATCGTCAGCGGAGCCACCGACTGGTAGTCCAGGACGAACCGCAGCACCACCATGAAGTCGAGCCGGCTGTCAGTGTGCCCGATCAGCTCCCGCGCGATCGCGTACACGCGCGGCTGGCCGGTGAGCGGGCCGGAGGTCAGCTTCGGAAGCTCAGCGTAGTAGCCGCGCGGGAGGTCGTGCCGGATCTCGCGGATCTGCTCGACGACGACATGCATGTTGTCGAGGAGCCACTCGGCTGCCGGAGTCGTCGGGCGGCGGTGGTGCACATCATCCAGCAGCGAGCGGTGCGCGGCAGTGATCAGGCGCTCAGCGCGGTCGAGCCTATGCTGGAGCACGCGGACGTCTCCAGCCTGGGACGTGACCGCGTGGTGGGTGGCGATGGTGTGCGCGTGCTGCTCGAGCTGGTCAGGGTTGAGGATGACGTTCCGCGTGATCGCCGGGCCGGCGGGAGCAGGTGAGGCGGGGCGGCGGCGGGCGAGTCGCCCCCACACGTTATTGAGCATCGTCTGCACTAGGCGTCATCCCGGTGAGAAGCGGTGTCACGGGGATCACGGAGCGGGCGCTGCATGAGCTCGCCCTCCCACGGACCGAGGTCGATCAGCTGCACGGTGAAGCGCCGTCCCGTGTGCCCAAGCTCGGCGGCGAAGGCCAGCTCGCCACGCAGCACATCCACGATAGCATCAGTGGGAAGCCCGCTCTCGAGCGCGCTCCGCACCAGCACATCAAGCTGATTCTCCAGATCCGTAATCGACTCGACTGGCGCCAACGCCGTCTGGCTCTGACCAGACCCAAACTGACAGACGGGACACACAGCGTCTGATTGCTCGCTGTCCCCTTGCCCTGACGACGACTGCTCAAGGAACCATGTTGTTCCACAGTTGCCACATCGGACCATATGCCGGTTCATTAGGAACCTCCTCTCAAGAGATTGTGCACGCCAGTCGCCCTCGTGGCGCCCCGAGCTCCTACACCAGCCCAAATGGCACGGCAGCCGGCCCCTCACGGGTGCTGGCGGTGCGAATAGGGATACGGCGGCGCGGAGAAGGTCGAGTCAGGGCGCGTGATCACTGGTAGGGCTTCGATGTGATCAGATGCAGCAGTGGAGCGGCCGGGGCCTGTCGATGAGGAAACGTGCGCCGAAGGAGACACGTTTTCTTGTCCAGCACTTCGCCCAGCGGTCAGTATCGGCTGCTGGCACGCCGCTGCTGTTGGAAGCAGTCTGAGCAGTAGACCGGCTTGTCGCCGCGCGGCACGAACGGCACCAGCGCTTCCTTGCCGCACGACGCGCAGGTCGCGCTGTGCATCTCGCGGCCTGCACTGCCATCGCCCCCGAAATGGTCGCGGCTGTTATAGCGCTCGCCACCGCTTCGGCCACTCGCCGCCTTCCGCTGCTGACGGCAGGACGGGCAGCGGGTCGGCGCGTTGGCAAAGCCCTTCTGTGCGTAGAACTCCTGCTCACCCGCCGTGAACGTAAACGTCGTGCCACAGTCCTGGCACGTCAACACCTGGTCTGCGTAGCTCATTGCCCCTCTATCTTGCTGCTGGTGGCGGCATCCCATCCACGCTGGTGAGCGCTTCTGCTGCGTGCTCGATTGGCGCCACGGTATCGCTGACCGGCGCGACCCCTGCCGCGCACCAGTACGTGGCACAGCTGAGCGAGGGGCGGCTTAGGAAACACGGTGCCGGTGCGGAGCCGCGCGATGCGATCGACGCGCACCTCGGGGAACCCGCCATCAGCGCGATCGCGTGTCCGATCCCGCGCTACCGTTCGGCGGTGTGGCAATGGCGAGTGAGGAGTACGGGGATGGGCGCCCTTAATTATATGGAGATAGGGAGGAAGCTTGTGGTCAGGCATTTCCTGAAAAGCGTGTGGGGATTTGCCTGACAATGTCAGGGTAGACCGTCGAGCGACTCGTGTGGTGCATGATGTGGTGTATGATTCGGAGTCGGCGTAGGCCTCCCAGCCGAGCGCCTCCAGCACGCCGGCGATGATGCCGTCCGGCCGGCCGCAACGTGGATGCGGTCGTGCAGGCGCCACACGACGATCCCGTGCTCATCCAGCAGCCGGCGCTTGGCCGCGTACATCGGGTCACCCGCCGCCCAGGCGACTCTGCAAACATGCGTTCAATGTACTGACCTCAGGTTGAGGAGGGCGATGGACAGCACCACACAGACGCACTGGAGCAATCTGCGCTCCGACGATGGCGACGCGCGCTATGCGGCCTTGACGGCGCTCCTTGCGTTAACCGAGCAGCCGGTGGGCTGGGCCTATAAGGTCTGGGATGAGCTGCTCGCCAATCTCCGCCACACAGACAACCACCAGCGAGCCATCGCCGTTCAGGTACTCGCCAACCTGGCGAAGAGCGACCCGGAGCAGCGCATGCTCCGCGACGTCGACGCACTCTTCGCCGTCACGCGGGACGAGCGGTTCGTGACTGCACGCCATAGCCTCCAGGCAGTCTGGAAGGTCGCGCTCGCCGGTGAGCAGCACCGCGAGCTGGTCATCGAGCGCCTTGCCGAACGCTTCCACAAGTGTGTGGCCGAGAAGAACAGGACCTTGATTCGTTTCGATATTATGGGCGCGATGCGGAAGATCTACGATGCCGTGGGCGACGAGCAGATGCGAGAGAGGGCGCTCGCGCTCGTTGAGACAGAAGAGGATGCTAAGTACCGCAAGAAGTACGCTGCCGTCTGGCGCTCAAGGCGATGATCTCCTTGGCAATGTCGAGCGGGCTCCTGCCCGTGGTATCGACCAGCAGATCTTCGAGCTGTGCCTGCGCCATGATCGTCGTGAGCTCGGCGGCGCGCTGCTGGTGCCAGGCCAGGCTCACGCCCCGCTCGCGACCTGCGAGACGGCTATACAGGGTGGGCAGGTCGGCATGCAGACGCACGAGCAGTATCTCAGCGCCTGGAATAGCTGTGTGGTAGCTGGCGAGCGTGGCACGCGACTCGACGACGTCGACCAGGATCAGGCGCGCTGCGCCCGCCGCACGGTAGCGCGACCAGACGGCCGCCAGGTTCTGGAGCCCGAGCGCAAGCTGAAACGGATCGTCTGCCGGGCTGGGGTAGCACCAGCGCAGCCAGTCGAGGTCAACCAGCGCGTGGGCCTGGCGGGTCTGGCCGAGCAGTTCGGAGAGCTCTGCGGCAACGGTGGTCTTGCCGACGCCGACCGGCCCGGTGATGACCAGCACAGGTATATTCTGGAGAGACATTGGGCGCGCTCGCTGTTCAAACAGAACCGTACAGGCGGGTGCCATCGCCCACATCCATCAGGCAGGAGGCTGCTCGGGCTCTGGCTCGTCCAACATGCTGTCCTGCTCGTTAGGGCGCGACCACAGCTTCAAGCGCCTCGGTGACAGCCTCGGCCACCGTCAACTCATGGCCCGCCGCCCACGCCGCCTGCCACTCTGCCTGCGACAGCTGTGCCCGACACACCGTGACCGCACGCTCGTAGGAGGGCTGGAAGACAGACCAGCGTCGTTCCCCCGTCGCCTCGCGCACCGCCTCGGATGCGCCCCACATCCGCGCTGCCCGTTGTGGGCATTCTTTTGCCGCAGCCACCAGCCCCATCCCCTCCAACCCGATTGTGACGACGGCCCGTATCGGCATGTCGCGGCTCATCGCCAGCCCCTCGCGGAACAGTTCCTCGGCGCCAGCGACGTCGCCCTGTGCGAGGCGCGTGTGCCCCAGTGCCAGCAGAGTTCGGAACACCCCAAAGGTCATCTGCTCCCGGCGCAGCTCAACCAGGGCGTCCTCAAGGGCCGGGCGGGCATGGAAGAGGTCGCCTTCGGCGAGCCGCAGGAAAGCCAGCGTATAGTGTGACCACGCCAGACCCCAGGTGTCGCCGATGGCTGTGCAGCGCCTGAGGCTCTCGCTGTAACCGCGCTCCGCCTCGGCATAGTCGCCCCGCAGCATTGCCACGAAAGCCAGGCTACGAGTCGCCCAGGCTACCATCCGCTCATCCCCGAGCGCGCGATAGCACGCGAGACTCTGCTCGATGGACGCTGCCGCCTGCGCAACCTCCCCGAGGCCGGCGGAGATGTATCCCGCGAGGCAGAGCACGTGAGCCTCCACTGCGGCCAGCTCCGGCGTGTCGTCCGGCAATGGCAGAGCCAGGGAGGCTGCGAGCGCGTCCTGCGCCTCGCTGAGATCGGAGCAGGTGGTCCAGAAGGTAAACAGCCCACTGTGGAGGCGCAAGGCGAGGGCAGCGTCCCGGCGCTCCAGGGCCCAGCGGAGAGCGGCGCGCAGGTTGTCGCGCTCGGCGGTCAGCCGGCGTAGCAGCGGCCACTCCTCGGGCCGGTCCCAGACCCGCCCGGCCGCCTCAGCAAGCGCCAGGTAGTAGCCCGCGTGGCGCCGGCTCATCATCTCTGCCTCGCCGCTTGCGAGCAGTTGCTCGCGGGCGTAGTCGGAGACCGTCTCCAGCATGCCGAAGCGCGTTCGCCCGTCCTCGCTCTCACGGCGCTGCAGGAGGCTGCTCGCGACCAGGCTGGACACACCATCCAACACACGGAAGTCGCCGGGGCCGTCGCCGCAGACTGCTGCCGCAGCCTCCAGCGAGCAGGCGCCGACGAACACACTGAGCCGCCGGAACAGCTGCTGCTCACCTTCGCCGAGCAGGCTATAGCTCCAGCCGATCGCTTCGCGCAACGAGTGGTGGCGCTCGGGGAGATCCCGCGCGCGGCTAGTGAGCACCGCGAAGCGGTCCTCCAGCTGGGCCAGCAGCTCGGCCGGGCTGAACAGGCTAACACGCGACGCGGCGAGCTCGATCGCCAGGGGGAGCCCGTCGAGCCGCCGGCAGATCTCGCCCACAACAGGCGCTGAGGTAGCGGTGAGTGCGAAGCCGGGCGCCACGGCGCGGGCGCGCTGGACGAACAGCTCCACCGACGGGTAGCGTGCCTGGAGCTCGGCAGGCGCCCTGGCGGGATGCCGCGCATCCACAGGCGGAGGCACGAGCAGGGGCAGCACGGTAAAGCGATACTCGCCGGAGAGCTCCAGGGCGACCCGGCTTGTCACCAGCAGCTTGAGCCGGGGTGCGACGGCCAGGAGTTGGGCGAGCTGCGGCACTGCATCGAGCAGGTGCTCGGCGTTGTCGAGCACGAGCAGCAGCTGCCGGCCCTCTAGATAGCGACCGAGGTGCGCAGCGAGAGTCCGCCGTTCGGCCGTCGTCACGCCGAGCGTTTGGGCGATCGTAGGCAGCATCAGACTAGGATCGCTGAGCGGAGCAAGCTCTGCTAGGAACACTCCGTCGGTGAAGCAGGCGACAAGCTCGGTGGCGACATCCAACGCAAGGCGCGACTTGCCGACACCGGGCGGCCCCACCAGCGTGAGCAGCCGCACCTCGGGTCGATTCAGCAACTCGCGGAGCGACTCGATCTCCTCGGCGCGACCCGCACAGGCAGTCGCCGGGCGCGGCAAGACACCTGGCGGGAATACCGGCGGTCGCGGCGCGTCGAGCAGCTCGACCAGCAGCTCACCGCGTGCGACGCGCACAAAGAGATCGCGCTCGTGCGCTGGGATGGCAAGGTGCTCGGCAAGCAGTTCGGCGACCTGGCGTGAGGGACGGCGCTCGTCCGCCTCGATCTTGCGCAGGGTGACGACGGCGCAGCCGATGCGGGCGGCCAGCTCAGTGCGCTGAAGGCGCAGACTCTTGCGCCTTCGGGTAAGCCAGGCGCCGAACGAGACGTCATGATCCACGACGTACTCCCGTGCACAGGGTTCAAGCTACAGACGAGTCGGTGGGGAAAACAGCTCGCTGCGATTGTACCACTGTTTCTATCCAGGCGAGCTATGGGGGGGATACCAGCCTCGGCGGCGCCGGCGCTTCAATGCAGATCGCCGTCTTGCCGGCCAGGGTATGAGAAGCGTGGTCGGTAGCAGCGTGCTTCGGATGAGCGAGGCAAGGAAGCCGCTGCTTGCCGAGCTCCGGCGGTAACACAATCTGTATCACCCGCACAGCCAGAGTGATACCACAGGACGCTTGCCACGTGTTTAGATAGACCTACACGAGAGACCGAATTGCATAGACGGCACCCGGCAAGCAGACGCTCACCGGGCGACCACACAAGGAGAACGGCGATGAATAGCGACGTTGCATCTCTCTCCGGGCCGGTGGCACAGACAACCCCCGTCGACAGTCGGAAGGGTCGTTGGCGTTCGCTCACGGCCATGGCCTTCGCCTTCGTGAGCGACAACACCGAGAGTGGCCTGGTCAACACCCTCTTCCCGGTCATCCGCCAGGCCCTCGGCC
>JBDLTZ010000239.1:0-19435 GCA_039805565.1 Chloroflexota bacterium | reverse complement strand
CCGAGAAGAACTTGCCGAGATACAGCGCATTGTCCGAGATCGGCATCGAGAGCAGCGACTCGAAGCTGTTGCGCTCGCGCTCCCCCACGAACGACTCGAGGGCCGTGATCAGCGAGAACGAGGCCGGGATGAAGCCTACCAGCAGCATCGCGAAGGGGATCAGCCGGATGATCGCGCCCTCGTCTCCCACGAAATCGATCGCCACATCGGCCGCCGCGATCACCAGCTGCGGCAGGATAAAGGTCAGGATAAAAATAGGCAGCAGGATGCGCCAGTCGGTCAGCGTCTCGCTCACCTCGCGGCGAGTGATCGTGCGCACGGCAGAGAAGCTCATATAGCAATCCTACTGGATATCAAAGGCGTGGAGAGGATCCTCACAGACCCCGCTCCGAGCTGACAGGCGCAGCTCATACGGAGTGATCGTAGACCGGCTCTTCCTGCGTGCTGACTTCTGGCCGCTGGCTGCTGACCCCCGTCCACTCGCCGCGGTCCACGTCCTCGCCGGCGATGATCTGGAGGTAGACGTCCTCGAGGCGGCGCGGGAGCTCCGCGAGCCCCACCACCGGCACACCCTCATCCGCCAGCCGCGCGAGGAGCAGCGGGTTGAGGTGGAGCGGGTCGCTACAGCGATAGCGCACCACGTCGGCGGCAACCGCCTCTAGCGGAGCCATAGATGCGACGAGCGCGGCGACCTCCTGGCCGATCGCCCCCGCCCCCAGGCGCAGCTCCCACACTGGGTCCCCCATGAACTGGCGCGTGAGCTGCGCGATCGTCCCCTCGGCCACGATGCGCCCATCGCGAATGATAGCCACGCGGTCGGCGAGCTCCTCGGCCTCAGAGAGGTTGTGGGTGGTGAGCAGGATCGTGCGCCGGGCCGCGCGCAGGCCCATCATCGCATCGCGCACCACGCGGGCGCTGTGCGGGTCCATCGCCGTGGTGGGCTCGTCCAGATACAGCACCGGCGGGTCGTGGATCAGGGCGCGGATGAGAGCCGTCTTCTGCTTCATGCCCTTGGAGTAGCTGTCGAGGCGCTTCTCGCGCGAGTCCCACAGCCCGAACTGGCGCAGCAGCTCCTCGGCGCGGCGTTCGCACTCCGCGGGGCGCATGCCCTGCAGCTCGCCGAAGAAGCGCAGGTACTCCATGGCACGCATACGATTGTAGAGGCCGGGGAACTCGGTGAGCAGGCCCACCGTGCGGCGCACCTCGCGGGCCTGCTCCACCACGTCGAAGCCGGCGATGCGGGCGTAGCCGCGGGTGGGGCGCAGGATGGCGCCGAGCATGCGGACAGTGGTCGTCTTGCCGGCGCCGTTGGGCCCGAGCAGCGCCACCACCTCGCCTGGAGCGACGTTGAGCGTCATGCCGCGCACCGCCTGGAACGAGCCGAAGATCTTGTGCAAGTCGTAGGCCTCGATCATTGCGCCCCCTCATCGCTGCGTCCGCGCCACACAGCGGCGCATAATCTCAGTATAGCAGGATGTCCCCCGCACCGCCGGGCACGAAGGTGAGCGATCTCATGGCAAAGGAGTGCCGCAGGCCGTCATCATGCTGTCAGGGAGGGCTACTTTGACATATGGTATAATTGCGTCTAAACGGCTAGACCATAATTGAGACATCGCATGAGCGCGCAGGGCGCCGTCACCCGCGCATCAAGGACAGCCACGTGGCCTTCAACCCGCTCAACTCGTTCTTCGGCGCATTCAGCCGCGACCTCGGGATCGACCTCGGCACCGCCAACACCCTTGTCCATGTGCGCGGCAAAGGGATCGTCATCAGCGAGCCGTCGGTCGTCGCGATCGACAATAAGACGAAGGAGGTGAAGGCCGTCGGCGCAGAGGCCAAGGCGATGGTGGGCAAGACGCCCTCGAACATCGTGGCGGTGCGCCCGCTGAAGGATGGCGTGATCGCCGACTTCGACGTGGTCGAGAAGATGCTCTCGTACTTCATCAAGAAGGCGCACGAGCGCATCGTCAATGTTGTCTCGCCACGGCCGCGGGTGGTGGTTGGCGTGCCCTCTGGCGTGACGCAGGTGGAGATGCGCGCGGCGCGCGACGCTGCCCTGAACGCCAACGCGCGAGAGGCCTTTGTGGTCGAAGAGCCGATGGCGGCCGCGATCGGCGCCGGGCTTCCGGTGGACGAGGCGATCGGCTCGATGATCGTGGACATCGGCGGCGGCACCACCGAGGTAGCAGTGATCTCGCTCGGCGGCCTAGTGATCAACAAGTCCATCCGCACGGCCGGGGACGAGATCGACGAGGCGATCATCCAGTTCGCGCGGCGCGAGTACAACCTGCTGATCGGTGAGCGCATGGCCGAGAAGGTCAAGATCGCCGCGGGCAGCGCCTACCCACTCCAGGAGGAGCTGAAGGTGGTGCTGCGCGGCCGCGACCTGATCACGGGCCTGCCGAAGGCGGTGGAGATCTCGAGCGTCGAGCTGCGCGAGGGGATCGCCGGCCCGGTCAACACGATCGTGGCCGAGGTGCGCGCGGCCCTCGAGGAGACGCCACCTGAGCTCGTGGCCGACGTGATGGAGCACGGGATCATGCTGGCCGGCGGCGGCGCGCTGCTGCACGGGCTAGACAGGCGCATCGCGGCCGAGACCAAGATGCCGGTGCACATCGCCGAGGACCCGCTCTCCTGCGTAGCCCGCGGGGCGGGCAAGATGGTCGAGGAATTCCAGAATCCGATCTACCGCGGCATCCTGACGAGCACCCAGCGCACCAGGCGGGTCCGGTACAGCTAGCCGTTCGTTTTGGGGTTAAAGTTCTGAGTTTTGAGTTGACCTCGCCCCCGCACAGAACTCAGAACTCAAGGCTCAGAACTCACACCTATGATTCGTGATCGCCGCCTCAAAATCCCCCAGCCCTCCCCCTACCGCACGCCGACGCTGATCGTCGCGCTGATCCTCCTCGCGCTGCTCCTGGTCGTCCTCGACCAGTCCGGCATGATCGGGCCGGTGCGCCGCCAGGCCGAGGCCATCCTGAGCCCCGCACTCACAGTGCTGCGGCGTGCCGGGGACTCGATCTCAGGCGTGGGCCAGGGCATCGACGAACTCCAGGGACTCAGGGCAGAGGTCGAGGCGCTGCGCGAGGAGAACAGCCGCCTCAAGGCAGAGAACATCGAGACCCAGGCGCTCATGCTGGAGAATACCCGGCTGCGCGACCAGGTGCGGATCGAGCAGGAGCAGCCCTGGAAGCTGTTAGGGGCCGACGTGAGCGCCCACACGCCCGACGCGGGCCGCCGGGTCCTGATGCTGGCGGCTGGGGCGGAGCAAGGTGTGCGCCCCGGCATGGCGGTGATCGCCCGCGAGGGCTCGAGCCCGCCGTCGCTGGTAGGTGTGGTGGAGTCGGTCGGTCCGCACACCGCCAGCGTGCTCCTGATAACGGACTACAGCAGCGCCGTGAGCGCCCAGGTGTACCACCAGGGCGGCGTCGTGAGCGGCATCGTGCAGGGTCAATGGCAGCGCGGCTCGCGCCTCCTGCTCCAGGAGGTAGACCGCAGGGACGTGATCGCACCGGGGGATACCGTGGTGACGGCTGGGCTCACGGCGGAGCTTAACAGCGACCTGCCCCGGGCGGCGATTCCTAGGAGCGTTCCGATCGGCACGGTGGAGACAGTGCGGCAGGCCGGGCGCGGCCAGGCGGCCGACCTACGGCCGTTTGTGGATCCGGACAGGGTGCGGTACGCATGGGTTATTCTCAGCGGCGACGAATAGGGGAGCAGCCGTTCTACGAGGCGCTGCTGATGCTGACGCTGCTCGGCGTGGCGCTCCTGCAGACCGCGCTACTACCGCGGCCGCTCGGCCTGGCGCCCAACGTGCTGCTGCTGCTCGTGGTGTGCCACACGCTGATCGCCGGGCCGGCGCGCTCCTCGCGCTGGGCGCTCTACGCGGGCGTGGCCCTTGATCTCTGCGCCGCCACGCCGCTCGGCTCCCACGTGCTGGCTCTGCTCGCCGGGGCGCTCATCACCCTGACGCTGCGCTGGCTGAGCCGCGGGAACTGGCTGCTGCCGCTGCTGGGCGCAGTGCTCGGGACGATGGCCTACCACGCCTCGCTCGCGCTGATCACGACGGTTCTGGTGGCGCCGGTGGACCTGCGCGCCTACGTCCTGGTGGCGGTGGTGCCCGACGCGCTCATTCTCCTCGTGGCCGCCCTGCCCACCTACATGCTGATGCGCTGGGTGGCGGGTTGGCGGCGCGGCGAAGTGCCCGTGGACGTGTACTGATGAACAGGCTGCTAGCACCGAAAATCTGCGTCCTGCTGATCTTCGCCATCCTGATCGGGCGGCTCTACCAGCTGCAGCTGGTGGACGCCGAGGCCGACCGGTTCCGCTACGTCACCGAGGTGCGCACCACACGCTACCTGCCGGTGCGCCCAATGCGAGGCGAGGTCATGGCGAGCGATGGCGTCACACTGCTGGCGGAGACCGTGCCGATCTACTCGGTGTCGATCCGCCCGGCCGACCTGCCGGCGCGCGGCACCCCCGAGCGCGCCGAGATCTTCGCCCAGCTCAGCCGCCTGCTCGGCGTCACCAGCACACTCACCGTCTCGCCCACCGACGCACTGGAGCTCGATGCCACCCTGCGGAGCGATCTGACACAGGGCCTGGGGCAGGAGGTGCTGGCCGCCGGGCAGCGGCAGGCCGTGCCGCTGCCGCTCAGCCTTGTGGTGGCGCCGGCCCAGAGCGCCGCCGCCGCCGACCTCCAGACCCGCTTCGCCCCACTGGTGCGCTTCACGCCCCAGCAGCCGACCGAGCCGACTCCCGCGCCCCAGCCCGTGGCGATCACCGGCACCCTCACGATCTCTCCATCCGCCGCACTTCAGCAGAACGCCCCGCTGCGCACTGCCGTGCTCGAGCTGCTCGGCCCCGCGGCGCTGGACGGGGCCCTGTTCGAGCGCCGCTGGCTCAGCTACAAGGTCCCGGCGGAGCAGGCCATCGCCGCGCTGCACCTCACGGCGGCCTACTCGCAGTCCCTGGCGCTGGAGAACCCACTGGCGCAGCTGGTAGACCGGAGCGACATCCCCGGCTACCAGACACTCCGCATCCGCGAGGGCATCCCGCGGGAGACGGCGCTGGTGCTGCGCGAGAACGCCCCCAGCTTGCCGGGCGTGGTGATCGAGGAGGACTACCAGCGGCACTACCCGCTCTCTGAGCGCATACCGTCGCTCTCCTACGCCCTCGGCTACATCGGGCGCGTCAACCAGTGCGAGCTCGTGCGGCAGAACCCCGCCCGCTCGTGGGCCACCGGCCTGCTCGACTCGATCGGCAACGCCGTCGAGTGCGGCATCGTCCAGAAGCAGATCAACCCCTACCAGCTCGGCATGCCGCAGTACCTGGTGGACGACCGCATCGGCAAGGACGGCGTGGAGGCCAGCTACGAGACGGAGCTGCGCGGCCAGCTCGGGCTTCAGGCGGTGGTGGTCGATGCCCTCGGCCGCCCGGTGCGCCCACCCTCGGTCGTCCAGCCCGCGGACGACGGGCACAACCTCGTGCTGACGATCGATATCCCCCTCCAGCGCCAGGTCGAGCAGATCCTGCGGAACTGGATCGACGAGAGCGAGCGGCGTCGCCAGGCCATGCCGGAGCAGTTCGCCTATAAGCGCAACTACGACCCCATCCGCAGCGGCGTCGCGATCGTGACCGAGGTCAACACCGGCCGCGTGCTTGCGATAGTGAACTGGCCCGCCTACGATAACAACCTCTGGGACCCGGCGCGGAGCGCAGAGCTGCAGCAGATCTTCTTCCCCACCGACCCTGAGCGACAGAAGGAGCTGGCGAAGCTCGCCCTGCAGACCAACCGCGCCGTCGCCGGCCAGTACCCGCCCGGCTCGACGCTCAAGCAGTTCGACGCCGTGATCGCGATGCAGAACGGCGTGATCAAGCCCGACACAACCGTGCGCGACCCAGGCCTGCTCGTGCTGGAGGACCAGTACGTGGCGGGACGCACCTACATCTACCCGAACGCCAGCCGGCGCGACAACGGCGCCATCACGGTGGCCGACGCGCTCAAGGTCTCGTCCAACGTCTTCTTTATGTCGGTGGCCGGCGGCAACAAGGAGGGCGTGGTCAACCTCAAGGAGGAGGAGAAGACCATCCCACAGGGCCTCGGGCCGACGGCGCTCGCGGAGGGGCTGGAGTGGTTCGGGCTCGGGCGGCCCACGGGCGTTCCCCTGGTAGGTGAGAAGAGCGGCCGCGTGCCGACCCCTGCCTGGAAGCAGCAGGCGCTGCGCGCGGCGTGGACCACCGGCGACACGTACAACGCTTCGATCGGCCAGGGCAACCTGCTGGTGACGCCGCTCCAGCTCATTGCAGCAGCGGCGGCGGTGACGAACGACGGCGTGGTCTACCGGCCGCAGGTCGTCCGCGCGATCACCGATGTCGAGGGCAACGTGGTGCGTGAGATTGAGCCCGAGGTCATGCGGCGCGTCCCGGCGGACCCGCAGTACTTCGCGGTGTCGCGCGAGGGCATGCGCCGCTCGGTGACCGAGGGCTCGAACGTGGCCGCGCGCGACGAGTGCTCGGGGCTGACGATCGCCGGCAAGACCGGCACGGCCGAGTTCGGGCCGGTGATCGAGCTGCCGCCGCTGGACGGCAAGCCGCGCGCGCCGGTGCGCCAGAGCCACGCGTGGTTCGTGGGCTTTGCGCCGTACGACAACCCGCAGATTCAGGTGCTGGTGCTGGTGGAGGGCGCGGGCGACATGAACGACGGCTCGGCCACCATCGCCGTGCCCGCGGTGACCCAGATCATGCAGGCGTACTTCGGCGTCACGCCGCCGAACCCGCTGCCGCGCGGCTGCCAGCAGGGGATGCCACCGCTGCCCTCGCGCGTCGAGCCCGCGGCGCTGCTGGCCCCCCAGGCCCCCGTCATGGACCCGAAGGACCGGTAGGGCCTCAACCGAACGACCGACGACCGACGACAAAAGGCGACGGGCCAGGGACTATTGAGTCGGTATGCATCAGAAGTCGGGACCGACGAGTATAGCACAGCCTCACACGCTATCCAAAAGGTCTGAATCGGACTCAACATCACCTCAGGTTGACACACGCAACACCCACGTGCTATACTCGGCGGTAAAGTAGATATGTGCTCATCCAGAGGGGTGGAGGGACCGGCCCGACGAAACCCCGGCAACCGCCGAGACCGGCAGGTGCCAAATCCGGCAGCGTAAGCTGGCAGATGAGTGTGACTGTGATGTCCCTCGCGCGGCTGCGTGAGGGTTTTTTTGTGTGAAGAGGCTCCTGTGACGAACTCGCGATCGAGCTACCTTGCGGCCCTGGAGCAGCGCGTCCTGGTGTACGACGGCGCGATGGGCACCAGCATCGACACCTTCAACCTCACCACAGAGGACTACGGCGGCGAGCGGACCTTCGGCGCCCGCGACTATCTGGTGATCACCAGGCCCGACGTGATCGAGGCGATCCACACCTCGTTCATGGAGGCCGGCGCCGACGTGCTGGAGACCTGCACCTTCCAGGCCACCCGCATGCGCCTCGAGGAGTGGGGCCTGGCCGAGCACACCCGCGCCGTCAACGTGGCCGCCGCCAGCATCGCCCGCCGCGTCGCCGACCGCTTCGCCGCACAGGACGGCCGGCCGCGCTTCGTGGCCGGCTCGATGGGGCCCACCGGCAAGCTGCCCTCCTCGAACGACCCGGCGCTCTCCGACACTACCTTCGAGGCGCTCTCGGAGCAGTTCCGCGAGCAGGCGCTCGGCCTGATTGAGGGCGGCGCCGATGTGCTCCTGGTCGAGACGAGCTTCGACATGCTCGAGGTCAAGGCCGCGCTCGACGGCATCCGCCGCGCCAAGCAGGAGCTCGGGCGCCCTGACGTGGCTGTGCAGGCACAGGTGTTCATTGACCTCTCGGGCAAGATGCTGCTCGGCACCGAGATCCCGGCGGTGATCGCCACCCTCGAGGCGATGCCGGTGGACGTGATCGGCCTGAACTGCGGCACCGGCCCTGAGCACATGCGCGAGGCGATCGAGATGCTCACCAAGCACTCGCGCAAGCACATCTCCTGCATCCCCAACGCGGGCCTGCCGCTCGAGGTGGACGGCGAGACGGTCTACCCGATGGAGCCCGAGCCCTTCGCCCGCACCCTGGGAGAGTTCGTGCGCGAGTACGGCGTGGCGGTGGTGGGCGGCTGCTGCGGCACGCGCCCGGCCCACATCCGCCGCCTGCGCGAGGAGATCGGCGCGCCCGCCCCGAAGCAGCGCCAGATCGAGTACATCGGCAGCATCTCCTCGGGCGTCAGAGCCGCGGCGCTGCGCCAGGACGGAACGCTCACGCTGATCGGCGAGCGCGTCAACACCCTCGGCTCGCGCAAGGTCAAGAAGCTGCTCCTGAACGACAACTACGATGGCGTGGTGGAGGTGGCGCGCGAGCAGGTGGACAGCGGCTCACACATCCTCGACGTGTGCGTGGCGATGACCGAGCGGCCCGACGAGCGCGAGCAGATGACCACACTCGTCAAGAAGCTGACGATGAACGTCGAGCTACCGCTGGCGATCGACACCACCGAGGCCGACGTGCTCGAGGCCACGCTGGCGATGTACCCCGGCCGCGCGCTGGTCAACTCGGTCTCGCTCGAGGGCGGCCGCGGCGACAAGATCGACCGCGTGATGCCGCTGGTGGCGCGCTACGGAGCGGCCACGGTGGCGATGACGATCGACGAGGAGGGCATGGCGCACACGGCCGAGCGCAAGCTCGCCATCGCCCAGCGCCTGGCCCAGATCGCGCGGGACGAGTTCGGCGTGCCGGCCGAGGCGCTGGTGTTCGACGTGCTCACCTTCCCGATCACCACCGGCCAGGAAGAGCTGCGCCGCGCCGCGATCGAGACGATCGAGGGCATCCGGCTGGTCAAGCTGCACATCCCCGGCTGCTACACCACCCTCGGCGTGAGCAACCTGAGCTTCGGCGTGGCCCCGCACGCCCGCGCCGCGCTGAACTCAGTGTTCCTCAAGCACGCGGTGGACGCCGGGCTGGACACGGCGATCATCAACCCGGCCCACGTCACGCCCTATGCCGAGCTCCCAGCCGAGCAGCGCGCGGTGTGCGAGGACCTGATCTTCAACCGCGGCGAGGACGCCCTGGCGCGCTTCATCGCCTTCTTCGAGCAGAACGCCGCTGCCAGCATCCAGGAGAAGGCCGACCCCACCGCCGGCATGACGACGGCCCAGCGCCTGCACTGGAAGATTGTCCACCGCAAGAAGGACGGCGTCGAGGCCGACATCGACGTGCTGGTGTCCGCGGGCTTGGAGGCGCGCGGCTTGTCGCTCGCCGACCCAGCGGTGGTCGAGCTCGATCCTGACACACAGGCCTCGCCGCGCGGCATCGTGGCGGTGGATGTGCTGAACACCGTCCTCCTACCGGCCATGAAAGAGGTGGGCGACCTGTTCGGCTCCGGCCAGCTCATCCTCCCCTTCGTGCTGCAGAGCGCCGAGGTGATGAAGAAGTCGGTGGCGCACCTGGAGCAGTATCTGGACAAGCTCGAGGGTGCCAGCAAGGGTAAGGTGGTGCTCGCCACGGTCTACGGCGACGTACACGACATCGGCAAGAACCTGGTCAACACCATCCTGGCCAACAACGGCTACACAGTGTACGACCTCGGCAAGCAGGTGCCGCTCAACACCATTATTGAGAAGGCCGTCGAGGTGGGCGCCGACGCGATCGGCCTCTCGGCGCTGCTGGTGAGCACCTCGAAGCAGATGCCGCTCTGCGTGCAGGAGCTGCACCGCCGCGGCCTGAAGTTCCCGGTGCTGGTGGGCGGGGCCGCGATCAACAAGCAGTACGGCCAGCGCATCACCTTCGTGGGGGACGAGGAGCCCTACGAGCCGGGGGTGTTCTACTGCAAGGACGCCTTTGAGGGGCTGGAGACGATGGACAAGCTCTCCGACCCGCAGGCGCGCCCCGGCTTCGTGCACACCACGCTCGCCGACGCAGCCGCGTCGCTGAGCCAGAAGCAGCGCGGCCGCGTGACGCTCGACGCGGTGGGCAAGGCCAGCATCACCGCCGAGCAGGTGCGCTCGAAGGTGAGCCGTGACGTGCCAGTGCCCACGCCGCCCTTCTGGGGGGCGCAGGTGGTGACACGCATCCGGCTGCAGGACGTGGTGGAGTGCCTGGACCGCAACGCACTCTACCGGCTGCAGTGGGGCGCGAAGAACGCCAAGGGCGAGGAGTGGGAGCGCCTGCGGGCCGAGTTCGACATCAAGGTGCGCGACCTGGTGCGCGAGGCCGAGCGCGACGGCTGGCTCGAGCCGAAGGTGGTCTACGGCTACTTCCCCTGCCAGAGCGACGGCCACGACCTGATCGTCTACGACCCGGCCAACCGCGCGCGAGAGCTGACCCGCTTCGTGTTCCCGCGCCAGCCCGAGCGCGAGCGCCTGTGCATCGCCGACTACTTCCGGCCGGTGGAGAGCGGCGAGTACGACGTGGTGGCGCTGCAGATCGTCACAATGGGCACCAAGGTGGACGACCTGACCGAGGAGCTGCAGCACGCGAACGACTACAGCCGCTCCTATTTCATCCACGGGCTGGGCGTGAGCCTGGCCGAGGCGCTGGCGGAGTACACCAACCGGGTTGTGCGGCAGGGTCTGGGGCTGAAGGACGGCCGCGGCAAGCGCTACTCGTGGGGCTACCCGGCATGCCCGGACCTAGCCGAGCACGAGAAGCTCTTCGAGGTGCTGCCGGCTGAGAAGATCGGCGTGACGCTCACCGACGCCCACCAGCTCGTTCCCGAGCAGAGCACCGCGGCGATCGTCGTACACCACCCGGAGGCCAAGTACTTCTCGATCGGCTCGGGACGCGAGCGCGCCGAGGAGGATGTGGCCGAGATTGTCTCGTGACGCAGCGATACGTGGGTGAATATCCTCACAAGCGCGATTAATCAAAACAAACGACGGTAAGTAGCCTATCTCCACGAAGGGCGGAATATTCCGCTCTTCGTTGCTTTTCCGGAGAAGCCTCGCACATGTACGGCAATCTTGCCGGATATAGAGTAATTCTACTGGATAGAAAAAGCTAGAGCGGTTTTTTCGTCGGGGGCTGGGCCGCCACATCCCCGCCCTGCTTTGGCGCACGCTCACAACTCACGTAGGCTTGTGAAGCCCGTCTTCGCGAGCTACAGCAGGCGAAAGCAGGCTTTGCCGCAGCAACCCAACCCATTTACAGACTGGGCGTGTGAGCGGTGCCATAAAAATGCGCCACACCTTCGTAAAACAGAGAGTTTGCATTATTTTCAATCGTCGTGTACTCTAAAAGAGATGAGGCTGTGTGATTTTTTAGAGAAAGGTACTGTCGATGCCGAATGTACGCAAGCTCAGCCACGAGGAAGTTCGCACCATCGAGCGAAAGACGCTTGGGCAGCGCAAGGCGACAGAGCTAGAGTATGATATATTTTTGCGCGACTTCACGCCCGGGGACTACGGCGAGGCGCTGCTGGAGCCCACTGAGCGACGCCTAACGGTGCGGAGCCGCCTCAAAGCAGCGGCAGCCCGCCACCAACCGCCGCTTGTGCTCGTATTCCCGCGCTCGCGTGATGCCGGCGTGATTCGCTTCAAGGTCGCGGCGGCTGGCGCGCCTGAGCCAGCGGTGACCGCCCTGCCGGTCAAGCAGGTGGAGGTACAACCGATCGCGACGGACGCGCCGCCAGCCGTGAGGCGCGGCCGCAAGCCCAAAGCCGCCCCCGAGCAGAGCAGCCCCGCCGCCCCGGCGAAGCGTGGCCGCAAGCCCAAAGGCGTGTAGCCGGCCGCTGGATCACAAAGGCCGCTGAGTTTTTTGCTCAGCGGCCTTTGTGATCCAGCTATTCGGCGCCTCAGCGCTCCGGCTCGTAGCTGCAGACGATCAGCTCCTCGACACTGCCGCGCTTGGCACCGTCGCAGTTGATCTTGCGGCTCGCGAGCACCACCGAGGTGCTGACGGCGCGCGGGTTCTGAGCGTAGAGCTCGCGGCTGAGCGGGGTGGCCGAGTTGCTCAGCATCACCGAGACGCCGCGCTCGGCCAGGGCGGCAAAGACCTCGGCCAGGCGGCGCTGGTCCTCGGGGCCGAACGTCTGCCCGGTGTAGTGCGTGAACGAGGCGGTGGCGCTCACCGGAACATAGGGCGGGTCGAAGTACACCAGGTCGCCCGGCTCGGCGCGCCCCAGGATATCGCCGAAGTCCCCCACGCGCAGCTCGACGTGGCGCAGGGCGGCGCTCACCGAGCGCAGGTTCTCCGGATCGCAGATCAGCGGGTTCTTGTAGTAGCCGAAGGGCGCGTTGAACTGCCCCTTGCGGTTGAGGCGGTAGAGGCCGTTGTAGCAGGTGCGGTTGAGAAAGATCGTGCGGGCGGCACGCTCGATCTTGCTGCGCTTGTCGAAGTCCGGCTGGCGGTCCCAGCCACGCACCTGCCGGAAGTACTCGCCGTCCAGCCGGTAGCGGTGGTGCCAGCGCAGCGCGGTGATCAGCGAGTCCACGTCGTCCCGCACCACCTCGTAGCACTCGATCAGCTCACGGTTGTAGTCGCTCAGGACGGCGCCCTCGCCCAGCTGACCGGTACCGTAGAGGTGGAAGAACAGCGCGGCGCCGCCGACGAACGGCTCGTGGTAGCGGCGGAAGCTGCGCGGCAGACGCCGCGACAGCTCGGGGAGCAACTGGCCCTTGCCGCCGGCCCATTTGATGAACGGGCGCGCAGTGACAGAAGCCTCGATGGCGAGCGAGGACTGAGACATAGTGCCGGCAGGCTCTTCTGCAGACGTCGCTGGCGACATGGCAATCACCCGGCAGCCAACGTCGAGGCGGAGGACGTTTGCGGATTATAGCACAGCTGTGGCACGGCGGGCGTGCGCGGCGATGTGCTATACTGGCACGCTGCGTACCGTAGAACAGACAGAATAGAGAGTCCGCCTATGTCCCTGCTCCCCACTGCTACCGTCGCCGACATCGCCCGTCACGCCGGCGAGACCGTCACGCTGGCCGGGTGGGTGGCCGGCAAGACGGAGAAGGGTAAGCTGATCTTCATCCGCCTGCGCGACGGCAGCGGATCGATTCAGTGCGTCGTCTTCAAGAAGAACGTCCCCGAGGAGGCTTTCGCCGCCGCTCAGCGCCTGACGCTCGAGAGCTCCTGCCGCATCACCGGCGCGGTACGGGCCGACGAGCGCGCGCCCGGCGGCTTCGAGCTCGACGTGAGCGGCGTCGAGGTGGTGCAGGTGCCCGCGCAGGAGTACCCCATCCAGCCGAAGGAGCACGGGGTAGACTTCCTGATGGAGCACCGCCACCTGTGGGTGCGCTCCTCCAAGCAGCACGCGCTGCTGCGGGTGCGCGCCGAGGTGATCGCCGCGGCCCAGGAGTGGCTCAACGCCCAGGGGTTCGTGCGCTACGACTCGCCGATCCTCACGCCGGTGGCCGCCGAGGGCACCAGCAACCTGTTCTCCACCGAGTACTTCGACCTGGGCAACGCCTACCTGGCCCAGACCGGCCAGCTGTACGTCGAGTCTGGGATGATGACCTTCGGCAAGGTCTACTGCTTCGGCCCCACCTTCCGCGCCGAGAAGAGCAAGACCCGCCGCCACCTGACCGAGTTCTGGATGATCGAGCCCGAGGTGGCGTTCGCCAGCCACGAGGACAACCTGGTGCTCCAGGAGAACTTCGTGAGCGCGATCGTCCAGCGGGTGCTCGAGCGCCGCGGCGAGGACCTGAAGGTGCTCGAGCGAGATACGGCGACCCTCGAGCGCTGTCTGCCGCCCTTCGCGCGCATCACCTACGACGACGCGATCCGCCTGATCGCCGAGAACCAGGGCCAGATCGAGGGGGCCACGCCCATCCCGTGGGGCGAGGACTTCGGCGCACCGCACGAGGCGCTGATCGCCAGCAAGTTCGACCGGCCGGTCTTCGTGGAAAAGTTTCCGACCGCGGTGAAGGCCTTCTACATGGAGCCTGATCCGCAGCGGCCTGAGGTGGCGCTCTGCGCTGACCTGCTTGCCCCCGAGGGGTACGGCGAGATCATCGGCGGCTCACAGCGCATCCACGACGCGGCCCTGCTCGAGCAGCGCCTCCGCGAGCACGGCCTCAACGTGGACGACTACCAGTGGTACCTGGACCTGCGGCGCTACGGCAGCGTGCCGCACAGCGGCTTCGGCATGGGCATCGAGCGCTGCACCGCCTGGATCGCCGGCACGCACCACATCCGTGAGACGATCCCGTTCCCGCGTATGCTCTACCGCATGTACCCGTAGCCGAACGCCGCTCGGCAGCGTTAAAAGGGTTAGGGACACCGACGGGCTCGACGCTGAGCCGGCGGCCCCTGACCCTTTGATGCTTTCTGAGCCCCTCACACCAAAGCGAGGCCAGCACAACCATGGCGATGAACAATGCCCCGCAGCCCGTCCAGCCAGACCTGCTGTACGACCTTCTCGACAACCTGCCTGCGGCCGTGCTGGTGATCTCGCTGCCCGACTTCCGCCTGCTCGCGGTGAACGCCCGCGCCTGCGCCCGGCTCGGCATGCGCCTCTCCGGCAACCTGGTGGGACAGACATGCGTCGAGGCCATCCCGCGCTTTGAAGAGGAGCACATGGCAGAGATGTGGCTCGCCTCGGCCGGACTCGACGGCGCCGATACCCAGCGCACGCTGGTGTCGACCGAAGGGGGCGCGGTGGGGCGGCGCTGGCAGGCCTCGGCCGTCCGCGGCCCGCACGGCCCTGAGCGCCTGCTGGTCTACCGGATCGAGGTGCCCGCAGACGCAGCCTCGCGCCCCGAGCAGCAGCTCGCCACAAGCACGCGCGACATCGCGCAGGCGCTGATCTCGACCATCGACCGCGATCGGCTGCTTGAGCTCATCCTGGAGCAGCTGCGCGGCGTGGTGGCCTATGACAGCGCCGCGATAATGCTGCGCGACGACCAGGGCTACTACGTGGCGGCGACGCGCGGTTTCGCCGACCCCGAGGCGGTGCTGCGGCTGCGGGTCGCCACTGCCGAGCCACTGGCGCAGGAGATCGCCGCCGCCAGCGACGCGATCATCGTGCGGGACGCACAGGCGGAGGGGCGGCTAGGCGCGTCCGCGGAGACCGTTCGTGGCTGGATGGGGGTGCCGCTGCGCGCCCAGGGTGAGACGGTGGGCCTGCTCACGATCGACAGCTTCACGCCGAACCGCTACACCCGCGCCGATGCGTCGCGGGCGCAGGCGTTCGCGGCCTATGCGGCACTGGCGGTGCGCAACGCCGAGCTGTACCACCACGCCCGCGAGCGCACTGCGCAGCTCGAGCAAGCCCTCAGCGACCTGCGGGTGGCGCAGCAGCGGCTGGTGCAGTCGGAGCGGCTCTCCGCCGTGGGCGAGCTAGTGGCGGGCGTGGCGCACGAGTTGAACAACCCGCTCACCGCCGTGCTGGGGTTCGCCTCGATCCTGCAGCAAACGGCGCCGGCCGAGCTGCGTTCGGACATCGCGCCAATTGTGGAGGGAGCCAACCGGGCGCGCCGCATCGTGCAGAACCTGCTCACATTCGCCCGCCAGCGCGAGGCGCGCCTGGAGGCCGTAGATGTGAACCAGGCGGTGTACCACGTGCTGAGCCTGTACGGCTACCTGCTGCGCGGCGACGGCGTGGCAGTTGAGGAGCGGCTCACGCCCGATCTCCCGCCGACCCTGGCAGACATGACGGCCGTCCAGCAGGTGCTGCTCAACCTGATCAACAACGCCCGCCAGGCGATGGCCGGCTGGAAGGGGGAGCGGCGCATCACCATCCGCACCTTCATGCTTCCCGGCGGTGCGTCGCAGCCGCAGCGCCTCGCCATCGAGGTGGCCGACAGCGGGCCGGGGATCAAGCCAGAGCACCTGCCGCTGGTGTTCGAGCCGTTCTTCACCACCAAACCCATCGGCGAGGGCACGGGCCTCGGGCTGTCGATCTGCTACGGGATCGTGAAGCAGTACGGCGGCGAGATCCGCGTCGAGAGCTCGGTGGGTGAGGGGGCGCGCTTCACGGTGGAACTGCCCCTGCGCCCCGTATTGGAGGAAGAGCCTGCGTCTACGCCGGCACCACCCACGGCCTCGACAGACCGACGGCGCATCCTGGTGGTTGACGATGAGCCCACGGTAGGGGCGCTCGTGGCACGGCTGCTGACCGACGCCGGCTACCATACCGAGGTGTGCGCCGACGGCGCCGCAGTGGCTGGTATGCTCGAGCAGAGCGACTACGACCTGGTCATCTGCGACATCAAGATGCCGGGGTTCGACGGGGCGCGGGTCTACGAGGAGATCCGCGGGCAGGCGCAGGGATTCGCGGACCACATACTATTCATGAGCGGCGACACGCTGAGCCCTGCCACACGCGAGTTCCTCGGCACGAGCGGCGCCCCATTCATCGAGAAGCCGTTCGACGTGGGCGAGTTCATCGCTACGGTGCGGCGCCTTGTGGAGCGCCCACGCAGCGCCGAACAGCGCCAGTAAGCCGGTAGAGACGAGAGGCATAGAGGCCTTCGCCCAAAAAAAGGCTCGGAGGGCATTTGGCCCTCCGAGCCTCTCTGGCCCTCCGTGTTTCGCGCTATGGAATACGCGTGCGGCTGCCCACCACGCGGCGCACGCCATCCACCACCGTGCGGCCGGCGCCGATGTAGGCCGTGTACACCGCCGAGCGGCGCACCGCCAGAGGGATGCCCGCGAGCGCCAGAGCCAGCGCCGGCACGTACCAGAACCAGCCAAAGGCGCTGCCGATGAAGAACAGCACCAGCGACACCCCCAGCAGCACATTCATCAGCGCCGAGCTCGGGCCAGGCATCGTGCCCGGGAGCAGGTCGCGCAGGTTGCCGAGTATGATCAGCGTGCCAACCGCCAGTGCGAAGTAGGCTTGCATGCCTGCACTGAGCAGACCGCCGACGAGCGAGAGCAGCAGCACAGCGGCGATGCCGACCGCGACATATATGTAGATCGACGGGATGCGCAGCCCGCCGCGGCCTGCGCCCCCGTAGCCGTTCCCATTCCCGCTGTACATCGTGTCCCCCCTTCGCGAGCGCTGATCGTGCGGCGTACTATCCGCAGCGCCCTGTGGCTATGGTACGCAGGCGTGTGCCCAAATGTTGCGTGTGGCATGCGCAGAGCATCTATCTGACCACCAGACCCCTACGGCCCAAAGATATTCTTCCAGATATCCTGGGCGGCGGTCTGCACACTCGCGATTGTCTGGCGAACCGGGTCGGGCGAGAGCCGCGCGTCGAGGCGGGTGCGGACGTCCTCAATCACCTCGTGCAGCAGCTCGTGGGCGTGCTGCCCGTAGAGGCGCGTCAGGTCGTCGGCGTAGTTATCCAGCAGCGCCTCGCGATCTGTCACGCCAGGGGCCTCTGCCACCAATCGCGCCAGGAGGTCGCGTGCCTGGGCACGGAAGTCGTCGGTTGCCATGGGCTGTTACCTCGAGACTGTAGCAATCCTACCGGATAGAAAAAGCAGAGGAGCAAGCCTCCTCATCTCCGGGGTAGGACGACCCGCGCACATGGGTTGTTGCGGGTGGCTCAGCGGCGGGGCGTCACGATCAGGGTCTGCGGCTTGTAGCGGCAGTTCTCGCAGTAGGCAACGCGGTAGCCGGCCAGCGTGGTCTGTTTGAGCGCGTGGCCGCAGTTCGGGCAGTGCGCAGGGAGGGAGGAGGACGAAGCGACCGTAGACGAAGGGCCAAGGACCAGCCGCTCCGCCGACGTTGACGACGGTGGTTGTCTTGCCGATGCCACCGACGGCGATGACGCAGGCCATGGCGGAAGCCTTCACAGAAACCTCATTTGTCACTGGTCGGGCAAGCCACAGGCGCGGAAGCCCGCACCGTTTACGGGCGGGAGGAAGCGCCGGGCTGCCAGTTCGGATTGGCGTAGGCGCTCATCTGTGCTCAGCTTCAATATATGAAGCTGACCGCACAACTGAAGCTGCAACCGACCCCCACACAGGCCGATGCCCTCAGGCGCACGGTTGAGACGGCCAACGCTGCGTGCGACTACATCAGCGGTGTGGCGTGGGAAACGCGCACGTTCGGCACGTTCGCACTTCAGAAGGTGTGCTATCAGGACGTGCGCGAGACGTTCGGCCTGTCGGCGCAGATGACCGTGCGGGCGCTTGCGAAGGTCGGAGACGCCTACAAGCTCGACAAGCAGACCAGGCGCACGTTTCGTCCGCTCGCCTCGATCGCCTACGATGACCGTATCCTCTCGTTCGCGCTGCCCGACTCGTCTCTCTCGATTTGGACAGTTGATGGGCGACAATCCATCCCGTTCGTGTGTGGTGAGCGCCAGCGTCGCATGCTTGCCATCCGGCAGGGCGAAAGCGACTTGCTCTACCACCGGGGCGCGTGGTATCTGCTGGTAACGTGCGAGGTTGAAGAACCCACCCCACAAGACGTTGACGACGTGCCTGGGATTGATCTGGGTGTGACCAACATCGCCAGCGACTCGGATGGGACTCTCCACAGCAGCCGCAGGATGAACAACGTGCGCTATCGCCATCGGCGGCTGCGAACCAAACTCCAGAAGCTCGGAACGAAAGCGGCGCGGCGGCACTTGAAACACCTTGCCGGTCAAGAGCGCCGCTTCGCTAAAGACGTGAACCATACGATCAGCAAGCGCCTCGTTGAGACTGCCCAACGCACGAAGCGGGTGATTGCCCTGGAAGATCTCCAGGGCATCCGCACGCGGGTGAGGGCTAGGCGGCAGCAGCGTACTCAACTGCATATTTGGTCGTTCGCGCAACTGCGCGCGTTCATCAGCTACAAGGCGCAGCGGGTCAGCATTCCCGTTGTGCTGGTCGCTCCGCGCAACACCTCGCGCCGCTGTCCGGCCTGCGGGCATACGGACAAGGCCAACCGCCCCAATCAATCCATCTTCCGTTGTGTGTCGTGTGGCTGCGCTGGTCATGCGCTGCTGAGAACATTCGTGTGCTCGGCAGGGCTGCTGTCATGCAGCCGCACGTCTCGGAGGCTCGCCAGAGCGGGTCTAGCCAGGGACAAGCCCACGCGCGTTTGCCGTGGGTTCATGACAAATATAGTGGACACGCCTCTCATCAGGCAATCCCTGCCGCACACTTTCAAAAGAAACATGTTGTATAATACAGTAAAGGAGATAGCATAGTGCCGCGTGGCGTCTCACCGAGTTACGTTCGGGCGGCCAGGAAAGCAGAGCAGACCCAGACTATGACGACGCAACCGACCAGCAACATCACCATGTACGGAACCCCCTGGTGCGGCGACTGCCGCCGTGCGCGCCGAGTGCTCGACCAGCACAAGGTCGCGTACCAGTATATCGATATCGAGCAGGATGAGGCGGCCCGCAGCTACGTGGTGCAGGTGAACCAGGGCAACCAGAGCGTCCCGACGATCCTGTTCCCGGATGGCTCAGTGCTGGTGGAGCCCTCGTCGGCAGTGCTGACGCAGAAGCTCGAGGCGCTCAACCTGGCGTAGCTTCTCGCCGCAGACACGGCAGCAAAGATCGAGGGGCCGGGTGACCTTGCG
>JBDLTZ010000238.1:0-3948 GCA_039805565.1 Chloroflexota bacterium | reverse complement strand
CGTGCTTGAACAGGTCGATGATCAGGAACAGGAAGGCGACCGCCGAGAGGATCTTGGTGAGCCAGGTGGCGATCTCCTTGATCATGTTCTCGGCCTTGATCGGCGGGTCGTTCAGCGTCAGAAGCGATGCGAGGTCCGCAAGCCCGCTCAGGTCGAGGAGCGGCAGGTGCGGCAGGGCGGTGAGCGCGTGGGTGAGCAGATACATCGAAGTCTCCTTGTGCGACGTGTGAGAAGGACGCAATCAGCGGGCGGGACACCAGGGGAACCCGGCCCAGGTGTGACAGGTGACCTCCTGGAACCACTCGGCGACACCCCCGCCGCCGTACCGCCCGCCGTCCTGGTACGGCGACCAGTACTGCCCCTCGGGCGGGGCGCCCGGCGCTGGCTCGGCGAGCAGCGATCTGGGGTAGTCGGGCGGCGGGAGCTGCCAGGGCGCGCCCTCAGGTATCACCGGCGTGCCAGTGGAATCTGGACGCGTGGCCGCAGCGCTCTCAGGCGGCGGGGCGATCGGCAGGAACGAGAGTGGGTCGGCCATCTCCGTCCAGCACCAGGCGTCCGGCGGCGGGGCGAGGCCCTGGAGCCAGTCGGGCGCGCAGATGTCCGTCTGGTGGTAGGCGCCGTCGTAGCTCTTGACCTGCAGCCCCAGGTGTAGGTGCGGCCCCGTCGTGCTCCCGGTCATCCCCACGAAGCCGAGCGTCGAGTCGAGCTGGTACACGCGGTCGCCCGCTCGCACCGGCGGCCCGCAGCCGTCGAGCTCCTCGACCGCGCTCGCGTACGACGG
The DNA here is from genome assembly GCA_039805565.1 of Chloroflexota bacterium. Classification (GTDB taxonomy): domain Bacteria; phylum Chloroflexota; class Chloroflexia; order Chloroflexales; family Roseiflexaceae; genus CALJIC01. Next base: position 3,167 of record JBDLTZ010000238.1, on the reverse strand, counting down.
CGACCCCGCTACACAGCGCAGGGTGCCGTCCGCGAGCGGCTCCGTGATCACTGGCCCGCCTCCCTGGCAGCCGACGCTGGTCCAGGCGATCTCGGGGAACGCCTGCTGGAGGCGGGCGACCGGCCAGACCTGGAGCATGGCGCTCGCCCAGGCGATGCCGTCGGCGCGGTACTCGTAGTGCCACCACTCCGTCGAGTCATCGCGGTCGGGGATTCGCGTGAACCCGTGGCGCTCGAAGACCGCGGTGATGTCGGCGCCTCCGAGGTACAGCCGCCAGGAGCGCCCCTCGCGCACGCGCCGCCAGGGCGTGCCGGTATCGAGGTCGATCGCGCGCCCGGTCATGTGCCAGGACATGCGCGCCACGCCTGGCTTGTCCGACCGAAACTCCGGCGCCCTCAGGGCGTCGGCGAGGCGGGCGAGCGGATCCCGGCCGGTCTGCGCGGCGATCTCCATCCGCGCCTCCTGGAAGGCCGCGGCGGCGGGTGCGATAAGGCGCACGTTGTCGGTGCGGCCGGAGGCGTTCACCGCGCCTGGCAGCTGGACGAGCGCCTGCGACGCGCAGCTGAGCGGCCCGCTGCCAGGCCCCTGTCCTGGCGGGACTGCGGTCGGGGCGGCCGTCGGAAGCGGCGTGGCCTGTGGGTCAGCAGTCGGCCAGGCGGGCTCGCCGGTCGGGAGCGGTGTCCAGGTCGGTGGTGGCGGCTGCGTCGGCGGGGGCCACGGGCCGGGCGTGACGGCGTAGCCCGCCACCTCGATGATCACCTGGTCGGCGGCGCTGCGGGTGCCGTCGCTCGCGCTGGCACGGACCGTGAGCTGGGCGCGGGCCTGGTTTCCCGGCAACACCTCGAAGACGACGGTGATGGTGGCTGGCGCTGACGCGCCAGACGTCGGCGCGCACCGGGCTGCCAAGCCCTGGAACGAGCACACGCCGCTCGTGGCGCTCGCGTCCAGCACGGCCATCGCCCCGTCGGCGCTGATGGTCACGGGGATCGCAGCTGCCGCGCCACCATGAAAGATCGAGACCGCAACGCTGAAGCGCCCGCCGGTCGGGACGCTGGTGCGCGAGGCCGTTGACACGACCGCCAGCAGCGGTGCGGCCGCCGCACCAGTCGGCTCGGGCGTCGTGGCCTGCGAAACGGCCAGGCTCTGGCGCGTGACTCGCCCTTCTCCGCCACCCGCAGGCACCTCCTCGCGGCCAGAAGCAATCGTGGCGATGTGCCACACGCAGCGGATGCCGCTCCCCCGTCGCTCGCACCGGTCCGGCTGGCCGTCACGAGACTGCTCAGGTGTGGTGCTGCCCCATCCCTGGCCGACGCTCCCCTGACCTGCTATCGCAAGCGTTCGGCCTTCGGTTGAGTCACGCTCACTGCCGGGCGACGGCTCTGTCAGGCCCGTCCCTGGTTGCACCACGTCGGATATCGGCACGGGCGTTGGTGGCGGGGGCGGCGGGACGAGATGCGCACGGAAGCGCAGTGCCACGTCGCCTGCGCGCTTGCCACCGTCGATCGGTGTCTGCCAGGAGAGCGTCGCACGGCCATCTCGGTCGGCAGCCGGCTCGTCGGCGATCCACCCCTCCCAGCCATCTCCCTTCTCGCCCCACACTACGGAGGTGCGACACTGCGCCGCCCGGTCGTAGACGAAGGCGACCGTCCCCGGCCCGGTCCGGGATGCCCGAAAGGCGGGCATGTCGAGCGCGCACCACATCTCGATGTCGCCGTCGCTCAGGTCGGGGGTGAGCTCGCCCTGCCCGATCTGGCCGTAGTCCGCGTGCTCATCGTAGCGCCCGTAGTCGTCCACGATCTTGCCCTGCAGCTGCACATACAGGCGGTACGGCTCCAGGTGCGCGTAGAGCACCCGGTGGTCCGCCTGCCCGTTCTCGACGATGACCACCTGCCCGCCGCCGGTCGCCTGCGGGTCGCCATCCCCTGCCTGGTCCCACCCCACGTACGTCACCACGCCGTCGAGCATCGACGGCAGCGCGCAGCGATGGCCGAAGGGGCACCCGCCGGAGGGGTTCACGATGTCGATCCCGTCGTGGAACTCCGGTCGTCCGGTGAACGGGCTCTGCCGCCAGCCGAAGCGGCTGGAGATCGCCCAGCCCCCCGCGCGGTAGCTACCGTCCGGACGCACATCGGCCGGCACCGGCCAGACCGCCGTCGTGCTCTGAAAGGCCGCGCCGATGACGCTGAGGACCAGCGCGAGGAGGCCGATTAGCAGTACGATGGCGGCGAGCACGAGCGCCCCGATCGCGATGGCCTTTGCGCCGAGTGCGCCGCCGGCCTTGAAGAGCAGTGCAGCGAGCCCGCGCGTTGCGGCGTGACCGACCAGACGCACCGCGGCGCTGCGCGTGAGATGCTGCGCGGCCTGCCGGCCGTTGTGGCGCGCCACGGCTTCGGCAGCGGCCCGGGCCGCGCGCTCGCCCTGCGGCTCGCTCATGATCGCCTCCGCTGGGTCGGCTCAGCGAGGTCGCCCAGCCGCTCGCGCGCAAGGCTCCGCACGGACTGGCGCATCAGCTCGGCACGTCGTAGCCGCTCGCCGTCTGCCTCGGCGGCCTCGGGGAGCAGGCCCGCGCGCTCGGCCTGTGCGCGCACCTCCGCGCGAATCGCTGTGAACGCCGCCCGCCGACGCGCGAGCTCGTCAGGCGTGCGACCGGACGCCGGCGGTGTCCAGGTGCTGCTCCCCGCGATTGCCGCCGTCCGGGCGCGCAGCGCCTCGTGACGCCGCCCCGCTCTACTCGCCTCACCTGCCTCGCGGCGCAAGCGCGTAGCCAGCGCCGGGTCAGTCGGCTCCGCGGCGGTGGCCTGGCGCTGGAGGTCGCGCATCGCCTTGAACGCATCGGTAGCGCGCTGCTGGTGGTGGGCAGCGACCTCGCTCGCCCGCACCGTGAACCCCGCGCCGCGCGCTGCGGGCAGGGCTTCGGGTACGTGCTGCTGCCCACGCGCCTGCCGACGCTGAAGGCTTGCCCGATGCAGCGCGTGGGTTGGCTGGATACGCCGAGGCGTAGCCCGCACGCCCGCTGCCGCCTGCTCGGGGGTGCGTCGCAGGGCGAGCGAGGGCCGGCTGGGACATGCGCCTTCGCGCTGCGCCCACCGCTCCCGTGCGAGTCCCGACGCCTCGGCACGGGTGACGGGCGCCACGTTCAGCCGGTGGCCGCCCGCGTCCCTGGTCTG
>JBDLTZ010000237.1:0-32318 GCA_039805565.1 Chloroflexota bacterium | reverse complement strand
GTGGCGGGACGGCTACGTGCGGGTGTGGGTGCCGCAGGTGCGCGGCTACCAGATCGTGCGGCTGCTCGGCGCGGGGTAGGGGCTGGACTCGCAGAGGCGCACGTACAGCTAGTGGTATACTGCCGCAAATGCACTGATCCCAGGAGGAGCACCGACGTGCGAGTCACAAAGGCCGTCATCACCGCCGCCGGGCGCAACCAGCGCACCCTGCCGCTGCAGCGCGTCGTGGACCGGGACGGCACGCCGAAGTCCGTGCTGCGGATTGTGGTTGAGGAGGCGCTCCAGGCGGGCGCCGACGAGATCTGCGTCGTCGTCTGCCCCGGCGACGCCGACGCCTATGCCGAGGCGGCGGGCGAGCACGCTAGCCGGCTGCGCTTCGTTGAGCAGGAGCACCCGCTCGGCTACGGGCACGCGCTCTACACGGCGCGGGGGTTCGTGCGGGACGCGCCCTTCCTGCACCTGGTGGGCGACCACCTGTGGATCAGCCACGGCGAGCGCGGCTGCGCGCAGCAGCTCGTGGCGGTGGCCGAGGCTGAGGCGTGTGCGGTGTCGGCCGTGCAGCCCTCGCGCGAGAGCCTGCTGCCGTTCTTCGGCGTGGTGGGCGGGCGCCGCGTGCCGGGTCGCCAGGACCTCTACCTGGTGGAGACGGTGCGCGAGAAGCCTACGCCCACCGAGGCCGAGCAGCGACTGGCGGTGCCGGGGCTGCGGGCGGGCCACTACCTGTGCTTCTTCGGCATGCACGTGCTGACCCCGGGTGTGATGGAGATCCTGGAGCGCCACGTGCGGGCCGCGGATGACCGCGGCGCCGTGGCGCTGGCCCCGGCGCTCGACGAGCTCTCCACGCGCGAGCGCCACCTGGCTCTGGCCGACCTCGGCAGCCGCTACGACGTGGGCGGCAAGTACGGCGTGCTCACGGCCCAGCTCGCGCTCGCGCTCGACGGTGTGGACCGCGACGAGGTTCTCACGACTCTGGTCGAGCTGCTGGCGACGCGCGTTCAGAGTGTAAAGTGAACAGTGTGACGTGTACGTCGAATCTGCGAGCGGTACCGGCATCTGGAGGGAATGGCCTGCACGCCGCACCTCGTCCTTCAAGGCCGCGTGAGTAGGGTGGGAACAGTGTCAGAGCTCACGAGAATCATCACAGCCACAGATCCGGCGACGCGCGACCGCTCGCTCGACGCGTTCTGCCGCGGGGCCTCGCTGGAGACGCTGCTGGCCGAGTGTGCGGCGCTTGAGCGACTGCGGCGCACCAGCGATAACCTCTACGAGCGGGTGCGCGCGCTCTTCTTCCTCCACGCCATCTACCGCTTCCATCTGCCGCAGAAGCGGGGCGTCCATGCCGTGGGGCACGTCCCGTTCGAGGGGTACGTCCACCTGCTCAGCCGGCGCTTCGAGGAGGCCATCCAGGTGTTCCAGGGCGCCCAGGCGCTCGGCCCCACCGACGCGCTGTGCAGCGCGCTGGCGGCCGCCTACCACCGGCTCGGCTTCCAGACACTGGCGGACCAGGTCCGGCGCAGCGTGCGCTCGGTGCGCGGCAACCAGTGGATGTTCCGCGTGGGCCACCCCGCGGACCAGCCGCTGCGGGTGCGGCCCGAGCTGCTGCGGCGGGGTGACCCGGACTCGCCCTTCCCGGTGCTGTGCGAGGCGACCCCTGTGCGGATGGACCTCTCGCACAGCGCCTGGAGCGACATCTTCTTCCTGGGCATGGACTTCCCCGAGGGCGCGCGGGTGCTGAACGTCTCGATCGACCTCGGCGTGCGCGGGCGCGACGCGGCGCCCCGCCCCCCCGTCGAGGCCTACGTGCGCGTGATCGACGAGCCGGTGCTGCGCCTGACCAGCGTAGACCTCGGCGCCACGGCCGATATCAGCGAGCTGGCCGAAGTGTTCGACTTCGCGCGCGACTACCTCGGGCTGCTCAAGGCCGCGGTGATCGCCAGCGGCATCGTGCCGCCGGGGATCGAGGGCTCGGGCCAGAGCCTGGCCGACCTGCTGGCGCGCCTCACCGCCCCCGGACACGGCATCGAGCTGGTGAGCTCGGTCAACGGCATCCCCAAAGGGTCACGCCTGGCGGTGTCCACCAACCTGCTGGCTGCGCTTATCAGTGTCTGTATGCGCGCCACCGGGCAGGCCCAGTCGCTGACCGGGCAGCTATCCGAGGGTGAGCGGCGGCTCGTGGCGGCGCGCGCTATCCTGGGGGAGTGGCTGGCGGGGAGCGGTGGCGGCTGGCAGGACTCGGGCGGCGTGTGGCCGGGGATGAAGCTGATCTGCGGCGAGGAGGCGCGCGAGGGTGACCCCGAGTGGGGTGTGAGCCGCGGTCGCCTGCTGCCGAGCCACCACATCCTGACGGACGACGAGGCATCGGCGGCCACGCGCGAGGCCCTGCAGCGCAGCCTGGTGCTGGTGCACGGCGGCATGGCCCAGAACGTCGGCCCGATCCTGGAGATGGTTACCGAGAAGTACCTGCTGCGCTCCGAGGCTGAGTGGGCGGGCCGGCGCGAGGCAATCCGCGTGCTGGACGGCGTCCTCGAGGCGCTGGCTGCGGGGGACATCGCACGGATCGGCGCGCTTACCACCCACAACTTCTTCGGGCCGCTCCAGACGATCATCCCGTGGGCTTCGAACCGCTACACTGAGGAGCTGATCGCCCAGGTGCGCGGCGGGTTCGGCCAGGACTTCTGGGGCTTCTGGATGCTCGGCGGAATGTCGGGCGGCGGCATGGGCTTTATCTTCCGCCCCGAGCGGCGCGCCGAGGCCCAGGAGAGCCTCCAGACCATCATGGCGGCGGCCAAGCGCAGGCTGGAGAGCGCGCTGCCGTTCGCGATGGACCCGGTCGTCTACGACTTCGGCATCAACGAGCGCGGCACCTTCGCCACGCTGCTCTCGGGCGATGATGCGCTGATGCCGCCGGGCTACTACGCGCTCACGGTCCCGGCGATGCTGCGCCAGGACCCGCGCTCGCTGGCGGCAACGCGGCGCGCCGAGCTGGACCGCTTCGCCGCGGCCTGCCGCACGCGCCCGGAGCTCTCGGGCATGGTGCAGACGCTTTTTGACCGGCTCCTGCCGCGGGCCCGGCGCGAGGAGCGCGGTCAGCAGAGCCTCGACACGCTGCTGGCGGCCAACGGATTCGACCGTGTCCAGCACGAGCAGATCCGCGGCGACCTCCGCGGTGGGCGCATCGGCCTGGTGCAGAACCGGCTGTCGGCCACCACGACGATCAGCGATGTGGAGCCGGGGGATGTGGCCGACGCCGCGGCGGTGCCGTCTGAGGTGCGCCGGCTCGGCGAGGAGGCGCTGGCCGCGGGCGCGGTGGCGGTGGTGAGCCTGGCGGGCGGGGCCGGGAGCCGCTGGACGCAAGGCGCGGGCGTGGTGAAGGCGCTGCACCCTTTCGCCAAGCTCGGCGACCGGCACCGGACGTTTGTGGAGGTGCACCTGGCCAAGAGCCGTCGCGCCGGCAGGGCGTACGGCGCCCCGCTGCCGCACGTGTTCACGACGAGCTACCTGACGCACGCGCCGATCGCGGCGTTCCTGGCCTCCGAGCAGGATGCCGCCGGGCGGCCGTACGGCTACGAGGGCCCGCTGCTGCTCTCGCCGGGACGTGCGGTGGGGCTGCGGCTCGTGCCGATGGCGCGTGACCTGCGCTTTGCGTGGGAGGAGACCCCGCAGCAGGTGCTGGACGAGCAGGCGCAGAAGGTGCGCGAGAGTCTGCACGCCGCGCTGATCGGCTGGGCGCTCGGCGCGGGCGAAGGGAGCGACTACACTGACAACACGCCGCTCCAGTGCCTGCACCCGGTCGGACACTGGTTCGAGGTGCCGAACATGCTGCGCAACGGTGTGCTCGCGCGCCTGCTGGCCGAGCGGCCGCAGCTCCAGTACCTGATGCTGCACAACATCGACACGCTGGGCGCCGACGTGGACCCGGCGCTGCTGGGGCTGCACATCAGCCGGGGCGACGCGCTGACCTTCGAGGTGATCGCGCGGCGCATCGAGGACCGCGGCGGCGGCCTGGCACGGGTGGACGGGCAGCTGCGTCTGCTCGAGGGGCTGGCCATGCCGCGGGAGGAGGCAGAGTTCGGCCTCTCGTACTACAACACCCTCACCTGCTGGATCAATGTGGACCGTATGCTGGCTGCCTTCGGGCTGACGCGCGCCGACCTGGAGAACGAGGCGCGGGTGGCGGCGGCGGTGCGGGCGCTAGGGGCGCGCATCCCGACCTACATCACGCTCAAGGATGTGAAGAAGCGCTGGGGCCACGGGCAGGAGGATGTGTACCCGGTGGTGCAGTGGGAGAAGCTCTGGGGGGACATGTCGGCTCTGCCCGAACTGCGGTGTGGATTCGTCGCGGTCTCCCGGCTGCGCGGACAGCAGCTCAAGGAGCAGGCGCAGCTCGACGGCTGGCTGCGCGACGGGAGCGCGGCGTTCGTGGAGTCGCTCTGCGCGTTTGAGTAGCGGAGCCGTGAGCCCCAACGGGTGCAGGGGGCGACCGCTCCCTGCACCCATCACCCTACCACCCTCCAACCTCGCGCTCGCGAGTCGGGGCGATATCCAGCAACTGTGCGAGCATCTCCTCGTCACCGGTGGTCAGGAGGGCCGGCTCAGGCCTCGGCGACCCGGCCCGAACCGGCCCGGCTACCCCCGGTCGCGCTCGAAGTTCGTGCCGGTTGCCGGCCGCATCCCGGTGGTGCCGCCGACCTGACGCTGCGCCGCGTCGGCTGCCTGCTGGACTTTCGGCGCCGCCTCACGGCTCGCCTGATACCATCCCCGTACGATCTCGCCGGCCGTGTCGCGCCCGCCCAGCCCGAACGCCAGGCCCAGCGCGAGCGCCAGTGCGCCCACCAACCCCATGAACAGCGTGTTTACCAGCGTTGCCGCGATGCCAACCTGGTTGGCCGCCACCACGATCGCGAAGCCCCACACCGCCACCCGGGCGATGTTCGCCAGCAGGTCAGGGTTGCCGAAGCCGGCCTGCGCCGTGGCACCGCGCACCAGATTGTGCAGCGCGTTGGCGGCGAGTCCCGCGACCACCAGGATGACCATCGCGACGACCAGGTTCGGCAGCCAGAGCAGCAGCTCCTGGAGCACCTGGGAGACGGCCGGCAGGCCCAGCGCGTCGAAGGCGACGATCAGGGTGATCAATCGGACGAACCACATGGCGATGGCGCCGAGGAAGTTAGATGAGTCCCCGCGCACGCCCATGTTCTGCACGAAGCCCGCAAAACCCGAGCGCTGCGACAGCTCGTTGAAGCGAACTGTGCGCAGCAGCGCTGCGACGGCTTTCTGCACCAGCCCGGAGATCAGCCAGCCGATGATCAGGATCGCCAGGAACCCGAGCACCTTCGGGATGGCGGCGAAGAACAGCGCGAGCGCGCCTGCCGCAGAGGACAGTAGCGCCTCGCCCCAGTCGTTGATGGGTTGCATACCCCTCTCCTTCGCGTGTGTGGGTAGCCGATGTGACTTCCGCGTATGCAGAAAGGCAAGAATCGCGCCATGCGCGCTATGAAGCCCAGCTGCTCATCGGCAGCTTCAACATCTACGTCGCACCCTGCTGGCGAGCGTGGGTTGTGTGGTTCGTACAGGCACTATCGCTTTGAAGATCTGCTCTCGCATAGCCTCTCGCGGGCCGAAGCTTGCTGTGGGTGGCGAGTGCCAGAGGGCTGGAGAGGCTCGAGACGAGGAGGCTAGCGTGGACGAGGCCCTGATGCTACGGAGCGCCGCGGCGGCGGACCTGGTACGGCTGCGCGCGTTCGCGGCGCGTGCGGGTGCGTCGGGCGTGCTGGAGGCGCACGTTGGCCGACCACGCTACCGGCCGCAGCTCACGCGGGTGGCCGAGCGTGATGGGGAGCTGGTAGGCTGCGCGCTTATCGCGCACCGGCGGCTACGCTTGGGCGCCGCCACGCTCGATGTTGGTGTGCTCGAGGCGATCGTACCGCGGCCTGACAGCCGGCTTACCGAGGTCTCTCACGCGCTGCTCGGGGAGTACCTGGGCACATTGTACGAACAGGACCTGCCGCTCGCGGCTCTGTGCGGGCATGCCGACCAGTACACGCCTTTCGGGTTCGCGCCCTATCTGCTGCGCTCGCGGGTCACGCTGCCTCAGGTGGATGCCGTTGTCGTCGATCGAACGGCAGGGGCGCCTGCGCTTACTCTGGCGGCGGAGGCAGATCTTGAAGATCTGGCGGCCTTGTACGAGGTGTCCTACGCATCGGTGCCGCTCTCCGAGGCGCGCGCCAAGCCAGACTGGCGCGCGCTCCTCACAGCACCAGGTGAGCTGCTTGCGCTGCGCGACGTGCGGGGACGGACGGCGGCCTATGCGCGGCTCGTGCCGCTCCTGGATAACCTCGTTGTCACCGAGTGCGGCGCGGCCGACTCCAGTGCGGCGCGTGGGCTCCTGGCCGCGCTGGGGCCCCGGGGCGTCGGCGAACTATGGCTGGCGCCGGGACACATCGTAGCGCAGGCCGGGCTGCACCTGGGCGGGGAGCTTCGGCTCAGCGCGCCTCCCGCTGAGGCGCCTCTGGCGCTGGCCGGGGTTGTCGATCTGCCCGGCGTGCTGTCGGCGCTGGTCCCTGAGCTGGAGCGGCGCCTGGCCACATCGAGGTACGCGGGGTGGGGCGGCGAAGTGCGGCTTGAGCTGGAGCAGAGCCGCGCCACGCTGCTGCTGGAGTGCGGGCGTGCGACGGTGGTTGACGGCACGCGCCCCGCGGCCGTGCGGCTGCGGCGGGTGACGCTTTCGGCAGTGGCGCAGCTGCTGCTTGGCTACCGCGGCGCCTCCGACCTACGCGCCACTGGCGGTCTCGATTGCGACGACACGGCGCTGAGTCTGGTCGACGTGCTTTTCCCATTCCTGGGGGCGTGCGGCGATGGTAACGTATTGTATACGTAAACGGATTGGTAGTCTCGGCAGTTTCGCACACCCGGCCCTTCACTGTTTTCGGTTATACTATACGAATAGCACTATCGTCCTTACGTTGAGGATCTTGGCGATGCCCCCCATCACAGTCCGCGATGTCATTCGACTGGCCCTGCCCGCCGGCACGCAGGTGGTCGCGGGGGTAAACGGCCTCAACCATCAGGTCACGTGGGTTGTTACGCCGCGCGCGACGCCGCCCGTGTTCCACAATCTAAGGGGCGGCGAGTTTGCGCTGGTGTCGGTGGCGGCGGTGCGCGCCCTGGACGACCGCCTGACGTTGGCTGACCTGGTGGAGCGCCTGGCACCGGTGCCGATCGCCGCGATGGGGGTGGTGGGCGAGATCTCGGACGCGGCCCGCTCGGCAGCCGATTCGGCGCGGACACCGCTGCTCCAGATGCCCGAGGGCGCCGACATGCGCGAAGTGGAGCGCGAAGTTCAGCGGCTGGTGGGGGACTACGAGGCGCAGGTCGAGCGCAGGGCCGCGCAGCTTGCCACACTGCTGACGCACCGCTCCCTCTCGGGCGCGGGGCTGGCGGGGCTGCTCGAGACACTGGCCGAGCGGACGGGGCGCGGGATCGCGGTGTACAGCACCACCGCCGAGGTACGGGCGCTCAAGGCGCGCGGCCCGGCGCGCGTGGCGCTGCAGACGCTCCAGCCAGTGGGCGCGGGCCTGGTGAGCCACCTCGGGCAGCAGGTGTGGGTGCAGCAGCTCGGCGGCGCGGGTGACCCCTCGGCGCGGCCGTACGGGTTCCTCGCGCTGTGCGGCGACTCGCTGGACGAGTGGGACAGGCTGGCGGCCCAGCAGGGCGCGGTGGCAGTGTCGCTCGAGATGGCCAAGGAGCACGCGGTGATGGCGGCCGAGGAGCGGCTGCGCGGGGACTTCGTTCAGACGGTGCTTACCGGCCCGCCCGCCGACGCGGAATCGCTGCTGCAGCGGGGCCGGGAGCTGGGCTACGATCTGCGGCAGCCCCATGTGGCGCTGCTGTGTGCGACGAGCGAGGCTGACGAGCCCTCGGCGCGGGCCGCGGGCGCCGTGAATGCCGCGCTGAGCGCCCTTGGCCTGGCCGCGCCCACGATGCGCCGCGCGGACGGGGTGCTGTGCTATCTGCCATCGGAGAAGAGCCGCGGGGCGCACGAGATGGCGGAGCAGCTGCGGGCGCGACTCGCCGCCGACCTACCGGGGATCGTGCTCGCGATCGGGCGCGAGGCCTCGACCGTGGCCGCCTGGCCGCGCTCACTGCGCGAGGCCGAGCAGGCGCTGCGAATCGGGCGGCAGCTATTTGACAACCGGCGCGTGCTGAACTTCAGCGACCTGGGCGTGTACCGGCTCCTCATCCTGCTGCGCGAGTCGCCGGAGCTGTGGGAGTTCTACCGCACCACGCTCTCGGCGCTGGCAGACTACGACCGCGACCAGGGCGCGGAGCTGCTGAAGACGCTCGAGGCGTTCTTCGACAACCTGGGGAACCTGGCGCAGACGGCCAACGCGCTGCACGTCCACCGCAACACGCTGCTCTACCGGCTGGACCGGATCGAGGCGATCAGCGGGCTGAAGCTGGACGACGCGGAGGACCGGCTGGCGCTCTGGCTGGCGCTGAAGGCACACCGCGTTGTGAAGACGCTGGACGTGGCGATAGCGGAGGTATGAGCACTGAGTCGTGAGTCGTGTGCACGACGGACGTGAAGTCCCTGCCCTCCTCTCTACGCCGCCAGCTGACGCTCGATCTCGCGCATCTGCTCCAGCAGATCATCTGCCTGATGCTGGAGCCGCAGCCGATCCACCGGGCCGAGCGTGGTCAGCAGCGCGCTGCTGACTGCCTCGAACTCCTGCCGCAGCGCCCCGATACGTGATTCCAGAGCGCGCGGACGTTGGGCAACGAATCTTCCCCGTCCGCGAGCTGCGCGTCGAGCGCGGCGATCTTCTCGCGCAGCTCATCGATCTCCATCAGCACGTGCGGCGGCGCAGTTTGCTTGCCGATGGTCGCCGCCAGCTCCTCAAGGATGTTCAGCCGCCGCTGGTGGACAACGCGCAGCTTGCGCTGGTGCTCGTGCCGAGAGCTGCTCATCGCGTGGTGCTCCTTGGCAAGGAACGAGCGGGCGCCGCAGTTGAGGCGCGGCCTACTCGGACTTCTCCAGCTTAGCGAAGCTGGCGAGCAGCCGCTTGACCCCTTTGCCTGCGAAGGCCACCGTGACCTCCTCGTCGTCCTCGATCAGCTTCGAGCTGACCACAATCCCCTCGCCGAACATGGCGTGGCGCACCTTCTGCCCGGCGAAGAAGCTGGCCTCGGCTGGGCGCGCGCTGGCGGAGAGGCGGGAGACGCCGGCCTGGCCCTGGGATGTCGGGCGCGCCGACGCGGGTCGGGCTGGGGGCTCGGGCGTGGTGCGGCGCTGGCTGGATGCGGTGGCGCCGAAGGAGCGCCCGGTGAACATCGAGCTCTGCTGAGCCGGGGCATAGCCGCGCTTCGGCGCCTGCTTGATCAGCTCCTTCGGGATGTCCGCCAGGAAGCGCGAGGGCTGTGACGGCCCGCTGCGGCCGTAAGTGGCGCGGCGGAAGGCGTAGAGCAGGTAGAGCCGCTCTTTAGCGCGTGTGGCGCCCACGTAGAACAGCCGCCGCTCCTCGTCGAGCGCGTCGCGGTCGTCCACCGAGCGCGAGTGCGGCAGCAGTCCCTCCTCGAGGCCCACCAGAAACACCACCGGGTACTCGAGCCCCTTGGCCTGATGGAGCGTGATGCAGGTGATCGTGTCGCGCTCCTCCTTGACCGCGTCCACATCCGACACCAGCGCGACCTCCTCGAGGAAGGTGGCGAGCTGGCTCTCGCGTGGCATGCTGGCGTAGTTATCGGCCACATTCCGGAGCTCCAGCACGTTGTTCCAGCGGTCGCCACCCTCCTCCTCGCCGTGCTCGCGCAGCAGCGCCTCCTGGAGACCGACGCGGGTGAAGAGCAGGTCCATGATCCCGCCGAGGTCGTGGGTCTCGCGCGCGGCGATCAGCTCGTCGAGGATCGCCAGGAAGCCCATGAGCGCCGAGGTGGTGCGCGCGTTGAACCAGCTCGCGGGGCCGCCGGGCTGGGCGGGCGGGCCGGGGGCCGCTGCCTCCTGGATCATCTGGAGGGCGACGTACACCGGCACGGCGTGCTCGGAGGCGCGGCGCTCAAGCTCGTCCTGGGTGCGCTCGCCGATGCCGCGGGCGGGCCAGTTGAGCACCCGGCCGAGGCTGACGCTATCGAACGGGTTGAGCGTCAGGCGCAGGTAGGCCAGGGCGTCCTTGATCTCTTTGCGCTCGTAGAAGCGCGTGCCGCCGACGATCTGGTAGCGCAGGCCACGGGCGATCAGCGCCTCCTCGACGGCGCGCGACTGGGCGTTGGTGCGGTACATGATCGCAATGTCGCCGTACTGGTGCTCGGCTGAGGAGACCATGTGGGCGATCTCGGCGGCCACAAGCTGGGCCTCCTCGTCCTGGTCGTACCCCTCGATCATCTGCACCTGGACGCCCTTGCCGTTTCTCGTCTCGAGCTGCTTGTCGCGGTGGCGCTGGTGGCTGCGGTTGATCACCGCCTGGGCCACGTCGAGGATCGCCTGGGTGCTGCGGTAGTTCTCGCGCAGCTCGATCACCTGGGCGCTGGGGTAGTCCTTCTCGAACATGCGGATGTTGCGGATGTCCGCGCCGCGGAAGGCATAAATGCTCTGGTCCTCATCGCCCACCACGAAGATATTCTTGTGGCCGGCGGCGAGCTGCTTGAGCAGCACGTACTGGGCGCGGTTGGTGTCCTGGTACTCGTCGGCGAGGACGTGGCGGTAGCGCCGCTGGTAGCGCTCGAGGACGTCGGGGTGCAGCTCGAAGAGGCGCACCGTCTCGACAAGCAGGTCGTCGAAGTCGAGCGCGTTGGCCTCGCGCAGCAGCTCCTGGTAGCGCTTGAAGCAGCGCGCCACGGTCTCATCGAAGGTGCCGCGGGCGTGGCGGGCGAACTCCTCGGCGTCCACGAGCTCGTTCTTGGCGCGCGAGATGGTGGCGTGGATGGCGCGCGGGGAGTTCTTCTTCTCGTCGAGGTTGAGGTCGCGCAGGACGCGCTTCATGACGCGCTGCTGGTCGTCCGAGTCATAGATCGAGAAGTCGCGCTCGCGCCCGAGGTGGGCGATGTCGCGCCGGAGGAAGCGGGTGCAGATGCTGTGGAAGGTGCCGACGGTGAGGGCTGCCGCGCGCCCGCCGCCGAGGATGTGCTCGAGGCGCTCCTTCATCTCGCGCGCGGCCTTGTTGGTGAAGGTGACGGCGATGATGTTGAAAGGGTCGACGCCGAGCGCGTCGATCATGTAGGCGATGCGGTGGGTGAGCACGCGGGTCTTGCCGCTGCCGGGGCCGGCGAGCACGAGCACGGGCCCCTCCCCGGCCTGCACCGCCTGGCGCTGGGACGGGTTAAGCGAACTGAGCAGATCCATGGAGCCCCCTCCGACTGTGTTGCTGCGCTATCCCTCCGATTATAGCACGCCTGCTCTTATCTCGCGGGGTGCGTGCGTGTGTGCGAGGTGGGTATCGGCCCTCCTCGCGCTCCATATCGGGGAGGCCCCCGAGCTCCCCTTGGCGCACTGAGGTGCGTGCTGTTTCGCAGGGCGACGCCGCCCCCTGCACCCCCGCTGGGGGCGGCGCCCGCCCCCAGACCCCCTGCAAGGGGTGCCGTGCCAGGCCGACATCCGGTGGTTGCTACAATGAGCAAGCGGCGTGGGGTTCCCCGACTTGCTCCGGTCTTGGCACAGCGGGTGTGTTTCCCCGATGAGCTCAGCTGTGGTGCCGACCGATGTCGGTCTGGCAGTGGACCGCTTGCGGGGTGCAGGGGCGGCTGAGCCCCGCCGGGGGATGCAAGGGGGCTGGCCCCCTTGTCTGGGGCGCGGGGCGGAGCGCCCGCCCTACTCCTCCTCGTACCCGAGCGCCTCAGCCACGATGTAGAGCGGCCGTCCCTTGACCTCGTCGTAGATGCGGCCGATGTACTCACCGAGGATGCCAAGGAAGATCAGCTGCACCGCTCCGAGGAACAGGATGCTCGCCAGTGTGGAGGCCTGGCCGTAGAACGCGGCGGTGGCCGGGTCGCCGGTGTGGAACAGGCGCATGATCACGACCGTGATCAGGAACAGGAGGCTGAGGGCGGCGGTGAAGAAGCCCAGGTAGGTGGCGAGCTGCAGCGGCAGGTACGAGAAGGCCGTGATGCCGTCCATCGCGAACTTCAGCATCTTCCGCAGCGGGTACTTTGTCTCGCCGGCCTTGCGCGCGTCCCGCTTGTAGTTCACACCCGTCTGGCGGAAGCCGACCCACACCGAGAGGCCGCGCATGAAGCGGTGGTGCTCGCGCATAGATTTGAGTGCGTCCACCACCTTGCGGTCCATCAGGCGGAAGTCCCCGGTATCGAGCGGGATGTTGACGTTGGTGATCTTGCGGATGAGGCGGTAGAAGAGCGAGGCCGTAGCGAGCTTGAAGGCTGTCTCGCCCTCGCGCTCGGCGCGCACGCCGTAGATCAGCTGGTACCCCTCGCGCCACCTGGCGATCATGTCGACGATCACCTCGGGCGGGTCCTGGAGGTCGGAGTCGATCACCGCTACGGCGCGCCCCTGCGCGTAGTCGGTGCCGGCGGTGATGGCGATCTGGTGGCCGAAGTTGCGCGAGAAGTTCAGCACCTTGATGCGCGGGTCGGCCTCGTGGAGGGCGCGCATGATCTCGGGGGAGCGATCGCGCGAGCCGTCGTTCACCAGGATGACCTCGAACGGCTCGCCGAGGGACTCGAGGGCGGCGACGGCGCGGCGGCAGAACTCGCCGACCAGCGCCTCCTCGTTGTAGACCGGCGCGACCACCGAGAAGGTCGGGCGGCCGGACGCGCGCTCGCGGCGGTCGCTTGGGAGGGTCATGGTGTAGTCCTCGGCAGTCTGCATGAGTGTGAGCTCCTGGCGCGTGTTCCCCGGCGACCTGTTTCTGGCGTGGCGCCGACCATTGTAGCATACGCGCCCCGTGGGGCGCGATCGGGTGTGTAGGCCGGGCGGTTGGGGTGCTGGCTGGCGTGGCGGTGGGCTGAGGCGGGACGTTGTGCGGGACGCTGGCGGCGTTGTTCGCGCGCAGCGCAGAAAGCTACAGCGGCGCGCAGAACAGACGGCCTTCTCGGTGGCCGTGCACGGCTTTCTGATGCCGTTAGGTTTTAGCGTCTCGCTCTAGATGGCGTGGAGCTCCTCCCAGTTAGTACCGGCCTCGACGTCCACCTTGAGCGGGACGCGGAGCTGGTAGGCGCCCTCCATCTTCTCGCACACCAGCTGCACCACCTCGTCCACCTCGGCGTTGGGCGCCTCGAGGATGATCTCATCGTGGACCTGGAGCAGCAGGCGGGTCGCGAGGCTCCGCTCGCGCAGCTCGCGGTCCACGTCGATCATCGCGAGCTTCATGATATCGGCGGCGGTGGCCTGGATGGGGGCGTTGATCGCCTCGCGCTCGGCGGCCTGCCGGCGCGGCCCGGAGACGCGCAGGTCCGGCATCATGCGGCGGCGGCCGAACAGGCTCTGCACGTAGCCGTCGCGCTTGCCGGCCTCGATCGTCTGGTCGATGTATGTGCGGATGCCGGGGAAGCGCGCGAAGAGCTCGTCGATCAGCCGCCTGGCCTCCTCGCGGCTGTAGCCGATGCGCGGCGCGAGCCCGAAGGCGCTGATACCATACACGATGCCGAAGATCGTGGTCTTGGCGATCCGCCGCTGGTTCTTGTCCACCTGGCTCTCGGGGACGCCGAAGAGCTGCGAGGCCGTGGCGGCGTGGATGTCGCGGTCCTCCTGGAAGGTGCGGACGAGGTTCTCGTCCCCGGTGATGTGGGCCAGGACGCGCAGCTCGATCTGTGAGTAGTCGGCGGCCACCAGCGTGTGGCCCGGCTCGGCCACGAAGCCGTGGCGCACCTCGCGGCCCTCGTCGGTGCGGGTGGGGATATTCATGAGGTTGGGATTGTTGGAGGAGAGCCGCCCGGTGGCTGCGCCGAGCTGGCTATAGTCGGTGTGGACGCGCCCGTCCGGCCCCACCAGCGCGGGGAGCTCGTCCACGTAGGTGGACTTGAGCTTGGTGAGCTGGCGGAACTTGAGGATGAGCTCGAGGATGCCCGAGGTGTCGTGCTGGCGCAGGTCCTCGAGCACCTGGGCGGTGAGCGAGTAGCGGCCGGTGGAGGTCTTGGCGAGCCCCTGGGTGGGCAGGCCAACCTTGCCGAACAGCACGTCGGAGAGCTGGTCGCCGGAGTTGATGTTGAAGCTCTTGCCGGCGATGGCGTAGATGCGCTCCTCGAGGTCGGCCAGGGTGCGGCCCATGCGGTCGCCGAGTCCGCGCATGTAGTCGGCGTCGAGCTTGATGCCGGCCTGCTCCATGCGGACCAGCACCGGCACGAGCGGCATCTCGAGGCGGCGGAAGATCCCCTCGACCTTCGGCAGGGCGGCAAGCTGCGGCTCGAGCGCCTGGTGCAGCCGTAGGGTCATGTCGGCGTCGGCGGCGGCG
Organism: Chloroflexota bacterium; assembly: GCA_039805565.1. GTDB lineage: Bacteria > Chloroflexota > Chloroflexia > Chloroflexales > Roseiflexaceae > CALJIC01. The sequence continues at coordinate 17,922 of JBDLTZ010000237.1, read as the reverse complement.
TAGGGCAGGGCGCGCTCGACGGGCACCTGGGCGAAGGTGAGCTGGCCCTTGCCCTTCTTGCCGATCAGCTCCTCGATGGCGGTCATCGGCTCGGCCAGCTTGAGCTCGTAGAAGGCCAGGTCCTTGAGGCCGCGGCGCTTGTCCAGCAGGCCGGCGGCCAGCATGGTGTCGAAGACCAGCCCGTTCACCGGGACGCCGGCCTTCTCCAGAACCTCGACATCGAACTTGGCGTGGTGGGCCACCTTGGGCCGCGCTGGGTCGGCGAACAGTGGCCGGAGCACGTCGAGCACCTGCTCGACGGGGAGCTGCTCGGCGCCCTCGTGGCGAAGCGGGATGTACCAGGCCTGGCCGGGCGCGACGCTGAGCGAGATGCCGACCATCTCGGCCGTGAGTGGGCGCTCGCTGGTGGTCTCGGTGTCGAAGGCGACGATTGGCGCGGCCTGGAGCGCAGCCACGACCTCGGCAAGCTGCGCGGGGGTGGTGACGGCGGTGTAGGCGCCGTGGCTAGGGATCGGCGCGGCAGACGCGGGCGCGGCGGCCGGCATGTCGAACATCGCCATCTGCTGCGGGCTGCCGGAGCGGCCTGTGGGCGGCGGCCCTTGGTCCTCGATCGTTGGTCCCTGGCCCGCCGCCGGCAGCTCGGCCACCTCGAAGGCGTCGCCGGTGATGGGCAGCTTCTTGATCAGCGTGGCGCCCATCTCCAGCTCCTGGAACAGCGCGATCACATGGGCGCGGTCGTACTCGCGCAGGGTGGCGTCCTTGAGGCTGAGGGATACCGGCGCGTCACAGACGATTGTCGCCAGGCGCTTGCTGAAGAGCGCCACGTCGCGCTGGCCGTCGAGGGCCTTCTTATAGCGGTTCTGGACCAGCGCCAGGTTCTCGTAGAGGTTCTCGACGGTGTCGAACTGCTTGAGCATGGCGATCGCGCCGGTCTCGCCGATCCCCTTGACGCCCGGGATGTTGTCGGAGGCATCCCCCTTGAGGCCGCGCAGGTCTGCGAGCTGGTCGGGGCGCAGGCCGTTGTAGCGCTCCTGGACCTGGGCCAGGTCGTAGACGGTAGTAGTGGTCTTCTTGCCGTAGGGGTTGGCGAGCAGCACCTTCACGTGCTCGTCCACCAGCTGGAGGGTGTCGGTGTCGCCGGTGAGGATGAGCGTGCCGACGCCGTGGGCGGTGGCCTGGCGGGCGAGGGTGCCGATCACATCGTCGGCCTCGAACCCCTGGGCAGTGTAGATCGGGATGTTGAAGGCGCCGAGGAGCTGTTTGATGCGGGTGAGCTGCTGCTCGAACTCCTCGGGGGTCTCGGCGCGGCCGGCCTTGTACTCGGCGTACATGTCGTCGCGGAAGGTGCGGCCGATGTCGAACGAGACGGCGATGTACTCGGGGCGGTGCTCCTCGATCGCCGTGAGCATGATCGCGACGAAGCCGAAGACCGCGTAGGTCGGCTCGCCGGTGGAGGCGCGCAGTCCGGCCTCGCGCAGGGCGTGGAAGGCGCGGAAGGCCAGGGCGTGGCCGTCGATCAGCAGCAGGAGCGGGCGGCGGTCGGGCATGGGGCTCACCTCTGTACAAGTCGCCAGGCGCACACGTATTCTAGCGCATCCGCGGGGGGCGCACAACGCTCCTACCGCACGACCTCGGCGAGCTCGTCGGCGCGCGCCTCGATGCCGGCCGCGACGCAGGCCCGCTCGTCTTCGAGGACGTCCTCCGCGCCCAGCGACGCCCCCTCGGCCTCGGCCAGCGCCGCGTACACCAGCCGAGTCAGGCGCAGCGCCTCGGAGGGGCCTCGGCTGATGGCGGCCAGCGTCTTGTCCACCTGCACCGTGTGCTGCCGCAGGTGCGACTCGAAGCGGTGCAGCCGGAAGCGCAGCGGCAGCGGCTCGCCCTCCCAGTAGCGCGAGGGCAGTTCGAGCTCGCTGTCCGTGATGCCTCCGAGGGCGCCCAGCACGCGCTCGTGCAGGAGGTCGTGGTAGGCCAGCAGGTCGGAGAAGGGGCCGCCCATCACTGCCTCGAAGCCTGACTCGTCGCCGAGCGTGGTGATCCAGAAGGCCTCGGGCGGCTCTCCCGGCTCGTGAGCTCCAGCGCGGTGCTGCTCCAGCGCGTAGGCGCACACCACCAGAAAGCCCGCGTCCGCGCCTACCATATGGCCCACGGCGACGCTCACCGGCCACTCTCCCTCGGCGGGCGCGCGGGTCACGTCCTCGTCGCTCAGCCCCAGCAGGGCGGCCTGGAGGTCGCGGTAGGCGGCGTGGTACTGTGCCAGGATGTGCTGCGCGCCGTTCATCTCGCGCTGCTGCGCCCGCCGTACCGAGGCCACGCGCACCGTCAGCTCCCGCAGCTCCTCGCAGGTGCGGAAGAACGCGAAGCGCGTCCCCTCGCTGTAGGTGCCCCAGGCCCACGATCGTGCGAGCCGCTCCTCGTCTGCGCCGGCCATCACCTCCGTGAACCGCTCTACCGCCCGCAGCAGCCTGTTGTCTCCCATGCTGGCCCCCTCTCCACCGTCTACCCTGGCAGCGTGTACTCGAAGTCGTAGGTGTGCTCGCCGTCTGTGATCAGGATCACCATCGTCCCCGTGAGGCCCGCGAGCTGTCCAGTTCCCGAGTCGGGCACCACCGTGACCGATAGGGCCTGCGCGCCGCGCGTCATGGTGCCGGAGTGCTGCAGCACGAACGTCCCGCGGCGGCCGTGGAGCGCCCCGCTGACGCGCTCGATCGCCACGTACCCGGCTGAGCCCGCGGTGTCGGTCCGCGCTGAGAGCATCTCGCCCACGGCCGTCGCCTCGAGGTCGCCGCGATACTGCTTGTCGATCGCCAGCCTGCCCAGCAGCCCGTCCTCGTGTGCGTGGGCCAGCGGCTGCGGGCGGAGCGAGACGTCGAATGGTCCACGTGCGCGCATCGTCATCGGGGCCTCCTGTATCGTCGCTATTGTACTGCGGAACAGCCGATCGGCGTATTGCCCAGTATACTCTCTTCGAACGTCTGTTTCATCGGTCGAAGGGCGGGTGCCGCCGCGTGCTACAATGGGGGCTCCGAGAACAGGCTGGAGGATTGTATGCAGCGAACGAACATCTCCTCGGGCACGCCGTGGGAGGCCCTCGCCGGCTACTCGCGCGCGGTGCGCGTCGGCAATACGATTTACGTTTCGGGGACTACGGCCTCGGATTCGTCCGGCGCGGTGCAGCACCCCGGCGACGCCGCCGCCCAGGCGCGCTACATCCTGCGGAAGATCGAGGCCGCGCTGGCCGAAGCCGGGACCTCGCTGGCCGATGTGGTGCGGACGCGGGTGTTCGTGCGCGACATAGCCGACTGGGAGGGGGTGGCGCGCGCACACGGCGAGGTGTTCGCCCACATCCGTCCGGCCAACACGCTGGTGCGCGCCGAGATGATCAGCCCCGAGATGCTGGTGGAGATCGAGGCGGTGGCGGTGGTGACGACGGAACGAGGTGCCTGATGCAGATCTCTCTCGCCTACGGCCGCGGTCGCCTGCCCGTCGAGGTGCCGGACGACGCGGCGGTGATCGTGCCCCAGCAGCTCGCCGGCCTGCTCGACGAGCGCGCCGCATTTGACGACGCTGTGCGCTCCCCGATCGGCGCGCCGCCGCTGCGGAGCCTCGCGCGACCCACCGACACCGTCGCGATTGTGATCGCCGACATCACCCGCCCCTCGCCGAGCGAGCGGTTGGTGCCCTGGATCATGGAGGAGCTCGCCCACGTCCCGCGCGAGCAGTTCGTGATCGTCAATGGCACCGGCTCACACCGCGCCAACACGCGCGAGGAGCTCGTCCGCATGCTCGGCCAGGAGGTGGTGGACACCGTGCGGGTGGTCAACCACAACGCGTTCGACGACGCCACCCTGACGCACCTCGGCCGCACGAGCTACGGCGGCGAGGTCTGGGTCAACAACGACTACCTGCGCGCCAACGTGCGGATCGTCACGGGGTTCATCGAGCCGCACTTCTTCGCCGGGTTTAGCGGCGGCCCCAAGGGGGTGGTGCCGGGCGTCGCGGGCATCAAGACGATCATGCACCTGCACAACGCGCAGATGATCGGCCACCCGCTCTCAACCTGGGCCCGGCTCGAGGGCAACCCGGTGCAGGGCGAGATCCGCGAGGCGGTGGCGATGGCCCCGCCGCACTTCTGCGTCAACGTCGCGCTCAACAGCCGCCGCCAGATCACTCAGGTCTGGGCCGGCCACTCCATCGCGGCGCACGAGGTCGGCTGCCGCTTCGTGGCCGAGCACGCCACCCGCCCGGTGGACGAGCCGTTCGATATCGTGATCACCACCAACTCCGGCTACCCGCTCGACCAGAACCTGTACCAGGCGGTGAAGGGTATGAGCGCGGCCGCCCGCATTGTCCGGCCCGGCGGGGCGATCATCTGCGCCGCCGAGTGCTCTGACGGCCTGCCGGACCACGGCAACTACAAGGACCTGCTGCGCATGCGCCCCTCGCCGCAGGAGCTCCTGGCGATGATCGAGGCGCCTGACTTCGCGCTCTATGACCAGTGGCAGGCGCAGTCGCAGGCCCTTGTCCAGCGCCGGGCCGAGGTCTACCTGCGCTCGTCGCTCGCGCCCGAGGTGGTGCGCGCCGCGATGCTCACCCCGGTCGAGTCGATCGAGGCGACGCTCGCGGATCTCCTGGCCCGCTACGGCCCCGGCGCGCGGGTCGCCGTGCTCCCCGAGGGGCCGCAGACGGTGCCCTTCGTGCGCGAGGCCGTGGCGTAGCGGGGGCGCACGGAGGCGGCTCACACGCTATCTTGCCGCCGCCCGCGTTCTGTGGTACAACTGCCGGAACGCCGCGGCGATTGCCCGGAGGCCACAGGGAGGTGGTTCGGCGCCCACCTCCCTGTGGCCTTTGCGCGTGCAGAGCGCCGTTGCCCCAGCGCCCTAGCTACTGGTATTGAGTACACATCCTGGAGGCTCTTATGGCACAGCGAAAGATCCCGGTCGCCATCCTCGGCGCGACGGGCACGGTCGGCCAGCGCTTCGTCCAGCTCCTCGCCAACCACCCCTGGTTCGAGATCGCGGCCCTCACCGGCTCCGACCGCACTGTCGGCCGCCCGTACGGCGAGCTGGTGCGCTGGGTGCTCGACGGCGCCCCGCCGCCCGAGGTGGCACGCATGGTGGTGCAGCCGAGCGACACGCCCCTCGACGTGGCGGTCGCGCTTTCGGGCCTGCCCACCGACGTCGCCCGCGCGGTCGAGCCGCGCTGGGCCGAGCGGGTCGCGGTCTGCTCCAACGCGTCCACCTACCGCACGGCCCCTGATGTGCCGCTGATCATCCCCGAGGTCAACCCGGACCACATCGGCATGCTTGAGCGCCAGCGGGCCGAGCGCGGCTGGAAGGGCTGCCTGGTCACTAACCCGAACTGCGCCGCGATCGGGATCGTGATGGCGCTCAAGCCGCTCCACGACGCGTTCGGCGTCCAGACCGTCCACGCCAGCACGCTCCAGTCTGTCTCGGGCGCGGGCTACCCCGGCGTGCCGTCGCTCGATATCATCGACAACATCATCCCGAACATCGCGGACGGCGGCGAGGAGGCCAAGGTGGAGGCGGAGCCGCGCAAGCTGCTCGGGACGCTCCAGGACGGCCGTGTGGCTGAGGCGCCCATCCGCATCAGCGCCCAGGTGACGCGCGTGCCGGTGATCGACGGCCACACGGCGCTGCTCTCGGTCGGCTTCGCGCGTAAGCCCTCGCCCGAGGAGGCGATTGAGGTGCTCTCCTCGTGGCGCGCCCCCGATCCGGTCCGCGGCCTGCCCACCTCGCCCGAGCTGCCGCTGGTGGTCCACACCGCCGGCGACCGCCCCCAGCCTCGGCGCGACCGGGATGCGGGCAACGGGATGAGCTCGTCGGTTGGGCGGGTCCGCTCGTGCCCGCTGCTCGACCTGCGGCTGGTGGTGCTGTCGCACAACACGATCCGCGGCGCGGCCGGCGGCGCGGTGCTCAACGCCGAGCTGCTCGTTGCCTCGGGCATTGTGTCGTAGGGTCGCCGGGCGCTGCGCCCCGGACCCCGCCCAGAGGGGCCGGCCGCGGCCCCTCTGGACCCCCCCGGCGAGGGGCTTCGCCCCTTCGAATCCGAAACGTGAGCACTGCCGGGCCGTTATCGGTCGGCACGAGACTGAGACCCTGCCCGCGAGGATCGGGAGCGCTTCGTTTGATTTTGGGCGGCTGAACCAGGTCATGTGCTGGTGTCCTCGGGCGGCTGAACGAGGCTATGTGCCGGTGTCTCTGGGCGGCTGAACCAGGTCATTCATCGCGTCACTGGGATGTCGGTCTGGCAGGGCTCCTGTGGTGGGGGTGGTCCGGAGGGGGCGCAAGCGCCCCTCCGGCGGGGGAGAGCGCGAGAGGGGCCGGTGCCCCTCTCGCACGGCTTGACCGCGAGGAAGCGAAGGGGCTCGGGGCCAGCCCCGAAGAAGGGGAGCGCGAGGGGCAACCTCTCGCACGGCCACGTGGCGAGGAAGCGAAGGGGCTCGGGGCCAGCCCCGAAGAAGGAGAAACGCAGTGCCCCAGGCCGACCTCATCATTCTCAACGCCCGCGCCTGGACGGCCGATCCCGCCGCCCCTGGCGCCGAAGCTGTCGCAGTCCGCGGCGAGCGCATCGCCCTCGTCGGCACCAACCGTGAGGCCCTCGGGGTCCGCGGCCCCGCGACGCGCGTCGTCGACGCCGCCGGCTGCACCCTGCTGCCCGGAATCATCGACAGCCACTACCACCTGCTGCGCGGCTCCCTCAAGCTCGATGGCGTCCGCCTCGGTGAGGCTGCCTCCTTCGACAAGGTGGCCCGCGCCGTCCGTGCCTACGCCGGCGCCCACCCCGATGTCCCCTGGCTCGCCGGCTACGGCGTGCGCTACCAGGCGCTCGACGGTGCGCGGCAGCCGTTCCGCTCGGCCCTCGATGACCTCTGTCCCGAACGGCCGCTGCTCATCTTCGCCTTCGACGGCCACACCGCCTGGGCGAACACGCGGGCCCTCGAGCTCGGCGGCCTCCTCCGCGGCGGTGACCCTGGCGCGGGCAGCGAGATCGTGCTGGGCGATGACGGCCTCGCCACCGGAGAGCTGCGCGAGCCCGGAGCCTTCGGCCCGCTCCAGGCCCTCGTCCCGTCCCCGAGCGCCGCGCGCGCCCGCGAGCTCCTGCGCGAGGGTGTCGCCCAGGCCTCCGCGCTCGGCATCACCTCGGTCCACAACATGGACGGCGACATGGCCCAGCTCGAGCTGTACCGCTCCCTCGAGGCTGCCGGCGAGCTCACGCTGCGCGTCTACGTGCCCTACAGCGTCGAGCCGCACACCCGCCCCGAAGATCTGGCCGAGGCGGCCGAGATGCGCCGCGTCGCAGCAGGGCCGCTCGTGCGGGCCGGGGCCGCCAAGTTCTTTATGGACGGCGTCGCCGAGGGCTTCACGGCACTGCTGCTCGATGACTACCCGGGCCGCCCCGGTCACCGCGGTGACGCCTTCTACACCGCCGAGCACTTCAGCCGCATGGCGGCCGCCTGCGACCGTCTCGGCCTCCAGATCGTCGTCCACGCCATCGGTGACGCCGCCGTCCGCCGCACCCTCGACGGCCTCCAGGCCGCCAGGGAGGCCAACGGACCACGCGACAGCCGCCACCGCGTCGAGCACATCGAGCTCATCCACCCCGATGACCTGCCGCGCTTCCGCGAGCTCGGCGTGATCGCCTCGGTGCAGCCCTACCACGCGCCCGTCCCGCCGGGCTATGGCCCCGTCTGGCTCGAGCGCGTCGGCCGGGAGCGCTGGCGTCACAGCTTCGCCTGGGCCGACCTCCGTGACGCCGGCGCGCACCTGGCCTTCGGCAGCGACTGGCCGGTGGTTAGCCAGAGCCCGTGGCTTGGGTTGCATGCCGCCGTCGCCCGCTGCCCCTGGGCGCCAGGGCTGCCATCTCAGGCCGTGTCGCTCGATGAGGCCCTGCGCGCCTACACCAGCGGCGCCGCCTACGCCGAGCACCAGGAGCGCGAGAAGGGCGTGCTGCGCGCCGGCATGCTCGCTGACCTTGTCCTGCTCGACTGCGACCTCGCCGCATCCCCGCCCGATGGCCTCGCCGAGACCCGCGCGCTCCTCACCGTCTGCGCTGGCCGCGTCGTCCACTCGTAGGGCAGAGCTGTGTGTTTGCCCGCCGCTCGTAGGGCAGAGCTGTAGTCTGGTCGCTTCGCGAAAGAGATGCCGCTTCTGCCGCAGCGCGTTCCCGTTCATCTGGTACACTTGTCAGCCGACATCCCAGCGGCCGAGAGCATCCCCGCCGGTCCAGGCAGGATGCGTGTCAGCACGAAGCGGGGTTTGGGGGGCGCAGCCCCCCGAGGAAAAACCCACCCTAACTTTATATCTCTGGCACGATTGCTATAGAATCGCTTCATAGCGCAGCGCAGACCAGTATGGAGTACACAGACATGACCACCGACACCATTGTCTTCACGCGTGGCGTCCCGCCGCCCGAGGCCTTCCCCGTTGATAAGCTCGCCGAGTGCTTTGACGCCGCCCTCAAGGCCGACCCCGCCGTCGTCCTCCAGTATGGCCAGCAGCCGGGCTACCCCGGGCTTCGCCGCCAGCTCGCCGCCGAGTTCGGCGTGACCGAGCGCGAGGTGCTGGTGGCCAACGGCTCGCTCCAGCTCCAGGACCTGCTCGCCAGCTACCTCGTGCGGCCCGGCGCCACCGTCCTCACCGAGCAGCCTAGCTACGACCGCGCTATCACTACCTTCCGCCGCCGCGGCGCGAAGACCATCGGCATCCCGCTCGAGGCCGACGGGCTCGACGTCGCCCGGCTCGAGGCCGAGGTCAAGCGGCAGACCCCCGCATTCCTCTACATGGTGCCGGACTTCCAGAACCCCGCGGGCGTCACCACCTCGCTCGAGAAGCGCCGCGCGATCCTGGCCCTCGCTGAGCAGTACGGCTTCTGGGTCGTTGAGGACGTGCCCTACCGCAAGCTGCGCTACCGCGGTCAGGACGTCCCGATGCTGCGCGAGATCAACCCTGAGCGCGTCGTGACCATGACCTCGTTCAGCAAGCTCCTCAGCCCCGGCATCCGCGTCGGCTATATGGTCGCGCCGGTCGCGCTGGTCGAGGCCGTTACGCGCGAGGGTGAGAACACCTACCTCTCGCCGGTGCTCCCCACACAGGCGGCCGTCGCCGAGTTCCTGCGCCGCGGCTGGCTCCAGCCGAACATCGACGCCCTCAAGGCACTCTACGCGCCGCGCTGGGAGGCCATGCGTAACGCGGTGCGCACCCACCTGGAGGACTGCGGCGCCCACGAGCCGGACGGCGGCTTCTTCTTCAGCGTCACCCTCCCCGACGACGCCAACAGCAAGGACCTCGTGGCCCGCGCCAAGGAGATCGGCCTGGTGCTTACTCCCGGCCAGCCCTTCTTCGCCGATGCCGACCAGGGCTCTGCGCCGGATGGCGAGCGGTTCGTGCGCCTCCCGTTCTGCGCCGTCACCCCCGCGCAGATTGAAGAGGGTGTCAAGCGCCTCGCCAGCCTTTTGTAAGTGCAACGTGTAAAATGCAACATGCGACATGAGCGGATCTGGTATCCGCCTGTTTGCATGTTGCATTTTGCATTCGGAAAGGCACAGCCTTGAAGGTCTACGGCCTAGCTTCTATCGCTGACCTCCTCGGCGATTTTGTCGCCTACCGCAGCCTCCGCCCCGCTGATCCGCGCCTGCCCGGCCTCGCCGACCTCGCCCCCGGCCATGCTCCGCGCAAGGGCTCTGCCGAGTACGCCCGCGTCGCGGCTGCCATCTTGCGCGCTGCCCGGGAGCTCACCGCCCCCGGCGTCGAGCTGCGCCGCCTGGTCTTCGTGGGCGATACCAAGCTCAGCGATGGTGGCGCCTTCACCACACTGCGCGACGAGACCGGCTGGCAGGGGCGCTGTTTCATCGGGCGGGACTCCGCCGATGTGCCCGCTATTGAGCGCGAGGGCGACATAACGCACGCAAACCGCTGGGTCACCCTGCACGACTTCGCCGCCACGCTCGGCGCCGAAGGGCTCGCCGTCGACGCGCATACCGCCGTCGTGGTCGATCTCGACAAGACACTGATCGGCGCGCGCGGGCGCAACGACCGTCTCATCGATCAGGCGCGGCTGCGTGCTTTGCGCGCAAGCGTCGCGGATGAGCTCGGAGCAGGTTTCGACGCTTCCGAGTTCGAGCGGATCTACCGCACGGTGGACACCCCGCGCTTCCATCCGCTCACTGGGGACAACCAGGACTACGTCGGCTACCTCTGTGTGATCGTAGCCGGTGGCGTCTTTTCGCTGAGCCACGTGGAGGAGTGGGTCGATCGCGGCTGGGCGGGCGACGCCGATCGGCTCCTGGGCGCCGTGGATGACGCCTGTGATGCGGTCGGCTGGCCCTCCGCGGAGGTCGAGCACTTCCACCGCGGCTTCGCGGAGCGGGCGCTGGCCGGTGACCCCACGCCCTTCAAGGCGTTTCGACGCCGCGAGTTTGTCGAGACATCTGTGGTCATGGGGCATATGCCGCAGGGGGCGCCGCCCGAGGATGTGCTTCGCGAGGAGCTAGTGCTCACTGGTGAGGTCTGGGAGGTTGTCGGGCGCTGGCGCGCAGCCGGCGCGCTGCTCTTCGGCCTCTCGGACAAGCCGGACGAGGCGGCCGTGCCCACCGCCGACGATGCAGGGCGTGGCGTCCTGCCGCTCCACCGCATCCGCACACATATTGTCGGTGCGTAGTCCACGGGAGGTCTCGGTCGCAGCCCTCCACAGAAAGTCTGGCGAGTGGGGTGGGCGCAGCCCAGGGGGGGCGTGGAGGGCGCAGCCCTCCACAAAAAGCCATCACTCACGAACGGGTTGGCGCAGCCCTACTCGTTCGCCACAGAAAGCAGATACCCCTTGCCGCGCACGTTCAGAATATAGCGCGGTGTGCTGGGGTCCGGCTCGAGCTTCTGGCGCAGGTGGTGGATATGCGGCTTGATCAGCTCGCCCGCCTCCAGGTCGCTCGTCTCGTAGCCTTGGGCGCATTTCACGAGCTGGCCGTACGAGAGCATTGTGCCGACGTGCTCAGCGAGGCACAGCAGCACGCGGAACTCCGTCGGCGTGAGAGACAGCGTACGCCCGTTCAGCGTGGCCACCTGGCGCCAGGTGTCGAGCTGCAGAGCGCCGACGGTGATGGTTCGTTCTGCCTGGGGCGCGCTTGCCTCGCCGGAGACCGAGCTCGTGCCGCGCAGCTCCTGCACCGCCTGACCCACCGCGTCGAGCAGGGCCCGCCGCCGCGCCTCGTGGGCGTGCGTCTGCAGCGCGGCCCCCACGCGCTCAACCACCTTCGCGGGCTCCGTTGTCTTCAACATATAGTCGAAGATGTTGTACCGCATCCCCTCGATCGCCGTCTCCAGCGAGCCGTGGCCGGTCAGCACAATAATCGCGAGGTCTGAGCTGCGCGCGCGTGCCGCCGCCACCACCTGCATTCCGTCGATGCCGGGCATCTTCAGGTCCACCAGCAACAGATCGTAGGTGTGCTGATCCAGAAGGTTGATCGCCTCTGCACCCCCGCTAGCGGTCGTGACATCGTAGCCGGCACGCTGGAGAAGGGCGCTTAGGGTCAGTCGAATGTTCGTCTCGTCGTCAACCAGAAGCAGACGTTCGGGCTGGCTCATCGTCACTCTCCCGCACGGCGAGGCCCTGTCAAGGCCTTTGTGAACATGATCACAGATGCGTTGTTACACGAATCGTAGCACGTCACAGGCCGGTATGTCAAACAGAGAGAGTTACTGATGTACTGCTTTCGCTACCCATTTGCACGAGATTGCGCTTGACAGGTTTTTACCTTGTAGGGTATACTCCGCCTTGTGCAGAACTGATAGGAAGTACACTCGCGCATGAGCCGCTCTCACCGAAGTCTTCTCCTTAGCCTCCTTCTTGTAGCCCTTATTCTTATTAAGGGTCTCTAGGAGTTTGGGAGGAACCGGTACTGAGCAGCGAAAGCGGTAAAGTAAGGCCCCTCCCAAGGCTGGGAGGGGCCTTCGGTTTTAGGTGGCTCACCGCACCGGGGGGACAGATGATCAAGCGCATCAAGGAGTGGTTGGAGCGTACTCTGGCGCCTAGGCAGTTGGCGCCTGCGCCAGTGCCCGTACGCGCCCGCCCACGGTCCCGGTCGTGAGCTTGGTACCTGGCTGCCGATGATGGCGGCGCGGCCGCGCGGAGCGGTCGAGAACGAGCACTGCCGCTCAGAGTAGTGCTGAGTGCTGAGGTTCGAGCGCCGAGTCCGTCTGCGGACGAAGCCTGACACATCACCAGCGCACAGTCGCCCAGAGAGTCTTCATTCCAGATCGGATCACCCAACGACGGGAACTATGGCCTGCCAGTGGCTGGCCGTGATCCTCCGTGTGCTGTAAAACAGCGCGAGCGCCACACGGCAGGATACTCAGCACTGAGCACTCAGCACTCGCTACTTTGAGGAGGCACAGATGTCCGAGAAGCGCACCGGCGCCCAGATCATGTGTGAGGCTCTGATCCGCAATGGGGTCGACGTGATGTTCGGTATCCCGGGCGGCGCCATTATGCCGTTCTACTTCGCGATGTGGGAGTACCGCGAGAAGCTGCGCCACGTCCTCTGCCGCCACGAGCAGGGTGCGGGGCACGCCGCGCAAGGCTACGCCCGCGCCACCGGCAAGCTCGGGGTCTGCATCGGCACCTCCGGCCCCGGAGTGACGAACTTGGTGACGCCGATTGCCGACGCCATGATGGACTCGAACCCCATCCTGGCGATCTGCGGCCAGGTCGGCAGCCATGTGCTCGGCAAGGACGCCTTCCAGGAGACGGATATCACCGGTATCACGATGCCGATCACCAAGCACAACTACCTGGTGAAGGACGTCAACGAGCTGGCCTACGTCTTCGATGAGGCGATCTACATCGCGACGACCGGCCGCCCCGGCCCGGTGCTGATCGATATCACTAAAGACGCGATGCAGAAGATGACAGTCCCGAACTGGGATATCAAGCTGAATCTCCCCGGCTACAAGCCCACGACGCAGCCCAACCGCAAGCAGGTGCGCGAGGCGCTGAAGCTGCTGGCCGGCGCCAAGAAGCCGGTTATCATCGCGGGCAACGGTGTGATCATGTCGGGCGCCGAGCGCGAGCTGCGCGCCTTCGCTGAGCAGCTGCGCATTCCGGTGATCACCACCCTCCACGGCATTGGCTCGTTCCCCGAGGAGCACCCGCTGAGCTTGGGCATGCCCGGCATGCACGGCTGGGTCCACGCCAACCGCGCCATTCAGGAGTGCGACGTCCTCTTCAACATCGGCGGCCGCTTCGACGACCGCGTCACCGGCAAGGCCAGCACTTTCGCGCCCAACGCCAAGGTCATCCACGTCGACATCGACCCCTCTGAGATCGGTAAGAACGTCAAGGTGACGGTGCCGATCGTTGGCGATGCGCGCCTGACGCTCCAGGCTCTGCTCGAGGAGATGCCCTCGAAGGAGGAGCTTGCCAGCCTGCACTCCCACGCCTCCGACTGGATGGAGCACATCCGCGACCTCCAGGAGAAGCACCAAGGCAAGCAGCAGTACGTCAACCGCGCCGCCACCGTCGGCATGACCCTGCCGCCGCACGATGTCTACGACGCGCTGAACAAGACTCTGGCGAAGCAGGGTGACGGCTACATTCTTGTCAGTGACGTGGGCCAGCACCAGATGTGGGCTGCCCAGCTGATCGACTGGAACGCCGGCCCTCGTACGCACATCACATCCGGCGGCGCAGCCACGATGGGCTTCTCGGTGCCCGCATCCCTCGGCGCGGCGGTGGCCCACCCCAATAAGACGGTCTGGGTGGTCTGCGGCGACGGCGGCTTCCAGATGACCAACCAGGAGATGGCGACCATCGTCCAGGAGGACATCAAGAATATCAAGGTCTGTGTGATCAACAACGGCTACCTGGGCATGGTGCGCCAGTGGCAGGAGCTGTTCGAGAACAAGCGCTACAGCGGCACGCCGCTCTCCGGCCCGAACTTCGCGAAGCTGGCCGAGGCCTACTACTGGAAGGGCATCACCGTCGAGCACTCCGACCAGGTGCAGGCGGCGCTCGACGAGGCCATGGCGCACGACGGCCCGGTGCTGCTCGACTTCCGCGTCGAGCGCGAGGTCAACGTCTTCCCGATGGTCCCGCAGAACACGTCGATCGGCGACATGATCACCGAGGCGCCCAGCGCGTAGCCCCGCCGCGAAGGTAGGGGTGCAGCAGTCGCCCCGTGGCTCAGCCACCTCTCAGACTGTAGCGGGCGACTGCTGCGCCCCCAAACTGCCAAAGGAAACAGACTGTGAAGAAGCACACGATCGTCGCACTGGTCCAGGACCGCCCCGGCGTGCTGAGCCGCGTGGTAGGCCTGGTGCGTCGGCGCGGCTACAACATCGAGAGCCTGGCCGTCGGCCACTCAGAGACGCCTGGCGTCAGCCGGATCACGCTGGTGGTGGAGTGGGAGGACGTCGAGCAGGTGGTCAAGCAGCTCTACCGTCTGATCGAGGTGCTGAAGGTCAGTGATGTGACCAGCGACTCGACGGTGGAGCGTGAGATGGCGCTGATGAAGCTGCACGCGCCCAGCGCCAAGCGTGCTGAGATCGTGGCTCTCGCCGAGGTGTTCGATGCCAAGATCGTGGACGTCGGCGTCACGACGATGGTCATCGAGATGACCGGCTCGCCGTCCAAGGTCCAGAACTTCATCGACGTGGTCAAGCCCTTCGGCATCAAGGAGATGATGCGCACCGGCCGCATCGCCATGGTGCGCGGCGCCCGCGGCCATAACGCCGAGGAGTTCGTCGAGGGCAACGGCCACACAGAGCGCGTGGCGACGCTCAACTAGACGGGCGGGAGGTTCAAGGGAGGGCTTGCCCTCCCTTGATGCATCTAGAGCCTCTCTCGCCCAGCAGGGTTCGGGGCCGCAGGCCCCCGAGCACAACCAGCGGGGTCCGGGGGCCGCAGGTCCCCGAGAAGATAACCCATGCCCGCGTCAGCGGGCGCAAGAAACGCACTCGCAGAGGAGATCATGGCAGAAATCTACTACGACAAGCAGGCCGACCTTGGGCGCCTCGCCGGCCGCCCGATCGCGATCATCGGGTTCGGCAGCCAGGGCCACGCACACGCCCTCAACCTCAAGGAGAGCGGTGCGGACGTGATCGTCGGCCTGTATAGCGGCTCGAAGAGCTGGGCCAAGGCCGAAGGCCTCGGGCTGCGCGTGGCCACAGTGGCCGACGCCGCCAAGGAGGCCCAGTTCATTATGATCGTCACGCCGGACACCGGCCAGGCGCAGATCTACCGCGATGAGATCGCCCCGCACCTGACCCCCGGCAAGACGCTGATGTTCGCCCACGGCTTCAACATCCGCTACGGCCAGATCGTTCCCCCTGCCGGCGTGAACGTGAGCATGGTGGCCCCCAAGGCCCCCGGCCACCGCGTCCGCGAGGTCTTCACCCAGGGCGGCGGTGTCCCCGGCCTCGTGGCCATCCACCAGGACGCGACCGGCACTGCGCTCGAGGACGCCCTGGCCTACGCCAAGGGCATCGGCTGCACCCGCGCCGGCGTGCTCAAGACGACCTTCTCCGAGGAGACTGAGACCGACCTCTTCGGCGAGCAGGTGGTGCTCTGCGGCGGCGTCTCGGCCCTGGTCAAGACTGCCTTCGAGACCCTGGTCGAGGCCGGCTACCAGCCCGAGGTGGCTTACTTCGAGTGCATGCACGAGCTGAAGCTGATCGTCGACCTGTTCTACCAGGGCGGCCTCAACTATATGCGCTACTCGGTGTCCGACACGGCCGAGTGGGGTGACTACATCACCGGCCCGAAGATCGTCACCGAGGAGACCCGCCGGGCGATGAAGCAGGTCCTGGCCGACATCCAGGGCGGCGCCTTCGCCGAGGACTGGATCGAGGAGAACCACAACGGCCGGCCGCGCTTCAACAGCTACCGCTCCGGTGATGTGGATCACCGCATCGAGCAGGTCGGCCGCGAGCTGCGCCGCATGATGCCGTTCGTCAACCCGAAGGAAGTCATCCCGGGCAGCGGCGGAGCCTAAGCCAGTGCTGAGTTGTGAGTGCTGAGAGCTGAGTTCTGGCGGCCACACTCAGCACTTAGCACTCAGCACTCAGAACTCAGTATGAGGAGCGAAGCGACGATGGAGCCCCACGTACGTATCTTCGACACCACCCTGCGCGACGGCGAGCAGGCCCCCGGCTGTACCATGACCCTGGAGGAGAAGCTGGAGGTCGCCCGCCAGCTGGCCCGCCTGAAGGTCGATATCATCGAGGCGGGCTTCCCCGCCGCCTCCCCCGGCGACTGGGCCGCGGTCCACGAGATCGCCCGTGAGGTGGGCACCCCTGACGGCCCCACCATCGCCGCGCTGGCCCGCGCCAACAAGGACGATATCGATAAGGCCTGGTCGGCCATCCAGCCGGCTGCCAAGAAGCGCATCCACACCTTCATCTCCTCGTCCGACATCCACATCGAGCATCAGTTCCGCTCCACGCGCGAGGAGGTGCTGCGGCGCGCCCGCGAGATGGTGCGCTACGCCCGCTCGCTCTGCGACGACGTCGAGTTCTCGCCGATGGACGCCACCCGCTCCGAGCCGGCCTATATGTACCAGATGCTGGCCGCGGTGGTTGAGGAGGGCGCCACCACCCTCAACATCCCTGATACGGTGGGGTACACCACGCCCGAGGAGTACGCCGCGCTGATCGCCGGCATCTACCAGCACGTGCCTGGCATGGAGGGCGTGACGGTCTCCACCCACTGCCACGACGACCTGGGCATGGCGGTGGCCAACAGCCTCGCCGGTGTGCGCGCGGGCGCGCGGCAGATCGAGTGCACGATCAACGGCATCGGCGAGCGCGCCGGCAACGCCTCCCTCGAGGAGGTGGTGATGGCGATCCACACCCGCCAGCAGTTCTTCGGCCTCAGCACGCAGATCAACACCCGCGAGCTGGCTAAGAGCTCGCGCATGCTCAGCACGATCATCGCTATGCCGGTGCCGCCCAATAAGGCGATCGTCGGCGCGAACGCCTTCGCCCACGAGTC
Organism: Chloroflexota bacterium; assembly: GCA_039805565.1. GTDB lineage: Bacteria > Chloroflexota > Chloroflexia > Chloroflexales > Roseiflexaceae > CALJIC01. The sequence goes on along the minus strand of JBDLTZ010000237.1, from coordinate 921 downwards.
CGGCATCCACCAGGACGGTGTGCTGAAGCACCGCATGACCTACGAGATCATGGACGCCACGGTGATCGGGCTGGACGGCAACGAGCTGGTGCTGGGTAAGCACTCCGGCCGCAACGCCTTCCGCACCAAGCTCGCCGCCATGGGGTACGAGTTCGACAGCGAGGAGGAGTTCCAGCAGCTCTTCCAGCGCTTCAAGGAGCTCTGCGACAAGAAGAAGACCGTCGACGACCGCGACATCCAGGTGCTGGTGGCCGGCGGCACGCTCCACACGCGCGAGATCTATAAGCTCGAGCACATCCAGGTGACCTGCGGTACCGGTGTGACCCCGGTGGCTACGGTGCGCCTGATCGACCCGGACGGCCAGATGCATACGACGGCCGCGCACGGTACGGGCCCGGTGGACTCGATCTACAAGGCGATCGACCGGGTGGTGGGCCGGCCAGTCGAGCTGCTCGAGTTCTCGATCAAGGCGGTGACCGAGGGCATCGATGCGCAGGCCGAGGTGTCGGTCCGCATCCGCGAACCCGGCGCCCCCGAGGAGGGCCTGGCCGAGTTCCGCGTCGGTCGGCACCGCGGCCCGCTGATCTATAGCGGCTACAGCGCCAACACCGACACGATTGTGGCGGCCGCTGAAGCCTACATGGGCGCGCTCAACAAGCTCCTCGCTGCTCGCCAGGAGCGCCTCAGCGCGGAGAACGCGGCCTACGGGGCTGGCTACGACCGCAGCCACCCGACTTACGCGGTGGACTTGTTCGGTAACAATGCGGTGGGGACTACGGAGTAGCGCTGAGCTGTGAGTCGTGAGCCTTCGTAGCGTCACGACTCACAGCTCACGACTCATGACTATGATGACACTTGCCTACCTCGGTCCGCCTGGCTCCTACAGCGAGATCGCTGCACTTGCCTGCGGCGGCGCCGATG
>JBDLTZ010000236.1:0-24199 GCA_039805565.1 Chloroflexota bacterium | reverse complement strand
ACCGGGGCGGGCTCACCGGGCCGCGCGACGAGGGTGCACCGCGTGCTGGTAGGCGCGACGAAACGCGCTCCACGCGTGACCAGGGGGCTGAGAACAATCAGGAGCAGCGCCGGGCGCGCCCGTTCCTTGGCCGAGGGTTCGTGCGTCCTGGCTCGCCACGGCGCTTGGGTTTCCCGAAGCCGCCGCAGGGCGATGAGGGCGGCGACGAGTAGCGTCTGCTTCTAACCCCTTCCTATAACCGGACATAACAGAGGCGGCGCTGCTCATCAGCGCCGCCTCTTGCTGTTTGGATCGAATATCGTTCACGTGGGGTGCTAGGGCGTGCCGAACTCCTGCGTCCAGTAGTGGCCCATCTCGCTCCCTGCCTCGAACGCGTACCCGACACCGATCTCCCGCAGCGCACAGTTCAGGAGGTTGCTGCGGTGACCGGGGCTCTGGCTCCAGGCGAGCATGACGCTCTCCGGCGTGGAGAAGCCGGCTGCGATATTCTCGGCAACCATCGAGTAGCTGTAGCCTGCCCGCTGCACACGCTGGAATGATGAAGAGCCGTCCGAGCCGATGTGGTCGAAGAAATTGTTTGCAGCCATATCGCGGCTGTGAGCACGCGCCACTTGAGCGAGCTCGGGTGATACTGTCAGGGCCGGGCAGCCCACCTCGGTGCGCAGCTTGTTCGTGAGGTCGATCACCTTCTGCTCGTATGGCGCGATCGAGAGCGCGGAGTCGCTCAGCTCGCGTGTGACGAGCGGAAGGTACATCACTGGGTGTTCCGCTGCAACAACCTGCGCCTGCGCGAGCGAGATGTTTTCAAGTAGCACTGCGAGCAGTGCTACAAGCAGCAGTCGCAGCAGTGCGACGTGCATAAGTAGATTCATTCTCAATATGTTGATGTATTCTGGTGCTTGTACGAGAAGGGCCAGCGGTAATTATTGATTTTAACAGACTTTAAGCTTCTGCTGTCATTACAAGGATTTCACACATCAGTGCGGCTGAGCAGCGACTCGATCTTCCCAAGTAGGCGTGGGAGCTCCACCGGCTTGGTATCGTAGTCATCGCAGCCGGCCGCGATCGCGTTCTCCCGGTCACCGGACATGGCGTGCGCTGTCAGGGCAATCACGGGGATGTGGGCAGTTGTGCCGCTGGCTTTGATCTGCCGCGTGGCCTCCCACCCATCGAGCACAGGCAGGCTCATGTCCATCAGGATGAGGTCCGGCCGCTCGCTCATCGCCAGTGCAACCCCCTGCCCGCCGTCGATGGCGATCACCACATCGTACCCCTTGCGCTCGAGGCGGCGCGAGAGCATGTCGCGGTTCATCTCGTTATCCTCGACCAGCAGAATCTTCATCTGAACCTCCTCGTCGCAAAACAAAGGAAGAGCGCGGAGAGAAGCCTTCCCTCTCAGCGCTCTCCCTTACTGGCATACAGCTTACGCCAGTTGGTTCGCGTCAGGCTGATCGATCTTGATGCAATGCGTGTGCGAGGTGGTCACAGCACCGCGCTCTCGGTTGCCCGCTCAGCTGGGTTGATGCGCCAGTACCGTGAGCCATCCCGCTCACGGCCGAGAAACTTCCAGTTGAAGAGCTCGCGCCTGATGGTGACGAAGTCGTCGTAGGAGAGGTGGCGGGCGATAACATCGTTCACCTCACGTTCAGTGTACATCCGCCCCAGCTCGAAGCGCTCCGCCAGATACTCAAGCACGAGGAGCTGGTCGCGCCTCTTGGTGGGGAACATCGTCAGCCGCCCCCGCCGATCCATGAAGCGGCGTAGGTCGCCCGCCTCCTGACGCGCGTCCTGGTCGCTCTCCTGCGCGCCGTTCAGCAGTCGCTTGAGCGCGCGGAAGGTCATGTCGAACTGGGCCGGGCTGAGCTGGTAGTACTTGCTCGCCCCCTCACCGCGCCGCTCGACGAGGTAAAGCGCCAGGCTCCGGAGCTGGCGCGAGGCCGTCGACTGGGTGAGCTCCAGCGCCTCCTGGATCTCCTGGGCCGTCAGCTCGTCGCGCTCGGCGAACAGCTCAAGGAGGCGTAGCCGCGTCTCGTCGGCCAGGGCCTCGAGGCGCAGCTGGAGCTCCTTGCGGCTGATCGGTGCCTGGCGTGCTAGAACGGCGAAGTTGCGCGGGGCGTGGAAGAACAGCCAGAGCGTGCCGTCGTGGTACAGGCGCGTGACATAGCGCCCGGTGTGGGGCGATGGCACGAAATAGATGTGCTGCACTGGGCCGCGCTGCGTCGTTACGGCGTCCACCAGCTCGGGACCCGCGAAGGCGCGCAGGTTCTCGATCGTCGAGATGGCGTTCGTCTGTACGTGGTGCATGAAGCCCTTCACCTCGGCGTCGAGCTGCTTGACAGCGCGCTTCCACTCCACGGCGAGGTGCTCCTCCCACATGGCTCGTAGGTGCGCTGTAGCCATGTCACGTAGCCGCTGTGGCTCGCGCAGGAGCGCATGGGCCTCCAGCAGGAGCTCGGTGTCAGGTGGCGCCTCCGCGGACTGCCGCATCACATATGCGGCGAAGGCGTCTGCATTGTCGAGCAGCACCGCCGGGCTCGGGGCGTCGTCGCCGGTACCTGCCAGGTGCCGCACGGCCCGGTCGCGCAGTGTCTCCGGCGGCTGGGCGGCGAGGTCTGCCAGGTAGGCGGGGAAGTCCTGCCAGTCGCCGGTGGTGACCAGCGCGCCGCCGAGGATGTCGAGCAGCAGGTGGTTGGCACGCCGCTGCTCGGGGTTGAGCATTGCGGCGGTGTTCGTCACCCACGTCGCCAAGGCAGGCATCCGCTCGACACTGTTGAGGAGTGCCAAGCTGTTGAGTGCGTTGAGGGCCGGCTCCGGGGCGAGGCTCACCTGCGGGCGGGCGGCGGAAGTAGATTGGAATGGTCCAAGTGTCATAGTGGGTCTCCTTTCTTAATTATGCAATTTACTGCATAATTACATAATTATAAAGGAGACTATACACCTGAGAGGGGGCGTGTCAAGACCCGCGTTGGGCACGAATCACAGAGCGGCATGGCGTGCGAACAGCGCGCCGAGCCGCTCTGGATTGTTGCGGCCGCCCGGAGCACAAAGGCCGGGCAGCGCTCACTGGCGCCGCTCCGGCCTCGTGGCCCGCGCAATGCTTCAGGTTTCTACGATGCTGTCGCCGCGCGACGCTCGACGAGCAGCCTGATGGCCGTTCGCTCCTCGCCCGCGATGATGACATCAGTGAACGACGGGGTGCAGATCAGGTCGATCGCCTCGTCGCGCAGGTAGCTGCGTGCGATAGCGATCGCCTTGATCGCCTGGTTCGTCGCACCGGCGCCGACAGATTGCACCTCCGCCACACCGCTGTCTCTGATCACGCCGGCGATAGCCCCGGCGACAGCATTGGGGCGTGACTGAGCGGAGACCTTCAGCACCTCAACTGCACGCTGCTGCTGAGTGCCTCCGTTGGTGATCGAGGCGCCGACGGCACGGTCTAGGAGCTGGTTGTTCGTCGTCTGAGACATGGGGTCCTCCTTCGATGTGTCTTGGGTTGATCGGCTGCGAGCCGCCGCTGTCGTGCTGATCTTTCGTCAAGCTTCACGCGGGACAGAGTATGTGGTAGCACAATACGTGCCAGAGTAGGCGGTCTCACTCGACCGTTCGGCGCACTTCGAAAAGCCTGGGGCGCACACCTCTGCGCGCCCCCCGTCTACTGTACTTGACGACTGGCTGGGGAAAATGTTGCGCTCAGCGCGCGAGGACGTACTGCATCCCGCCGGTCCGCCGCGCTAGCCCCTTCAGCTCGAGGACGGCCAGCGTGGCGGATACGGCGGCGATCGGCATGACGGCCAGGCGAGCGAGACTGTCAGCGTGCTGCGGCTCGTAGCTCAGCTGGGCGAGCACTGCGGCCTCGGCGGGGTCCTCGGGGATGGCGACGCGCACGTCCTGCTGGCTCTCTGCAGAGCCCATATCCAGCGCATCGAGGATGTCGCGCGCCGAGCTCACAACCCCCGCGCCGTTGCGCAGCAGCTGGTGTGGCCCCTCGCTCATGCGCGAGAAGATCGTCCCTGGCACGGCGAATACATCACGCCCCTGCTCGAGCGCGTACTCGACGGTAATCAGGGCGCCGCTCTGGAGGCCCGCCTCTACCACCAGCACGCCTCGCGAGAGGCCGCTGATCAGACGGTTCCGCACTGGGAAGAGCTGGGGTGTAGGACGCAGCCCGAGGGGGAACTCGCTCACCAGCGCGCCGCCTGCCTCGATCTGCTCCGCGAGAGCGCGGTTCCGCTCGGGATAGACCATGTCGGCGCCGCAAGGGAGTACCGCGATCGTCCGGCCGCTGGCCTCGAGCGCCGCGCTGTGTGCCACGGTGTCCACGCCGATGGCGAGGCCGGAGACGACGGTTACGCCGGCCTCGGCAAGGTCGAAGGCCAGTCGCCGAGCTGCCTCACGCCCGTACGTGGTGGGCGAGCGGGTGCCGACTACGGCGACGGCCCACGCGTCGGCGGTGCTCAGGCGGCCACGTACGAAGATCACCGGCGGCGGCGACGGCGTCTGTGCCAGGTTCGCCGGGTAGTCCGGGTGCTCGCGCGTGATGGCCCGGACTCCTGCGCGGTCGACCCGCTCCAGCTCGGCGTCGAGGTCGATCGTGCGCCGCGTTTTGACGAGCGCCTCGATCGACTTTGCATCCAGTCCTGCCGCCATCAGCTCGCCGTGCGACGCGCGCCACGCGGCCTCGGCGGACCCGAGCCGCTCGATGAGCCGCTCGAGCCGAGCCGGCCCGATGCCGTTGACGCGGTTGAACCCAAGATAGTAGCGCGTGTTTTCCATGGGTGGTAGTATAGCCACGCGCCGTAACCACACTGAACCGTTTGAGGCGCGCCGTGCCGCCACGATCTCCCAAGCCTCTCCGCGCCGCCCTGCGCCTGCTGGTCTCCGCCCTGAGCGCGCTGGCCGGGCGGGCAGATGCTCTACGCCGCGGAGCGTTTCCTCAGCGCGGCGCTTTACGCCACTGAGTGATGTTCCAGGTGATTGGGGCGAGCGCGTCAGGCGCGAGGCCCGACACGCCTGGTGCCACCACCACCATGCTCAGGCGCTGGAACAGCGGCAGCGACGGCAGTTCCTGGGTCCAGAGCTGCTGCTGACGCAGGTAGGCTGCGTTGCGGGCCACAGGGTCGAGCGCCGTGGCGGCCTCGCGCACCGCACGGTCAGCGTCGCGGAAGCACCAGCCGGCGAAGTTATCCCCCGTCCAGCCGTTGCTGTCGCTTGGGACAGCGGCGCAGCTCCAGAGCTGTAGGCCGCTCGGCTCAGGGCGCGCAATCCAGCCGAACAGTACCAGCTCGAACTGGCGCAGGTGCAGCGGCCCGTCGGCGGCGAACAGTCCATCCGACGAGGTCTTCTCGATCTCGACCTGCACCCCGATCTGGCGCATATCCTCGCGGAATCGCTCGGCGATCATCTGGCGGATCGGGCTACCGTCGGTGGTGAGGAGCTGGAGGGTGAGCGTGATGCCGGTCTGTGAGACGCGCACCCCGTCGCCGTCGGGGTCCGTGAAGCCGGCCTCGTCGAGCAGGCGGCGTGCCTCATCGGGGTTGTAGGGGTAGCGGGTGATCTGGTCGGGCGGGGCAGCGGCGTCCTGCTCGGGTAAAATCCAGCTGTCGAGCACCGGCGAGCGCCCGTCGAACAGCGCGTCGGCCATGCCCTGTCGGTTGGTGCCGAACGCCACGGCGCGGCGGAGGCGGATGTCTTGCAGCTGCTCGACGTCCAGGTTGAAGTCGATGTGCTCCCAGATTGGGCCAGGCAGATAGCTGACCTGCACGCCCTCCTGGGCGTCCTGCTCGAGCTCGGGGAATATCTCCGGCAGCACTCGATCGGTCGCCACCACGTCCAGGTTGCCGTTGAGCACGTTCGCCCGCAGCACCTCGAGGTCGGACATCACGGAGAACACCAGCCGTGCGGCCTCTGGCGGCTCGCCAAAGTAGTGCGGGTTGCGCACCATGCGGATCTCGCCCTGCGTACGCTCCTCGATGACGTAGGGCCCGTAGCCCACCGGGGATTTCGCGAAGGCGTCGCGCACCTGCTCTGGCGGCGTGCCCTGGAGGAGATGGCGCGGCAGTGGCGTCCAGTAGCTGAGGAAGTAGGTTGGGCCGGTGAAGTCGGGCTGCAGCACCGCGCGCGTGGTGTGGTCGTCCACCTTCTCGTAGACCGACGTCTGCTGGAGTAAGTCGCGGGCCTCGACGTTGGGCGGGGCGGCCTTCGCGAGCTCGTAGGCGAAGACCGAGTCGTCCGCCGTGACCGGGGTCCCATCGGACCAGGTCAGGCGCGGGTTCCAGCGGAAGGTCACGGCCAGCTGGTCCACCTGCGTAATGACCTGCGTGACCGTGGTGGTGATATTGCCGGCCACGTCGAGGTAGACATCGGCGCGCTGGACCTGGACGTCGCCGTTCTCGATCGTCGGGATGCGCTCGAGCACGCCGGTGCTCGTATAGCTGTAGCTGTGGGCGAGGATGGGCGAGGGGAACAGAAGCTCGGTGACGGGTGCCGCAATGCGGGTGGTCGAGGCGCTCTGTAGGTAAGGGTACAGTTCCTCGGGCGCGTCCAGCAGGCCGATCGCCCATGTGTCCTGGCGGGCTGCGATCTGCTCGGCAACGGCCGCGCTGGTGGGAGGAGGGCCGAGCTGCGGTTCGGTAGTTGGTGTGGCCTCGGGGACGCCGCCCTCGATCGTGCACGCTACGAGCAGCAGTGCGAGGGCGAGCATCGCGGAGACGAGACGCACTGCCTGCGGCGCGAGGGATGTGTATCTCATGCGGTTTTGCGTCTGTATATCCATGGTAAGCGAGACCGGGAGTGTACCAACTTTCACGGTAATTGTCCAACGTGTGTCCTCGTGCACGTGTGAAGCATCTGTGTGCTGTTTTCGTACATCCCGTGTGCTATAATTTCGATGAATTGCATCCCGCGCTGGAGTGCCCCGTGACCGAGCCTGCCTTTATCTCGACCGCCCGCCTGGTCTACGATCTCGAGGAGCTGGTCGGCTTGCCCGGCAGCCCCGGCCAGGCCGATCAACTCACGTCCGTTGGCGGGCGTGTGGCCGCTATGATGCGCGCACGCGGTCTAAAGGTTGACACCATCGCTACGCCGGGGGCGCCGATAGTGATCGGACGCCGGGCCGGGCGTCATCCCTTTACGCTGCTGCTTTACCATCACTACGATGTTGCGCCGCCGGGCCCCTGGCGGGCGTGGCACCACGAGCCGCACCGCATGGCCGAGCGCGAGGGCACACTCTACGGCCGCGGCGTGGCCGAAGGGAAGGGGCCGCTGGCGGCACACTTGAGCGCGATCGGGGCTCTGATCGAGGCCGAGGGGGATCTGCCGTGCGGTGTAGTGGTGGTGGCCGAGGGTGAGCGGCTCTCCGGAAGCCCACACCTGCCGGGGGTTGTCGCGGCGCAGCGCGCGCTGCTCACCGCCAATGCTTGCCTGGCCACGGCAGGGGACCGAGACGCGCGCGGGCTGCCGTTCTGTTACAGCGGCGTCAAGGGGCTGCTGCAGATCAAGCTCCGCGCCGCGGGCGCAAATCATGCCCTCTCCTCAGGGCTCGCGGCGATCGTGCCGAACGCGCTGTGGCGCCTTGTCTGGGCGCTGTCGCAGATCAAGAGCGACCAGGAGGAGATCCTGATCGGTGGCTTCTACGATACCATCGAAGGGCCTGCTCGCGCGGAGAACCAGGCGCTACGCGCCGTCGTGACGGACGAAGCTGCGCGGACCGAAGCGTGGGGGATCGACCAGTTCCTGTTCGGTATGAGCAAGGCCGCGCTTGTGCAAGCTGAGGCGACACTCCCAACCTGCAACGTCTCCGCGGTCGCGGCCGAGCCCTCAGGTAACCCTTCAGCCATCCCGCATACTGCCTCCGCGCGGCTTGACTTTCAGCTCGTACCGCACCAGGACCCGGCCGAGGTCGCCGCTCTGCTCGACGCCCACCTCCAGGCAAAGGGGCTGGCGGACGTCCTGGCCGAACGGCTGCCGGGAGCCTACCCGGCCGCCTCAACCTCCTTCGATCACCCCTTCGTGCAGCTTGTGAGCGATGTGGGGCGCCATGTCTTCGGCGCGCCACTTACGCTGCTGCCGCGCGGGCCCTTCTCCCTGCCGCTGGGCTGCTTCACCGATCTGCTCGGCATGCCGGTGGCCTCGGTGGGGTGCACGCGCCCCGGCAGTCACGTGAACGGCCCCAACGAGCATATCCGGCTACCGGACCTTGTGCGCCATGGCCAGCTGCTGATCGAGCTGATCTATGCCGGCGCCCAACGCCCAGGGGCATGATGGTTTGACAGATGCGACCCCCTGTGCTACTATTTGTTGCCGCGATGAAACGCCGGTGTAGCTCAGTGGTTAGAGCGAACGACTCATAATCGTTAGGTCACTGGTTCAAGTCCAGTCACCGGCACCATATCAGTCAGGTAACAGCGCGGGCGTGAAGCTATCTCACGCCCGCGCTGTTTTATCGATCATCTACCTTGTCCTTGACATTCCCGGCGTGCATGATACGATGGTATCGTTTCCGGCAACGTTTCCAGCTCTGTAAGTATCCGCTACGTTCTTAACGAGGAGCCGCTCATGCCGTCGAAGGAGCCGGTCGTTACGATCCAGGATGTTGCGCGGGCGGCCGGCGTCTCGGTCACAACGGTATCACGCGTGCTGAACAACAAGGACGATGTGGCGCCTGAGACGTATGAGCGGGTGAGGCGCGTGATGCAGGAGCTGAGCTACACCGCTAGCCTGGCCGCCAAGAGCATGCGCAGCCGCACCACGAATGTCATCGGCCTGCTGGTACCCGAAGTGACTGAGCCGTTCAACCAAGAGATCATCAAGGGGGTTGGCCACGGGATCCGTGGCTCGGGGTATGACCTGCTGATCTACACGAGCGAGCGCTCCGCCACACGCGCGCGGGCCTCGTGGGAGCAGGAGCATGTGGCGCTCTTGAGCAGCGGCTTGATCGATGGGTGCATCGTCGTCACGCCGTCGGCGCCGACATTCTCCAGCACGGCGCGGATCGTGGTGATTGATCCGCACGGCGACGGCGCCAACGTCCCTTCGGTAGTAGCGCGCAATCGGGCCGGCGCGATGGCAGTGATGCAGTACCTCTTCGGCCTCGGACACCGACGCATCGGCTTTATCGGCGGGCGCCCCGAGACACTGAGCGGCGTGCGGCGCTTCGCGGGCTACTGCGACAGCCTCACTGAGGCAGGCATCAGATACGAACCAGACCTCGTGCAGCAGGGCGACTACACGCGCGAGCGCGGGCAGGAGGCGGCGCGGGTGCTGTTTGGCCTGCCCCAGCCCCCAACGGCTATCTTTGCCGCGAACGATAAGGCCGCGATGGGAGTGCTCGATGTGGCCAACGAGTTTGGCGTGCGCGTGCCGCAAGAGCTCTCCGTGGTGGGATTCGACAATCTCCCCGAGGCGGCCCAAGTCACCCCCAAGCTCACCACTGTTGATCAGTCGATCCAGGAGATGGGCACGATCGCTACGAAGCTGCTGATCGACATCCTCCGCGGCCAGGAATTAGCCGGCACCGTAGTGAAGGTCCCGACTCGCCTCATCATCCGTGATTCCTGCCAGCAGCTGTAACCCTCACGAGCATTTCCACAACGATTCCCATGCACCTCTGCGCTTGACAAACAAAGCCGCAGTGCTAGAATGAAAACGTTCCCGGAACCGTTGCCGATAACGATTTCATCCACGCACGACGGCCTGTGGAGGGTTGGTATCGTTTTCGGTATCGTTGTCAATCTGCCCCTGACGCCATCATTGTTACGACAAAGGAGTGTCTCAATGGTGAAACCATCGTCGGCACCGAAGCAGCACCGTCCGCTGCTTGCCACCCTCGTCCTGACGCTGGCGCTGGCGCTGATCAGCGCGTGCGGCGGTGCTGCTGCACCATCGCCGACTGCCGCCCCGGCCGCCGAGGGCGCCGCGACGGAGGCTACTGCCGCCCCGGCCGCCGAGGGCGCCGCGACGGAGGCTACTGCCGCCGAGGCCCCCACGCCTGTCCCGGTACCGACCGCGAGCAGCTCGACTGTGGGCACAGGCTCCACGAAGATTGTCTGGTGGCATATCAGCACCCAGGAGGACCAGCGCGCCAACTGGGACAAGCTGGCCAACGAATACGTAGCGGCCAACCCCGATGTCTCGATCGAGATCACGGTGCTGGAGAATGAGGCCTTCAAGGCCAAGCTGGCGACCGCGATGCAGTCCGGCAGCCCGCCCGACATCTTCCAGACCTGGGGCGGCGGTGTGCTCAAGCAGTACGCAGACGCCGGTCTGGTGCAGGAGCTGACCCCGGCGCTGCAGGAGAACGGCTGGGGCGAGAGCTTCCAGGCCGGCCCGCTCGGCCTGTTCACTTTCGAGGGCAAGACCTACGGCGTGCCGTGGAACGCGGGCATGATCGGCTTCTGGTACAACAAGGCGCACTTCGAGAAGGCCGGCATTAGCGCGCCGCCGCAAACCTGGACGGAGTTTCTCGGCGCGGTGCAGAAGCTGAAGGACGCCGGCATTACCCCGATCGCCCTCGGCGAGGGTGATAAGTGGCCGGGCCACTTCTACTGGGTCTACCTGGCGACGCGCATCGGCGGGCGCGAAGCCTTCGAGAACGCCTACAGCCGCGAGGGCTCGTTCACAGACCCGGCTTTTGTGGAGGCGGGTGCCCGGCTCAAGGAGCTGGTCGACCTGCAGCCGTTCCAGACCGGCTTCCTCGGCGCCACCTACTCTGATCACCAGGTGGTGATGGCCAACGGCCAGGCGGCCATGGAGCTGATGGGTCACTGGGCGCCCGGCACCAACCGCGGCGTGGCCGAGAACGTCGAGGAGTACAACGCGAACCTGGGCTGGTTCCCCTTCCCGACGGTTGACGGCGGCGCGGGCGACCCCTCGGACGCACTGGGCGGCGGCGACGGCTTCGCGATCGGCAAGAACGCATCCCCCGCGGCGATCGACTTCATCCGCTTCCTGACGAGCGTCGAGAACCAGACGGCGATGGCGCAGGCCGGCATTGCGGTGCCGCCTACGGTGAAGGGTGCCGAGGCGGGGCTCGAGGATCCGCTGATCAAGGAGGTCGCGAGCAATCTGGCCCAGGCAAAGTACTACCAGCTCTACTACGACCAGTACCTGCCTCCGGCGGTTGGCCAGGCAGTCAACGACTCCACGCAGGAGCTATTCGCCGGCACCGCGTTGCCGGAGGAGGTTGCCCAGACGATCGAGGACGCGGCGGCAGCCGAGCTCCAGCCGTAGTCCGGTCGCCGATCCCCGGCCGCACGAGGAGGGGCCCTCGGGTTCACCCGCGGCCCCTCCTCATCTCGTCCGACCGATTGACTAAAGTAGACGCGATGGCGCGGCACGTTGTACGGTCTCGGGGCTGTGCCGCGCTAGAAGAGGTCTTCTATGGCACAGCCCTCCACACGTCTGGCTGAGCGCACCGCCAGCTCCCGGCGGGGGCGCGTACGCTGGGGCCAGGCCGCGACGATCGCCGGCTTTTTGCTGCCGGCAGCGCTCATCTACATCGGCCTGGTGCTGCTGCCCGTGGCCCAGGCGGTATACTACAGCTTCTTCCGCTGGAACGGCCTCGGCCCGCTGCAGAACTTCACCGGGCTGGCAAACTACGCCCGTGCCCTCGGCGACCGCGTCTTCATTGGCGCGCTGGGCAACAACCTCCAGCTCGTCGTGATGTCGCTCCTCATTCAGCTGCCCCTGTCGCTCGGGCTGGCCCTGCTGATCCGGGAGCTCACCCGCGGCCGGGCGCTCCTCCGCACGATCTTCTTCCTGCCGTTCGTGCTCTCCGAGGTGATCACCGGCGTCATCTGGAGCTTCATCTACCGGCCCGAGGGCGGCCTGGTCAACACGCTGCTGCAGGCGGCCTACCCGGGGCTCGCGAAGACCGCGCTGCTGGCGGAGCCGAGCACGGTGCTGTACGCGCTGTTCGTGGTGATCACCTGGAAGTTCTTCGGCTACCACATGATCCTCTACATCGCCGGGCTGCAGAACATCCCGGCGGAGATCGAGGAGGCCGCGTCGATCGACGGCTGCAGCCGGCTTCAGTCGCTGCGCTACATCACCCTGCCGCTGCTGAGCGGCACGATCCGGCTCTCGGTCTACCTCTCGGTGCTCGGGTCGCTGCAGTTCTTCGACCTGATCTGGATCATGACCAAGGGCGGGCCGGTGAGCGCCTCGGACACCATGGCGACCTACCTGTACAAGTTCGGCTTCCAGCGCTTCCAGCTCGGCTACGGCAGCGCGATCGCGGTGATCATGTTCGTGATCTGCTTCAGCTTCTCGCTGATCTACCAGCGCGTGGCGATGCGGCGCGACTTCGAGTAGGCAGAACGGAGCAACGGCAATGACAACCCTTCAGGCGCGCGGCGCCACTCCCCTGAGCCGGATCGTCCCGCTGCTGCAGTACCTCGTAGCCGGCCTCGTCGCGCTGATTGTGCTCATCCCGCTGATCGCGGCGGCGGTGAACGGCTTCAAGACCAACGCCGACCTGCTGCTGCACCCGTTCGGGCTGCCCAGAGCCTGGGTGTGGGAGAACTACACGAGCGTGCTGCAGAGCGGCGCGTTCTGGCGCCAGCTGTTCAACAGCGTGCTGGTGATGGGCGGGACGGCGGCCGGGGTGGTGACGCTGGCGAGCATGGCCGCCTTCGTCTTCGCCCGCATGCAATTCCTCGGGCGCGAGGTGCTGTTCAACTTCTTCACGCTCGGCCTGCTGTTCCCGATCGCCGTGGCCATCCTGCCCCTCTATATCACGCTGCGCCAGGCCAACCTGGTGGACAGCCTGTGGGGCGTGATCCTGCCGCAGATCGCCTTCGGCTTGCCGGGCAACATCCTCATTCTGCGCGGCTTCTTCACCGGGATCCCGCGCGAGCTCGACGAGGCGGCGGCGATCGACGGCTGCACGCCGGCGGGCTTCTTCGTGCGCATCCTGATCCCGCTGATGCGCCCGGCGCTCGCCGCCGTGACGGTGCTCACGATGGTGGCGAGCTGGAACAACTTCTTCTTGCCCCTGCTGGTGCTCAACAGCGAGCAGCTCTACACACTGCCGCTCGGCATCCAGCAGTTCCAGGGCCAGTTCGGGACCGAGTGGAACCGCGTGCTGGCCTTCGTCTCGCTGGCCCTTGTCCCAACAATTGGGTTCTACCTCGTGGCCGAGCGCCAGATCGTCTCCGGCCTGACCTCGGGGGCCGTCAAGGGGTAGCCCGGCGGAGCCTGGCATGACTATGGAACTCACACTCAACGACCTCCGCGCGTTCGATGCCCGTGGTCTCTAGTATCCTCGCGTTCAGCAACTGGTACGACGGCACCTTCAGCGACGCGAAGATCAGTGGCGTCGAGATCATCCACCACGAGGTCCGCATTGCAGCTAACGGCGCCGTGCGCCTGAGCCCCACCCCCGGCCAGTGGGCCCGCGTCCGGGACCTGGTGGGCCGCACAGTGGACGCCCGGGCCGGCTGCGTCGAGACCCGCCCGGCGTACCCCGAGCTCGGCCTGGCCTCCATGATCGACGTGCAGGCTCAGGCCGACGGCGTGCTCCTGAGCGTCGATGTGGAGCAGCCGCTCCCGCCCGAGCTAATGGGCCGCGCGGGCCTCAACCTGGAGTTCCTGCCCTCGGCGTACTCTGGCAAGGGCTACCTGGTGGACGGGCACCCGGCCGTGCTCCCGCGCCACCGGAGCGGGCCGATGGTGCGCGCCGGCGAGCCGGGGCCGATCGCTGGCGGGTGCGGCTTCGTGCTGGCCCCCGAGGACTCTACCCGCTGCGTGTCGGTGCGCGCCAACGAGGGTGAGATCGCGCTGTTCGACGGGCGCAACACCGTGCAGAACGGCTGGTTCGTGCTCCGCAGCCTGCTCCCGGCCGGGCGCTCCGGCTTCTGGGGCCAGAACGAGTACGTCGTCGACGTCGGCACCATGCACATTTTCCTGGTCAACGCCGCGAGCGCGCTGCTCGCCGAGGGCAGCGACCACCCGGCGGCGGGCGCCGCGCTCACCGCCAAGGAGCACTGAGATGTCTGACACAACCGCGCGCTACCGCGACCCGTCCCTGCCAGTTACGGAGCGCGTCGAGGACCTGCTGGGGCGGATGACGCTGGACGAGAAGGTCGGCCAGCTCGGCTGCCTCTGGAGCACCGCGCTGATTCAGAAGGACCACTTCGACGCCGACTACGCCGCCTCGCGCATGCCGCACGGCGTCGGGCAGGTCACGCGCATCGGTGCGTCCACCGGCCTGCGCCCGCGTGAGAGCGCCGAGCTGATGAACGCCATCCAGCGCGTCGCGCTCGAGCGCACCCGGCTGGGCATCCCGATCTTCGTGCACGAGGAGTCGGTGGGCGGCTACACCGCGCGCGACGCCACGACCTTCCCGCACGGGATCGGCCTGGGTGCTACCTGGAATCCCGCGCTGGTGCAGCAGGTGGCCGATGTGATCCGCGAGCAGATGGTGGCGGTGGGCGCGCGCCTGGGCCTGGCCCCGGTGCTCGACGTCGCGCGTGACCCGCGCTGGGGGCGCGTGGAGGAGACCTACGGCGAGGACCCGGTGCTGTGCGGCACGATCGGCACGGCCTACGTGCGCGGCCTCCAGTCCGACGACCTGCGCCAGGGCGTGGCGGCTACGGGCAAGCACTTCCTCGGCTACGCGATGTCTGAGGGCGGGCGCAACTGGAACCCGGTGCAGATGGGCCCGCGCGAGCTGCGCGAGGTCTACGCCGAGCCGTTCGCGGCCGCCATCCGCGACGGCGGCCTGGCCGCGATCATGAACTCGTACGCCTCGGTGGACGGCGAGCCGTGTGCGGGCAGCCGGGCGATCCTCACCGACCTGCTGCGCGGCGAGCTGGGCTTCCAGGGGGCCGTGGTGGCCGACTACTGGTCGGTGCCGCAGCTGGTGCGCTTCCACCGCGTGGCCGCCGACAAGGGCGCGGCGGCGGCGCTGGCGCTGGCGGCCGGGCTCGACATGGAGCTGCCCTCGACCGACTACTACGGCGCGCCGCTGAAGGCCGAGGTGGAGGCCGGGCGGCTGCCCGTGGAGGTGGTGGACACGGCGGTGCGGCGCGTGCTGAGCATGAAGTTTCAGCTTGGCCTGTTCGAGCAGCCGTATGTGGATGCCGATGCGGTCGACTCGCACTTCGAGACCCCGGCGCAGCGGGCGCTCGCGCGCCAGGCCGCGGCGGAGTCGGCTGTGCTGCTGAGCAACGACGGCGTCCTGCCGCTCAAGCCGGGGCTGAAGCGCATCGCGGTGATCGGCCCCGGCGCCAACGACCGGCGGCTGCTCCAGGGCGACTACCACTACGCGACGCACCTGGAGATCATCTACCTGAAGGAGAAGCAGCCGGCCGCCGACGATAACCTGATCGGCGCCGAGGACTTCACGCCGCAGGCCGGCGGGGCCTACGCCCCCGGGCCGCACTACACTGAGCACGTCACGCCGCTGGCCGGCCTGCGCGCCGCCCTGGGCGCGGGCGCCGAACTGCTGCACGCCAAGGGGTGCGAGGTGCTCGGCGACGACCGCTCGGGCTTCGCGGCGGCCGTCGAGGCGGCGCGCGCGGCCGAGGTGGCGGTGGTGGTGGTGGCGGGCAAGAGCGGGCTGCACCGCCCGGTCACCGTGGGCGAGGGCAATGACTCGGTTGGCCTGGACCTGACCGGCGTACAGGGCGAGCTCGTGGCGGCCGTGGCGGCCACCGGCACGCCGCTGGTGGTGGTGGTGCTGAGCGGGCGGGTCCACACACTCGAGCAGGTGGCGGCGCAGGCCAACGCGCTGGTCTACCTGTTCCCCCCCGGCGAGGAGGGCGGCAGCGGTCTGGCCGATGTGCTGACGGGCGCGGTGTCGCCCAGCGGCCGCTTGCCGGTCACCCTGCCGCGCTCGGTGGGCCAGGTGCCGGTCTACGGCCGCACACGGGCCGGCGGCGACCGCGCGATGTTCTTCGGTGACTACGTCGATAGCCCGTCCACGCCGCTGTTCCCCTTTGGGCACGGCCTGAGCTACACCAGCTTCACCTACGAGGGGCTCGCGGCGCGCGCCGGGACGACGCGTGACGCCGTCGAGATCGCGGTGGTGGTGTGCAACAGCGGCGAGCGGGCCGGCGACGAGGTGGTGCAGCTCTACGCGCAGGACCTGGTGGCCTCGGTGGCGCGGCCGGACCGCATGCTGACCGGCTTTGCGCGCGTGGCGCTTCAGCCGGGCGAGGCGCAGACGGTCACCTTCACCGTCCACCCCTCGCGGCTGGCGTTCTACGACCCGAAGATGCGCTTCGTGGTTGAGCCGGGCGCGTTCTGGTTCGGCGTCGGCGCCTCATCGGCAGACATCCGCGCCGAGCAGGTGGTGACCCTGGGCGGCGAGGTGGCCGAGTACCTCCAGCGCGAGATCGTGGCGACCACCGTGAGCACGTCGGGGGTGTAGACTACAGCCCGTACCCCATGGAACCCTCTCCCTGCCGCGGGAGAAGGGGAGCTTCGCCGCCGGCCTGATGCTTTCAAGGAGCATCAGGCCAGCGGTTTTCTGCGCCCAGCCGGTTGTGCATTTGCACAACGACCGATCGGTCGCGCGCATGTTCTGTGGGCATTCGCCCAATGAATTTACGGCCCTCGCACGCTACGATACCCATGAGAGGATGCCCGCCGTGTTACGTGCCGGCGGGCGTGGGGCGTCGGTAGCGGCGTCAGCGAGGGAGCGGTGAGCGACAGCACAGCACAGCACGAGATACCGGCGGAGTGGCGTGCCGCGCGCCGCATCCTGGCCGTGCGGCTCGACAACCTTGGCGACGTGCTGGTGACCTCGCCTGCTATCCGTGCGGTACGCCACGCCATCCCGGAGGCGTCGATCACCTTGCTGGCGAGCCCGGCCGGCGCCCAGGCCGCGCGCCTTAACCCCGACATCGACGACGTGATCGTCTACCAGGCACCCTGGATGGACCCCTGGCAGCGGCTGCCGCAGGACCTCGAGCGTGAGCGGCGGGTGGCCGAGGAGCTGCGCGGGCGCGGCTTCGACGCCGCCGTGATCTTCACCGCGCTGCGCCAGAGCCCGATGGCCTCGGCGTACCTCTGCTACACCGCGGGCATCCCGCTGCGCCTCGGCGCGGCCGGCGGGGGCCTGGGCTCGCTGCTGACCCACACCTACCGCCACCAGCCCCCCGAGGATATGCGGCACGAGGTGCTGCGCTGCCTGGACCTCGTGGGCGCGGTGGGCATGGCCAACCCCGAGCCGGACCTCGTGCTCGCGCCGCCGGCCGAGGCGCGCGCGAGTCTTGAGCAGCGGCTCGTGAGTGTCGGGCTCCCAGCTCTCACGGCCCACGGCTCATGGCTCACGGCTCCCCTGGTGGTGCTGCACCCCGGCTGCTCAATGGCCGCGCGCACCTACCCCGCCGAGCTGTTCGCGCGGGCGGCCGACCTGCTCGTGGAGCGTCTGGGAGCCACCGTGGCGATCACCGGCTCCGAGGAGGAGCGGCCGCTGGCGGAGCGGGTGCGATCGGCGATGCGGCGACCGGCGCACGCCCTGGCCGGCGCGCTCTCGTTCGCCGAGCTCTGTGCGCTGATCGACGCGGCCGACCTGGTGCTGACCAACAACACCGGGCCGATGCACATCGCCGCCGCCCGCAAGACGCCCGTGGCAGTGCCGTTCGCGCTGACGAACCAGCCGAGCCAGTGGCACCCCTGGCGCGTGCCGCATCGGCTGCTGTACCACGAGGTCCCCTGCCGCATCTGCTACAGCAAGGAGTGCCCGACCGACCACGCCTGCCTGCTGCGGGTGGACCCCGAGCAGGTGGCGGCGGCGGCGGAGGAGCTGCTGGCGGGGGCGACCGACGACCGACGACGGGCCACGGACGAAGCTTTTCCCGAGCGGCCGCTGCTCTACGCGCCTGGTTTGGATGCAGCCGTCGGTAGCCGGAGGTCCTAGGAGCGAAGCCATGACCGACTTCCTCGCGGCCCGCAACATCCTGGCGGTGCGGATGGACAACCTGGGCGACGTGGTGATGCTCGGGCCGGCGCTGCGGGCGGTGAAGGAGAGCTCGCCGCAGGCCCACCTGACGCTGCTCGCCAGCCCCGGCGGGGCGGCCGCGGCGCCGCTGCTCCCGTGGCTGGACGACGTGATCTCCTGGAAGGCGATCTGGCAGGACATGGGGCATATGCCCTTCGACCTAGCGCGCGAGCGGCAGCTGGTGGAGGTGCTGGCCGAGCGGCAGTTCGACGCCGCGCTGATCTTCACCTCGTTCAGCCAGGGGCCGCACGGGCCGGGGTACGCCTGCTACCTGGCCGGCATCCCGCTGCGGGCCGGTGAGTCGAAGGAGTTCGGCGGGCGCGTGCTGAGCCACGAGCTGCGCGGCGCCCCCGATGAGCTGCACCAGGTCGAGCGCAACTTGCGCCTGGTGGAGATGCTCGGCTTCGGCGCGCGCGACCGGCGGCTGATGGTGCGGGTGCCGGAGGAAGCTCGCCACACCGCGCCTGAGATCCTCGCCGCGGCCGGCATCGAGCCCGGGGAGTCGTACGTGCTGGCGCACCCCGGCGCGAGCGCGCAGGCCCGGCGCTACGCACCCGAGCGCTTTGGCGAGGTGGTGCGGGTGCTGACGGCGCAGGGGCTCCAGGTGCTGGTGACAGGCGTCGAGCGCGAGGCGGCGCTGTTCGACACGCTGCGGGCCCACGCCCCGGGCGCCGCCTACCTGCTGGGCGGCACGACCTTACCCGAGTACGCGGCGCTGATCGAGCGCGCGGCGCTGGTGGTGTGCAACAACACCCTGCCGATGCACCTCTCGGACGCCACACGCACTCCGGCGGTGGTGCTGTACGCCGGCACCGAGCTCGAGGAGCAGTGGCGCCCGCGCACCACGCGCCACGTGCTGCTGCGGCGCCCAACCCCCTGCCAGCCGTGCTACCTGTTCCAGTGCCCGATAGGCCACCCCTGCCTGGACATCTCGCCCGGGGAGGTAGTGGAGGCGGCGCTTTCGCTGCTGGAGCAGCGCGTCGTGAGCGCTGAGTCTTGAGTTGTGAGCCGCGAGGCGCGAGGCGCTGCGAGCGTGGAGAGAGCAATGACTGATCAGAGCACACAGGCCACGGCGGGCCTTACGAACCAGGCCTCGCTGCTCGAGGCTCGAACGATCGTCGTCTACCGCTCGCTGTTCCTCGGCGACCTGATCTGCGCGCTGCCGGCGCTCCAGGCGCTGCGGGCGCGCTTCCCGGAGGCTCAGGTGACGCTGATCGGGCTGCCGTGGACGGAGGACTTCGTGCGGCGCGCGCCGGCGATCGACCGGCTGCTGCACTTCCCCGGCTACCCCGGCATCCGCGAGGTTTCGCACGACCAGGCGCGCACCGAAGCGTTTCTGCAGGAGGCCCGCGCCGCTCGGTACGATCTGGCCATTCAGATGCACGGCGACGGCACGGTGAGCAACGGCTTCGTAGCCGAGCTGGGGGCGCGCTTCACGCTGGGCTACCGCCGCGGCGACGACGCCCGCCTGACGCACAGCCTGCCCTACCAGGACGGCGAGCACGAGGCCGGGCGCTGGCTGCGGCTGGTGGGGGAGCTCGGCGCAGATGCCACGCCCACCCCGCCGCAGCTCACCGTCACCCCGTACGACCACAGCCGCGCGCGCCCCATGCTCGGGGGGCTGAGCCCCAGGAGCGGCCCGCTGGTGGGGCTGCACGTGGGCGCGAAGGACCCCGCCCGCCGCTGGCCATCGGAGAAGTTCGCCGCCCTGGCCGATGCCCTCCACCGCCGCTGCGGGGCGCGGGTGGTGCTTACCGGCGGCGAGGCTGAGCGCGCGATCACCCAATCGGTGGTGCGGGCGGTGCGCTTTCCGGTGCTTGACCTGGCCGGCGCCACCGACCTCGGCACCTTCGCCGCGCTGCTCCACCGGCTGGACCTGCTGGTCACCAACGACACTGGCGCCTCGCACCTGGCGTCGATCACGCGCACGCCGAGCGTGGTGCTGTTTGGTCCGAGCCGTCCCGCGCAGTGGGCGCCGCTGGATAGTGAGCGGCACCGCGCGATCGACGCCCTGGCGCTGGCGGGCGAGGGCGCCGACCCCTCCGCGGCGCTGCGCGCCCTACCCACCGCCACCGTGCTCGCCACCTGCGAGGACGTGTTCCTGTCGCGCGGGAACCGACGACCGGCGACCGACGACCGGCGACCGGCGACCGACGAGACCGGCCTGGCGCGCGAGATCGGCGGTCGCTCGTCCGTGGTCGGTGGCCGCTGAGGAGGGAGCATGCGCCGCCTGAAAATCCTGATCTGGCACATCCACGGCAGCTACCTCAACGCCCTGGCCCGCGCTGACCACGACTGGTACCTGCCGGTGCGCCCCGACCGCGGCGAAGGGTACGGCGGTCGCCCGCCGGCTTTCGACATCCCGCCGTACATGCGCGAGGTGCCGGCCGATGAGGTGCGGAACCTCGACCTGGACCTGATTGTCTTCCAGACGCCCAGGAACTACACGCAGGACCAGTACGAGATCCTGAGCGAGGAGCAGCGGCGCCTGCCGAAGATCTACCTCGAGCACAACACGCCGAAGCCGCACGCCTCGGACACGCCGCACCCGGTGGATGACCCGGACGTGCTGCTGGTGCACGTGACGCACTATAACCGGCTGATGTGGGACAATCGCCGCACGCCCACCGTGGTGATCGAGCACAGCGTCGCGATCGACCCGCGCGCGCTGTACGACGGGCGGCGCGAGCAGGGGCTGACGGTGATCAACGGCATGCAGAAGCGGCCGCGGATCGCGGGCTACGACCTGTACCTATGGGCGCGCGAGCGCGTGCCGCTGACCTGCGCCGGCATGCAGACTGAGGAGCTCGGCGGGCTCGGCGACCTGGAGTACCGCCACATGCACCGCCGCTTCGCCGAGTACCGCTTCCTCTACAGCCCGATGCGCTACACCAGCCTGCCGCTCGCCGTGATCGAGGGGATGCATATCGGCATGCCGATCGTGGCGCTGGCGACGACCGAGCTGCCCACGGTGATCGAGGATGGTGTGAGCGGCTTCGTCTCCTGCGATCCTGAGCGCCTGCTGGATGGCATGCGGCGTCTGCTGGCCGACCACGAGCTTGCCAGGCGCATGGGGGCGAAGGCGCGCGAGATGGCTCGCGAGCGCTTCGGCATCGAGCGCTTCGTGCGTGACTGGAACGCCGCCTTCGCCCATGTGACCGGGTAGGCGCGGCCCAGGTGAGGGCATATCCCTCGGGGCAACGCGCGGGAGGGCCTGGGAGGGCATATCCCTCGGGGCAACGCGCGGGAGGGCCTGGGACGGCATAGCCCTCGTGGCAGCACGCGGGAGGGTGCAGCCCTCGGGGCAACACGCGGGAGGGCCTGGGAGGGCGCAGCCCTCCCAGAAACAATCCTCAGAACCCATTATCACCACCGGCCGTGCCTGCACGAGCAGCGTGGGAGGAGAAGTATGAAAGAGAAGAGCCTGCGAGTTGCCTTTCTGAGCGAGCACGCCAGCCCGCTCGCGCTGCTGGGCGGGCTGGACGCCGGCGGCCAGAACGTCTACGTGGACGAGGTCAGCCGGAACCTGGGGCAGCTGGGCTACAGCGTCGATATCTTCACCCGGCGCGACGATGCCGCCGCGCCCGAGGTGGTGCCGCTGGACAATGGCGTCCGGGTGGTCCACCTCGCGGCCGGGCAGGCGCACTTCATCCCGAAGGACGACATCTGGCCGCACATGCCCACCTTCCGCGACGAACTGCTGCGCTTCATGCTGCGCGACGGGGCGCGCTACGACGTGCTCCACGGCAACTTCTGGATGTCAGGCTGGGCCGCGGCCGACCTCCAGCGGCGGCTGGGAGTGCCGGCGGTGCAGATCTTCCACGCGATGGGCAAGACCAAGCAGCGCCACCAGGGCGCGGCCGACACCAGCCCCGGCGACCGGATCGATGTCGAGCTCGGGATCGTGCGGGATGTGGAGCGGATCATCGCCCAGTGCCCGGCCGAGCGCGCCGAGCTGGTGGACGACTACGACGCGGCCCCCGGGCGGGTGGTGATCATCCCCTCGGCGGTGAACATTGAGCAGTTCACCCCCTCGCCGCGCGACGATGCCCGGCGCCGCATCGGCGTCGAGCACGATGGACGGCTGGTGGTGTACGTCGGGCGCATGCTGCCGCGCAAGGACGTGCGCAACATCGTGCGTGCCGTGGCGCAGCTCACCGACCCGGAGCTGGCCGACGTGCGCCTGATGGTGGTGGGCGGCGAGACCCACGACCCGGACCTGCAGGCCACGCCGGAGCTCGGAGCGCTCCAGCGTCTGGCCGCAGAGCTCGGCGTGTCCGACCGCCTGATCTTCGTGGGCAAGCGCCAGCCCTCGGAGCTGCGCCACTACTATGCGGCCGGCGACGTGGTGGTGACGACCCCCTGGTATGAGCCGTTCGGTCTCACGCCGCTGGAGGCGATGGCCTGCGGGCGGCCAGTGATCGGCTCTGCGGTAGGCGGCATCACTTTCACCATCAAGGACGGCGCCACTGGCCTGCTGGTGCCGCCGCGCGACCCGGAGGCGCTGGCGGGGGCGCTTCGCACGATCCTCTCGCAGCAGGGGCTGCGCGAGCACATGGGCCGCGCGGCACGGGCGCGGGTCGAGCGCGAGTTCACCTGGCGCACGGTGGCCCGCCGCACAGCCGCGCTGTACGAGTCACTTGCCCAGGCCACGGACGACCGACCGCAAGCCACCGACCAGATCCTCGCCGGCCATGCCAAGGCCGCAGGCGCCGCTCGGTCGTCGGTTGTCGGTCGTCGGTCGTCGGCTGGCGAATGAAGGGAGAGGAAGATGGCGCTTGTCGACGTGCTTATCCCGACCTGCAACCGCAAGACTGGCCTGGCGGTGGTGCTGACTAGCCTGCTCGGCCAGACCTTCACCAACTTCGATGTAGTGGTGGCCGACCAGACCGACGAGTCGGCCGAGTACCTGAGCAGCATCGAGATCCAGACGGTGGCACGGGCGCTGGAGTGGCGCGGCCATCGCGTGCGCCTGCTGCGGAACATGCCGCGGCTCGGCATGGCGCAGCAGCGCCACTTCCTGCTGGAGCAGAGCCAGGCGCGCTATGTCCACTACCTGGACGACGACGTGCTGCTGGACCCGCCGGTGATGGAGCGCATGCTGGGCGTGCTGCGCGCCGAGGGGTGCGGCTTCGTGGGGTGCCCGGCCACCGGGCTGGAGTACCTCAATGACGTGCGCCCGCACCAGCAGAAGATCGAGCTCTGGCGCGGCCCGGTCCGGCCCGAGGCTTTCTCTCCCGACACGCTGGCGCAGGTGTGGGACCGCCACATGGTGAACAACGCCGCCAACCCGCTGCACCTCGAGCGTCGCCTGGCCGCCGATGGGCGCCCGGTGCGCTACAAGGTGGCCTGGGTGGGCGGCGCCAACGTCCTGTACGACCGGGCCAAGCTGCTGAGCGTGGGCGGCTTCTCCTGGTGGGAGCGCCTGCCGCCGCAGCACGCGGGCGAGGAGGTGGTGGCGCAGTTCCTCCTTATCCGGAAGTACGGCGGGTGCGGCATCCTGCCGAGCGGGACCTACCACCTGGGGCTGCCCACCAACGTGCCGGACCGTCAGCGCAACGCGACGGAGCTGTTCGGCGATCTGATCCGCGAGTACGGCGTGGAGCCGGTGGGGCCGGCGGAGGCACTGCCGCCGCTGGAGCGGTCGCTCGGGAGCTAGGGTGCTGCGCGTGGCTCGGGCGTGCGGGTGCTGCGCCCCGTGCCCCGTCTTCTCGGCGGGTGCTGCGCCCCGTGCCCCGTCTTCTCGGCGGGTGCTGCGCCCCGTGCCCCGTCTTCTCTGCGGGTGCTCCGCCCCGCGCCCCGTCTTCTCTGCGGGTGCTGCGCCCCGTGCCCCGTCTTCTCTGCGGGTGCTCCGCCCCGCGCCCCGGGCAAGGGGGCCAGCCCCCTTGCATCCCCCGCCGGGGCTCGGCCGCCCCTGGACCCCGCAAGGGGTGCACTACCCGACCTTATATCGGTCGGCACGCGGGCTGAGCCCCCGGCCTTGGGGATCGGGAGCGCGGCGCTAGGGTTCTGGTGAGGGGCGCGCTCAGTCTCGCGTCGGCGTGATGTCAGTCTGGTAGTGCTTGCACTGCGGGGGAGGTCCGGAGGGGGCGCTATGCGCTTCGGGGATCGGGAGCGCGGCGCTAGGGTTCTGGTGAGGGGCGTGCTCAGTCTCGCGTCGGCGTGATGTCGGGCTGGTAGTGCTCGCACGGTGGGGGCGGTCCGGAGGGGGCGCGAGCGCCCCGCGGGCGGGGGGAGCGCGAGGGGGCCGGT
>JBDLTZ010000235.1:0-5557 GCA_039805565.1 Chloroflexota bacterium | reverse complement strand
CACGCCGCAAAGCCCTGGTCTTTGAGCCGAGTGGGCAAGGAGCGGGCCAAGGTGGCTCGTCGTGGTAGTGGGCAGGGAGCGGGCGTCACAACGCGGCCCAAGTCGAGCAGCCAGTCGAGCAGGCCGAGAGTTCGGCCTTTTCTAGCGGTCCACTCCCCTTTGTACCACGAGGCTGATGACTACTATTCTTGTTGTCGATGATGATCCGCGCATCGTCGAGATGCTTCGCATGACCCTGGCCTACGAGGGCTACACGAATGTCGCGGCACCGCGACGATAGTTTCTTATTTCACAAATAACTTTGTGATGAGAGGAACTATCGTCGTGGTGCCGCGACGCTTCTGTTCTGGTGCAAGTAACAGTCGACACGAAATCAGGTACTTGACACATTTGAGCCAATCCCCTATAATCGCGGCAACAGAGGAGGGCCTGCATGGCATCCCAGTTCTACACCGTGAAGGACCTCGCCGCCACTGCGAAAGTGACCGAGCAGGCGGTCTACAACTGGATCAAGTCAGGCAAGCTGACGACGGTCAAGTTTGGCCGCTCCCACCGCATTCCAGCTGCGGAGTTCCAGCGCGTGATGCGCGAGGGGATACCTGAGGACAACGGGGAAAAGTTGACGCCCGATCTCGCTAGCGCCTAGGAAACGTCACGAGATCGGGCGTTGGAAGCCGTACCGTCAGGCCTGCTTGATGCAGGTAGTCTGCCGTTACCCGCAGACTGCCAAGGTTCTTGCGAACATTAACAACCTGCTTGCGATGATGGATGATCACACGAGGTGGTCATCGTTTGTGCGGTGAAAACCTCAAGAGGCACCGTGCAGATCATCGCCCCAGATGGGTGCAATTTCCTACCTCGATGCCCCCTGAGAAGACTGGCTCCCCGACGTGGATTCGAACCACGAACCTACTGATTAACAGTCAGCCGCTCTACCGTTGAGCTATCGGGGATCACGTGAGCGGACCCAGCGCATCGACAAGCAAGTTCCTGAGCGAGCACGGACAGCGTGCATGGCAGATTTCAAGAGAACAGCACCCACATCGCGTGGGTGCTGTCTTTATTTTAGCTCAAGTTCTCCCTTCAGGCAACACGATGCGCTGAATGGCTCACCGTGGTGCTTCGGCTTGGGGGGAGAACACGGCCGCATGATCCGCCGAGCTTACACGCCCTCGCCGGACCGACGCCCCGAATGCAGCGTCGTAGTGAGCCTTCAGCCGAACCGGGAACTCGCGCACGTAGCGCTCGGTCGTCTTCACGTTGCGGTGTCCGAGCAGCTGGCCGACGAGCGATCGGTCAAGGCCCGCCTCGAGCGCACGCTTCGCGAAACCATGGCGAAACCAGTGGACTGGGCAGCCGGGCGGTAGCGCAATCCCAGCGTCCTCTGCCACTCGCTTGATCATGCTCCGCACGGAGTCTGGTGACATCTTCCCGCAATCATTGCGGGTCGACGTCCCCCGGAAGAGCGGCCCAGCATCACGCGCTCCACGGCGCATCAGCACGTAGCGAATGAGGGCGAAGCCCCCCGGCGGTTGCCAGAAAACCGGACGCCACTGGTTGCCCTTTCCCAGCACCTGTGCCTGACGCTCGCGCAGATTCACGTGGTTGTCTTCGAGGGCGCAGAGCTCGCCAACACGCATCCCCGACTCGTAGAGGAGCAGCAGGATGGCGCGGTTCCTGGCCGACGTCTCGTCGAGACCGTCGCCGCACGCCTCCAGTAGCCGATTTAGCGTCTCCCACTCTATGTAGGGGCGCGGTGGCTCAATGACCTCCGGCATCGGGATGCGGTTGTTGCCGAAGAAGCGGGACTGGCGAGGCGTCAGCAGCTCTTCGTTGTCGAGGTATTTCCAGA
Source organism: Chloroflexota bacterium (assembly GCA_039805565.1). Classification (GTDB taxonomy): domain Bacteria; phylum Chloroflexota; class Chloroflexia; order Chloroflexales; family Roseiflexaceae; genus CALJIC01. The sequence goes on along the minus strand of JBDLTZ010000235.1, from coordinate 3,705 downwards.
AGGCCCGGAGCGTCCGTCGCGCTGCCGCGACGGATGCGGGCTGAAGTCCAGGTCGCGGTGCTGCCGGGCGACGTGGATTGCGTCCGTGGGGGACATGCTCATCCTCGAGGTAGGTGAGGAAGTCGCGAAAGTCCCCGATCTCGATCGGCGCGAGCTCATTCGGCTTTCCCTGCCGAGTGAGCCAGTCAAACCACGTCAGTAGCCAGCGACGGTACTGACGTCTGGTCGCGAGGGTGCGACGGCGACGGTGGTCGAGGAACATCTGGATGGCGAGGTCGAGTTGCACGAATTTCATACCCCCTTCGCTCACGCAAGACGCGGCGTGAGCCTTCGCGACCCGGGCGACTGTGCCGCTGGCGGCAGCGACCCAGTCGCGCGGGCCGCGGAGCCCGCAGTGGCTAGTGATAGGAGGCACGAAGTACGGTGAGGCTCAGGCGGGGGCGCGGAGGGGTGGAATCCGCAGCGCCCCCGGCCCTGAGCGCACCGGGTCGACGAGGATTGTCATAGCCAATCCTCGTCGGTGCCGCCAGAGGCAGCGCCGATGCACTGGGTATTGTAGCGCACAGCGCAAATGCCCCATCGAAGTGCCTTCTGCCTGGCAATGGATTCATATCGTGGTGGTTTTGTTGCCCGTCTATGGGAATCAGACAGTTTCTTTCGCAGGGACTGTCTTTGGTACCCAGCTATGCCTGGACGCTTCCGATTGCTACGCGTGGGCAAACGGAACATACCCACCGCCTTCGGGAGACGACTATGGGATTTGAGGCGCTCACACGTGTTTTCGAGTACGCCCCGCACGATGGAAAGCCGTTCATCGTGCTGGTCGCGCTTGCAGAGCGAGCGAACCCGGCCGGTGTCTGCTGGCCGGGGACGGCCTCGCTGGCCCTGTACTGCCGGGTCAAACACGTGCGCAACCTGCGCCAGTACCTACGCGCATTGGAGGAGACCGGTGACCTGTACACCGGGGAAGGACGGGGACGTAAGCACAAGGCCAGATACCTCGTGGCGACAGCGATGAGCGCTGATGAGATCACCCAGGTGCTGAGTGACGTGGAGTACTTCGATCTCCCTATCGAGGAGGCCGCATCGGTCGCGCACGACATGGTCGAGCGGCAACGCCAGGCGCAGTCGGAGTTCGAGGACACCATCCCGCTCAGCACCTTGCGCGAGAACAAGCGTCGCGGCGCCGGACCACGTTCCGTGAAAAAGGGGATCGCCGGATCCTCTTTGGAAAAGGGGATCACACGATCCTCTTTGGAAAAGGGGATCACACGATCCTCTCCGACCGAGGAGAAAAGGGGATCACCCGATCCGCAAAAAGAGGATCGTGTGATCCCCCAACCACGAGGGAAAGGGGATCAAGCGATCCACCGGAAGGGGCGTTTTACAGCTTCAGGACAACCCAAACGGCTATCGGAACCACCACCGAATCATGAACCAACATGGAACCATGATCATGATCCACCACCACCAGAGGCAGCGAATCACGTCGATTCCGGTGGTGGTGGGATGTCAGAAACCGCGCTGTTTCTGATGAACGAGGTCGACGTTAACCCGCGCGTCGCTGCCGAGCTCGGCGATCTCCCACTCAACCGCGTCCGCGAGCTCGTCGCCAGGAAGCGCCGCTCAGGCTCACGGTCCGGAGGTATCGTGAACGCGCTGCGCGCCCTGCAGACGCAGCTCCCGCTCTCACCTGCACAAGAACACGAGGCGCAGCAGGAACACAGCGACAGGTCGGAGGCGGCGCTCGAACGGCGGGCACGGGGCATCGCGCCATCGGACATTACCGAGCTGGAGATGCAGTACCTGCTGCTCTACCTGGAGGAGGGCGCCTCCGACGACGAGGCACTACAGCGGCTCCAGGCACAGCGCGACGATGAGCCGCTGATGTCGGTTGAGGAGGGGATGTGATGAGCCTGACTGATCACGGCGCGACCAACGGTATGCTGCACATCGCTGACATCCTGCCCGACGTTGCGCCGGACAGCTCGCTCATCGACCGCATCAGCCCAAGTCTCACCGTCACCACCTGCCCGCACTGTCTGGGTGCTGGCTACTACAAGAAGGCCGTCCCGTTCGGTCACCCCGAGTTTGGCGCGCTCTTCCCGTGCGTCTGCAAACAGGCCGAGCTCGCCGCTCGCCGGCAGGTCGCCCTGGCGGCACTCAGCAACCTCGCGTGTTTCCACGACCAAACCTTCGCCACGTTCAAGCCAGGTATGCCCGGCGTGCGTCGTGCGTACCTTCGCGCTGTCGAGTACGCCCGACGACCAGAAGGCTGGCTCGCGCTGTTTGCCGGCTACGGGGTCGGCAAGACTCACCTTGCCGCCGCGATCGCCAACGAGGTGCTCGGTCGAGGCCTCCAGGTCGTCTTCGCCGTTGTGCCGGATTTGCTCGACCACCTGCGGGCCACGTTCGCGCCGACGAGCCCGGTGACCTACGACCAGCGCTTCGAGCTGATCCGCACGGCGCCGTTACTCGTGCTCGACGACCTCGGCACCGAGCACACAACGGCGTGGGCGCGCGAGAAGCTCTACCAGATCATCAACCACCGCTATAACGAGCGGCTACCGACCGTGTTCACGAGCAACCTGGAGCCGGAGGAGATCGACCCGCGCGTGTTCTCACGCATGTGCGATCCGCGCGTCGGCTCTGCCATCGTCCGCTTTAGCGCCGCCGACTACCGCAAGCGGCTGATGAAGCCATAGCCCTGGCTGGCCCGCATCAGCTCTACTGACACAGGAGCCTCAACGTGACACCCTCTAGCACCCACGTGATCGCGGTCGCCAATCTGAAGGGCGGCGTGGGTAAAACTACCACCGTCCTGAACCTGGCCGGGTTTGCCGGGCAGATGGGCCGGCGCGTTCTCGCGATCGATACTGACCCACAGGCCTCGCTCACGCGCGTCGCCCTTCCCGATGATGCACCCTGCACATCGCTCAGCGATGCGTTTGCGCAGCGAGCGCAGCGCCTTGATGGGGTGCGCTGTCCCTCTCGCTTCGCCGGCGTCGACCTGGTGCCGTCCTCGCTCGCGCTTGAGGCTGTGATTCAGATTGCCATCCCCTGGGAGGGGCGTGAGTACGTGCTGCTCGATATGCTCGCGCCGCATCTTGAGGAGTATGACCTGATCCTGATCGACTGTCGGCCGGGGATCGACCTCTCAGTCACCAACGCACTCACGGCCGCGCGCTGGCTGCTCGTTCCAGTCGAGTGCAGCTTCATGGCGCTGGACGGCTATGAGCACGTCCGGGCCCTGCAGCAGCGCCTGAACGCCCGCATCAATCCGGCGCTTGCGCTCCTGGGGCTGTTGCCCACGCGCTACCGCGCTGGAACCTCTCACGCCCAGGCGGCGCTCGAGGAGATTCAGGATCAAGCTGCATCGCTGCAGGTGCCGGTCCAGTTCGACCCGATCCGCCTCGCTGTTGCCGCAGCTGACGCGCCCGCTCACGGCATGACGCTGGCCGACTTCGCACCTTCATCGCTGATCGCGCAGGAGTACCGGCGGGCTGCGACGCAACTCCTGACCTTCTTGGAGGCGAAGGCATGAGTGCGCAGCGGAGCAAGTGGATCGGTCGCCGCGGACAGGCTGGAGCGGAGACAGCGATCGACCTGGTGATCGACGGGGCTGCACAGGCCGGCGAGCAGGTGCGCCAGGTCGCGGACGCGCTCATTGAGGACAGTCCATACCAGGCACGGCAGCCATTCGGC
>JBDLTZ010000234.1:0-14581 GCA_039805565.1 Chloroflexota bacterium | reverse complement strand
TCACCATATCGGGGCGTCGGGCGGATAAGCTGCCCGGCGCCCTCGCGACATGGAGCACCCCGGAGCACCGCTGCGGCATAGAGTACCAAAGCGCACAAGTTTATCAAGTTTGTGCTATACTTCCTGTATCGTCTATGCCAAGCCTGAAGGAGCGTGTCCCGTGACACACCAGGATCTCGCCGCCGCGCCGCGGGCTGCGCGTCCGCTGTTCGACCGCACCGCCCTACGTGTTAACCAGGCTGCGATCATCGCGCTGCTGGTACTTGCCTTCCTGCTGGACCTGCCGTGGCTGGCGGCGCTCGTGGCCGCCGTGATGGCGCTTGGTACGGTTACGCCGCAGCTTGCACTCTTCCAGCGCCTCTACCGCGACGCACTGCGCCCGGCCGGGCTCGTCCGGCCCGACCTGCACGAGGAGGACCCGGCGCCGCACCGCTTCGCGCAGGGCATGGGGGCGGCCGTGCTGCTCCTGGCCACCCTGGCGCTGTTCGCAGGGCTACCGGCGCTCGGGTGGGGGCTCGCGCTCGTCGTGGTGGCGCTCGCAGCAGTCAACCTGCTGTTCGGCTTCTGCGCCGGCTGCTTCATCTTCTTCCAGCTCCAGCGGCTGCGCGGGGCCAGGGGATAGCAGAGGAGGGACACATGCTCGAGCGACTCCTCATCCTCGCCGCGCTCGTCGCGGCCGCCGCGCTGGTGTGGGGCGGCATACGGCTCTGGCGCGCCACGAGACTCCGCCGCCTCGCCGCCCAGTCCCCCTTCGCGGGGATGGTGCCGCCGGGTCGCCCGGCCGTCGTGGCCTTCTCGACCCCGACCTGCTCCGAGTGCCGCACCCGGCAAGTCCCGGCGCTGCGACGGCTCGAGTCCGACCTCGGCACGGACGCGACAGTGACGGTGCTCTCGGCGCTCGACCACCCCGAGCTAGTGGCGCGCGTCGGCATCCTCACCGTCCCGGCCACCGTCGTGCTCGACGCGCGCGGCGCCGTACGCGAGGTCAACCTCGGCTTCGCCGACGAGCACCGGCTCGCACGGCAGATCCAGGTGCTGAGCGCGGCGTAGAGCGCGACGCCTGTTGTGAACGCCTGTGGCTGAAACCGGGCGCGTCAGCGTGCTCCAAGCACTGCGGCGAGCGCCGCCAGCACCACATCGAGCGTAAAGGGCTTCTGGAGGAACCCTGCGGACCGACACCCTGAGCCTTCTGTCGGGCGGGCGCCCGCGCTCATCAGCAGAACAGGGATCGACGCCAGCGCGGCGTCGGCCTGCACCGCCCGGCAGAAGGCCACCCCGTCCATCACCGGCATCATCACATCACACAGCACCACATCCACGGGAGCGGCAGCCATCGCCGCCAGACCATCGCGGCCGTCACGCGCGGTCACAACGCGGTAGCCGGCATCCTCGAGCAGATCCCGCAGCATCTCCAAGATCACCGTCTCGTCATCGACGATGAGTACCGTGCTCATAGCGCCCTCATCGCCGCCGCCTCCCGCGTGCGGGCACTGAACGTGGGGTACCGGTGAGGATCGCGTCCACCCGCTCGATCGGGTCGCCCATTACAATGCCCTGCGCGCCGATCGAGAACATCCGGATGACCGGCTCGTAGCCGCTGCGGCGCATCTTCATCACCGAGAGGACGTGCCTTGTGCTCCCCTTGAGCTCCACCTGGCGCATCAGGATGATGTTGCCCGCCACGATCGAGATGCCCTCCAGCGGGATCTTAACGGTGGGGCCCGCCAGGTCACGGATCTCGGCCGAGAAGATCGTCGTCACCCCCCTCTCCTTCAGCGTGTTCGACAGCGCCATCATGAAGGACTGCACGCGCTCCTGGTGAACGGCGGCGCCCTCGATCCCCTCGAGCCCATCGAGGAACAGCCGCCGCACCCCTTGCTCCTCCAGCACCTCGAAGATCCGCTCGGCCAACGCGTCGATCAGCGTCTCGTACGGCGGGTACCACAGCATGCCGACCCGGCCAGCGTCCACGTGCGCCGACAGGCCGAAGCCGACGGAGTCCGCCTTCGCGCGCAGCTCCCCCGCAGTCTCGTAGAACCCAACGTACAGGCCGGGCTCGCCCTGCTCCGCGCCGCTCGCCAGGAAGCGCAGCCCGAGCAGTGTCTTCCCGCTCCCGGTGGTGCCCACCAGCAGCGTGGTGCTCCTCGCCTGGAGCCCTCCGCCCAGCATCGCGTCGAGCAGCGGCACCCCGAACGTCAGGCGCCGGTCCAGCTGCTCCGGGGGGATGTCGAGAGACCTGAAGCGCGCCTCGAGTCGCGGGTAGATCCGCAGCCCATCGCGGGTGATCACGAAGGCGTGCCGGCCGTCGAGGTGACTGCTCCCGCGCAGCTTGTGGATCTCCAGCTCGCGCGCCGAACGCAGCCCCAAGCTCACGCGGTGCAGCTCGATGACCCCATCCACCGAGGCGTGCTCGGCGCGTGTGCCAACGGCGGCATCCAGCGAGCTGAAGAGCAGAAATGAGCAGGTGAAGAGCGAGCCGACGATTTGCAGCTGGTTGATGAACTGCTTCAGCGCAACCGCAGAGACCGCCATCTCCGCCAGCGTCGCGAGCCCGTCGACCGCCAGCAGCACGGGGCGCTGCGCCTGCACGAGCTGCCGCACAAACTCGAGCAGCCTATCCAGGCCACCCTGCTCCAGTACGCCGTAGGCGCTGACGTACTGCAGCCCGTCGCCGATCAGACGGCGGTCGAAGAACGACAGCCCCTCGAGGTTGTCCAGCATGTTGCTGTGGTTCTCAGAGAGCAGCGTCAGGTAGATCGCCCGCGCACCCGTCACGGCTTGGGCGAAGCAGATCTGGTTGCCGAGGACTGTCTTGCCGGCCCCCGGCGGCCCAATGACGAGGTAGACACCACCGTGCCGCAGCCCCCCGCCGAGCACGGTGTCGAGGCCCGGCACGCCGGTGGGCATGCGCCGGGATGGCTCAGCAGGCTCAGGATCACTGGTCATGGACCGGCCCTCACAGATTGTACGACTCAGGTATCCGCTCGCAAGCCCTGTGCCACAGCGCTGCCGGCCGGCGCCCCAACCCAAGATATCGTTCGCACGCACGGTCACTCCCCGGCGGCGGCACGCTCCCTGCTGTCTTATCTTCGCCTGTGAGCTCATGCCCGCCTGAAACCCCGCCTCCCTCCATGCCAGGCGAAGGATACGATATGCAGCACTCACACACCACCACAGCTGACGAGCGCCAGGGCATCTTTCACGCCATCGTCGCGTCAGTCCGCGACTACGCGATGTTCACGATCGACCTCAAGGGTCTGATCAGCACGTGGAACGCCGGGGCGCACCAGATCTTCGGCTACCGCACCGAGGAGATCGTCGGCCGGCCCGTGTCGCTGATCTTCACCGAGGAGGATATCCGGGCCGGCGCACCCGAGTCCGAGCGAGAGCGCGCGGCCCGGGACGGCCGTGCCATAGACAAGCGCTGGCACCTGCGCAAGGACGGGGGGCGCTTTTGGGCAGACGGCGTCGTCACACCGATCCACAGCGGCGAGGGGTGCGTCATCGGCTTCGTCAAGATCATGCGCGACGCCACCGAGGTGCAGCGGCTCGAGGAGGAGCGCGAGCGGCTGCTGCTGGCCGAGCGCACCGCCCGTGAGGAGGCCGAGGCCGCCATCAGCGCCCGCGATGCGTTCCTAGCGATCGCCGCGCACGAGCTGCGCACCCCGCTCACCGCCATCGTTGGCTACGCTCAGGTGCTCGAGCGCCGCCTCAGTCACATCGCCGACCTGAGCGAGCGCGACCGGCGCGCGCTCCACGCGATCGTCGATCAGTCGGACCGGGCGCACCAGCTGATCGGCTCGCTGCTCGATATGGCCCGGCTGCACTCCGAGCACGACCGCCTGAGCCTGGGGCTGATCGATCTCTGCGATCTCACGCAGCAGATCGCCGCGGACGTCGAGCCCCTGCTCTACGCGCACACGATCGCGATCGACTGCGACGGGCCGGCCCTGGTCCTCGGGGACCCGCTGCGGCTCGAGCAGGTACTCCAGAACCTGCTCCAGAACGCCGTGAAGTACAGCCCAGACGGCGGCCACATCAGCGTGCGGCTGTCGCAGGACGAGGGCAGCGTTCTCTGGAGCGTGAGCGACCAGGGCGTCGGCATCCCGGAGGGCGTTGGCGGCCGGCTCTTCGAGCGGTTCTACCGCGCCAACCACACAACGGGCGTGCCGATCACAGGCATGGGGATCGGGCTGTACGTGGTGCACGAGCTGGTGGCGCTGCACGGCGGGACGGTCGAGGTGGCGAGCAGCGTGGGCGGCGGCAGCACCTTCGTCGTGCGACTCCCACGCGCGCCGGGCAGCTAGAGGATTCTGAGGAAGCACAACGCCGCCGCACCACTTATCGGTGCGGCGGCGTCTTCGTTGGTACGGGAGGCGGGAATCGAACCCGCGACTTGAGCTTGGAAGGCTCTCGCGTTACCACTACGCCACTCCCGCGTACCAAGGGATTCTACCGGGGGCGGGCACTTTCGTCAAGCGGCGCGGACGGCGTATACTGATACGTGGCCGCGGCGCACAGCCGCCGGCCGGACCGCAGCTCAACCGCCGAAGGCTACTGAGGATACTATGCTGCTCTGTCTCACCCCCAACCCGGCGATCGACCGGGTGCTCGTCGTCCCCGGATTCCGCAACGCCGAGGTCTGCCGCGTCGCGGAGCGGCGCGACCAGGCCGGCGGCAAGGGGCTGAACGTCGTCCGCGCCTTCCGCACACTCGGCCTCGACGCGCGCGCCACCGGCCCGCTCGGAGGCGACACCGGCCGCGCCATCGCCGCCCTGGCCGCTGCCGAGGGGCTGCCCTCGGACTGGGCCTGGCTGCCCGAGGGTGAGTCGCGCATCTGCGTGCTCGTCACCGACCCCGCCGCCCACGACACGCTCACGATCAACGAGCCGGGGCCGCAGCTCAGCCAGGCCGCGTGGCAGTCCGTGGCCGCCCACATCCGTGCGGCGGCGTCCGACGCCGAGGCGCTGACCTCCTCGGGCAGCCTCCCGCCAGGCGTCTCCCCGGCTGCATTCCTCGAGCTCCTGGCTGAGGTCGGCGCCGCCCGCCCGGTGTTCCTCGACACCAGCGGCCCGGCGCTGCGTGCGGCGCTCGACCTGCCGCTGGCCATGCTCAAGATCAACGCCCACGAGCTCGGCGAGGCGCTCGGCCGCGAGCTCGTCACCCCCGCCGAGGCCGCCGCGGCCGCCCAGGAGGCCCGGTCGCGCGGGCCGGCCACCGTCGTCGTGACCCTCGGCCGGCAGGGGGCCGTGGCAGTGAGCGCCGAGGGCGCCTGGTGGGCCTGTCCGCCAGCGATCAAGCCGGTGAGCCCGGTGGGCAGTGGCGACGCCGTGCTCTCGGGCGTGGCGACGGGCGTGCTGCGCGGGCAGATGCTCCCCGACGCACTGCGCCTCGGTGTGGCCTGCGGCACCGCCAACGCCCTGGTGCTCGGCGCCGGTATCATGCGCCCCGAGGACGTCGAGCGCATCGGTGCGGCGACGCAGGTTGAAACATTGTGAGCTTGCCCCTGAACGAACTGTCATCACGACGCACTATCGTTGTGTCACCTCCCCCCCCCGCAGGCGACCCCGTGTGACACCCTCTCGGACGCGGGCGCAGGCGGAGCGCCCGCGTCCCCCCGCCCTCGCAGCGCCGCAGCCAGAGACCGGCGCCGCCCACGCGTATCCCCGTCTCTCACAGGCCTGTCATCTCGCTTTTCTATACTGCTGTCAGTTCCGAGGCCCGCCCTTCCGCAGCAACAGAACGCGCTCCCGGCGACTCGAACGTGTTTGTCAGCCGCTCCGTGCCGAGCCACGCGAGTTAGCAACCGAAGAGGCTGGACCATGACAGCAGACCTGCACGCCGCCACGCAGCCCGACCGCCCTGCCGCACAGTACGCCCCTGAGTCCGAGTCAGCCATCATCGCCCGCGCCAAGGATGGCGACACCGAGGCAATCAGCCGGCTCTACGAGCGCTACGCCCCCCAGGTGCGCCGCTACATCACGCTGCGCGTGGGTGACCCTGTGCTCGCCGAGGATGTGTGCAGCGATGTCTTCGTGAAGATGCTCGAGGGCCTCGCCCGCTACGAGGACCGCGGCTGGCCCTTCTCGGCCTGGCTCTACCGCATCGCCTACGCCCGCACGATGGACATGATGCGTCAGGCCCGCCGCCGCCCCTCAGTCCCGCTCGATGAGAGCAGCTCCGGCGCGCTCGAGGCCCCCGACGACGCCATCCTCTCGCAGATCACCTACCACGAGATCAAGGGCGAGATGCGCGTCCTCACCAGCGACCAGCGCCTCGTCCTGCGCCTCCGCTTCGACGAGGACCGCAGCCTGGCCGAGATCGCCCAGTCGCTCGGCCGCAGCGTCGGTTCGGTCAAGGCGCTCCAGCACCGCGGCCTCACGCGCCTCGCCGAGGCCCTGGCCGACCGCCGCGCCCAGCTGGTCGCCGCATAAGTGAGCGTACCAAGCAGCACGCGGCGTGGCCCGGCCAGGGGCGCGCCGCGTGCCGCTCGACGCATGTCCCCCCCAATACCTCCCACCACCACCCCAGGAGCCAGATCCGGGAGCAAAAACCCTTGACACCCTCCATGCGCAGACCGTATAATTCCGCGAGGGAAAGGAGCAGGTGCGTATGGACAGCGTGACCTTTGAGGTGATCGTCGCAGAGGCGCTCGACACCCTCCCGCCGGAGTTCGCCCGCCACCTCGAGAACGTCGAGATCCATATCGCGCTGCGCCCCGACCGCTACCAGCGGCGCGCCGCCGGTATCAAGCCATGGCAGACCATCTACGGGCTCTACGAGGGCGTCCCGCTCACCGAGCGCGAGGGCGGTGGCCCGCTCCTCCCCGACACCATAACGATCTTCCAGGAGCCGCTGACGAGAGACTTCTCCGGCCGCGACGCGCTCCGCGAGGAGGTCCGCCGCACGGTCCTGCACGAGATCGCCCACTTCTTCGGAATCAGCGACGAGCGTCTCCGCGAGCTCGATGCCTACTAGCCACCTGAGCTAAAGCCGCTATGCGCCAGGGACGCCTCCCGCTCGGAAATATCACGCTCGCTCTGATCTACCTGCTGTCCATCGCTGTGTGGGCCGGGCTGGTGGCCGATACGGTGGACCTCGCGCGCCAGGCCAGCGCGCCTCCCGCCCTGCCCACCCCCACCGTGGCCGCCCCCACCGCCACCGCTGCCCCTGCTCCGGTGGCCGCTCGCCGGCCCGCCCCCGCCCCCCGGCCACAAGTCCCCGTGGACGAGGAGCCGCAGGCCGCCTTCCACCCGAAGACCGGCCGCTACATCGCCGCCTGGCTGCCCGACTCGTTTGGCTCGATCAACCGCGACTCATTCGAGGCCAACGCCGACATCCTGGATGAGATCAGCCCGTTCTGGTACCAGCCCAGCGCACGCGGCGGCCTGCTCTTCGGCAGCGAGGCCCGCGACCAGACACTGGTGGAGCTGGCCCGCAGCAAGAACGTCCTCGTCATCCCCACCGTCCACAACGTGGTGTCCGGCGCCGACCCAGTGCCGGGCATCCTCATGAACCCCGCCACGCGCGAGCGCCACATCCGGGCGATCGTGGACGAGGTCATCACCTACGGCTACGACGGGATCGACATCGACTACGAGTTCCTCAACAGCGGCCTGCGCGACGAGTACACTACCTTCATGGTGTCTCTGGCCGACGCGCTCCACGCGCAGGGCAAGCTGCTCACCGTGGCCGTCCACGCCAAGGACTGCGACTACTGCGGCCTCGGCGGCTTCCAGGACTGGGCCGCGCTCGGGCAGGTGGTGGACCGCCTGCGGATCATGACCTACGACTTCCACTGGCGCGGCGGCGGCCCCGGCCCCGTCGCCCCCGTCTACTGGGTCGAGCGAGTTGCCAACTACGCCAAGACGGTGGTGGACCCGGCCAAGGTGGTGATCGGCGTGCCGTTCTACGGCTACAACTGGCCCAACAACGGCGGCCAGCAGGCGCGCGGCCAGACATGGGACATGATCAACGATATCATCCAGACCTACAACCTGAACGTGAACCTGCTCGAGCGCAACGAGAACGGCCTGGTGCAGGAGAACTGGATCACCTACACCACCCGCGACAGCGGCCGGCGCACGGTCTGGTTCTCCACCGCCAGCGGCCTCGACGCCAAGCTCCGGCTGGTGCAGGAGCTCGACCTCGCGGGCATCGCGATCTGGCGGCTCGGCGGCGAGGACCCCCGCAAGTGGGATGTCATCCGCGCCCGCCTGGTCGAAGACCCCTTCGAGTCGCAGCGCATGCTGAACCAGCTGCTCCCCGAGCACTGATGCTCCCGCTGCAGCAGCCGCGGGGAGGGCCGACATTCTGTGCCCCCCCGACAAAGGCGTTTCTTATCTTGTGGAGGGGCCTTGACCCTCCACGCCTCCCCTGCGGGAGCTCAACGAGGACGCGGGCGTGGCCCTAAAGACACCAACATCGCCACCACAGGCCGAGATCAAAGCCAACGAGCGCGAGGCTGCGCGCATGTTCGAGCGCGGGGTAGCGGCGGCCCGGGGAGGCCAGAAGCGTGTCGCCGCCGTGCTGCTCGCGCGCGCCGTCCAGCTGGACCCGCAGCACGAGATGGGCTGGCTGTGGCTCTCGGGCGTGCTCGACCAGCCCGAGGAGATCGCCTTCTGCCTGCGCTCGGTGCTGGCGCTCAACCCGTCCAACGAGCGCGCGATCAAGGGGCTGGCATGGCTCGAGCAGCGTCAGATGATCGCCGCCGCCCCCATCCCAGCCGCCGCCCCCGAGCCCGCTCCCGAGTCGCCCGCCCCCGAGCCAGCGCCAACGTGGCGCCGCTGGGCCCAGGCCATCCCGCCGCGCATCAGCCGCCCCGCCGCGCAGGACGACAGCCACGCGCTCTACCACGGCGAGTCCTGGTGGGTCAACTGGCGCCGCTCGCGCCGCGCCATGGGCCGCGCCCGGCTGGTCTTCTGGATGGTCCCGGTGCTGCTGCTCGCGCTCACGCTGGCGCTCAACATCGTGCTGCGGGGCGCGCTCGAGCGCAACGTTGCCCTGGCGCAAGAGGCCGCGGCCCGCATCGCCGCCACCCCTGTCCCGGCGCCCATCGCAGCTCCACCCGCCGACATCCTGCTCTCTGAGCTCCCGCCCGCGCGCGACGCCCGGGTGCTCGCGTACCTGAGCGCGCTCGAGGAGCCGCGCGGCCGGCTCCGCGACGCCGTCGAGTCCTACCGCAACGCCACCAGCCAGCCGGGCGGCTCCTCCACCGCCCACGCCGCGGCCGCCCGCCGCCTGCGCGAGCAGGTCGACGTGGCCTATCGCACCATCGAGGCGCTCACACCCCCGCCGCCGCTTGAGCAGGCCCACGCCGACTACCTCGCCGGCCTGGCCCTCGAGCGCTCGGCACTCGATGAGATGCTCTCCTTCTACGGCAGCTTCAAGATCGAGCTCGCCAACCACGCCGCACTCCAGATGGACGCCGCCGCCCAGCGCCTCGAGGACGCCCGCCAGGCCTTCGACGACCAGCGCGCCGCGGTGGCCGCCCAGCCCGTTCAGCCGCAGAGCGCGCGCTAGACTGAAAGGAACCACGACCGATGGAAGACACAAGCCTCGCCTTCCTCAAACGCATCCTCGCCATCCCCGGACCCTCCGGGGACGAGGCTGCCGCCGGCCGCGCCTGGCGCGCCGAGGCCGACACCTTCGCCGACCGCACCTGGGCCGACGTGCGCGGCAGCTCGTACGCCGTGCTCGAGGGCGGCGCCCCGCGCGTGCTCCTCGCCGGCCACATCGACGAGATCGGCATTATGGTGAGCTACATCGACGACGACGGCTACCTGACCTTCCAGCCGGTGGGCGGCTGGGACTCGCAGGTGCTCGTGGGCCAGCGGGTGCGCCTGCTCGGCAAGCAGGGCGAGGTCGTCGGCGTGATCGGCAAGAAGCCCATCCACCTGATGAAGCCGGACGAGCGCGAGAAGGTCAGCAAGATCGAGGACCTGTGGATCGACATCGGCGCCACCAGCCGCGCCGAGGCCCAGGAGCGCGTGCGCGTCGGCAGCGTCGGCGTGATCGACGCCCAGCCGGTCGAGATGCCCGGCGGGCGCCTGGTGTCGCGCAGCATCGACGACCGCATCGGGGCGTTCACCGTGCTCGAGGCGCTGCGCCTGCTGGCGAAGGACCGCCCGCGCGCCACTGTCGCCGCCGTGGCCACCGCCCAGGAGGAGATCGGCCTCTTCGGCGCCGGCGTGGCGGCCTTCAGCTTCGAGCCGCAGGTGGCGATCGCGGTGGACGTGACCTTCGCCACCGACCACCCCGGCTCGGACAAGAAGCAGCACGGCGACGTCAGGCTCGGCGGCGGGCCGGTGCTCTCGCGCGGCTCGGCCAACAGCCCGGTGGTCTTCGACATGCTCACGGCCACCGCCGAGCGCGAGGGCATCCCCTACAGCGTGCAGATCACCCCGCGCTACACCGGCACCGACGCCGATGCCATCCACATCGCGCGCGGCGGGGTAGCCACCGGTGTCGTCTCGATCCCGAACCGCTACATGCACTCGCCGAACGAGATGATCCAGCTGAGCGACGTGGAGCACGCCGCCCGACTGATCGCCGCCTTCGTCCGCAGCCTCACCGAGGAGACCGACTTCGTGCCGCGGTAGCGCCGCTCCCCAGACGCCCACACGGCCCGCAGACCACCGACCGCCGACGACCCCGACCGCCGGCCGTCGGTGGTCTGTCTTCGGTAGGCGGCTCGTCCGTGTGGTACGATAGGTGCGACACCCCTTCCGACCTCCGGCCAGCCTGACACCGCTGCGGGCGCGCCGGCACAGCCCGAGGTATGCAACGATGCAGGTACTCTTCATCGGCGGGACCGGCCTGATCAGCACGGCGTGCACGCAGCTGGCCATCGAGCAGGGGATCGAGCTGACCCTCCTCAACCGCGGCCGGCGCCCCACACCCCCCGGCGCCCACGCCCTCAGCGCCGACATCCGCGACCCCGAGTCCGTCGCGCGGGCCATCGCCGGCCGCCGCTTCGACGCCGTCGTCAACTGGGTGGCGTACACCCAGGCCGACGTCGACCGCGACCTGGAGCTCTTCCGCGGCCGCACGCGCCAGTACGTCTTCATCAGCTCGGCCAGCGCCTACCAGAAGCCGCCCAGCCACTACCTGATCACCGAGGACACCCCGCTCGCCAACCCCTACTGGCAGTACTCGCGCGACAAGATCGCCTGCGAGGAGCGCCTGCTGCGCGCCTACCGCGAGGAGGGCTTCCCCTGCACCATCGTGCGCCCCTCGCTCACCTACGGCGACACCCAGATCCCGCTGGTGGTCAACAGCTGGCAGCAGCCCTACACCGCCATCGCGCGCATGCGCCAGGGGAAGCCGGTGATCGTGCCCGGCGACGGCGCCTCGCTCTGGACGATCACCCACAACAGCGACTTCGCCAAGGGCTTCAACGGGCTCCTCGGACACCAGCAGGCTATCGGCCACGCCTTCCACATCACCTCGGATGAAGCCCTCACCTGGGACCAGATCGTCGAGGCCACCGCCGCGGCCGCCGGGGTCGAGCCGAAGATCGTCCACATCGCCTCAGACTTTATCGCCGCCTGCCTGCCCGACATGACCGGCTCGCTGCTCGGCGATAAGTCGCGCACCGCCGTGTTCGACAACAGCAAGATCAAGCGGTTCGTGCCGGGCTACTGCGCGACCACCCCGTTCGCCCGCGGCATCGAGCGCACGCTGGCCTGGTTCGAGGCCGACCCGACGCGGCAGCAGATCGACACGGCCGCCGACGCGCTCTGGGACCGGCTCATCCGCGCCTACGAGCAGGGGCTCGACGCCGCCCGCGCCGCCGTCCGGGGGTAGCCGCCCGCCCGCCTATGATGAAGGAGGAGACCGTGGAGCTCACGCAAGAACAGAAGCAGCACTTCATCGCCGACGGCTACGTCCAGGTGCCGGGCGTCGTGCCCGCGCCGCTGGTGAACGCCGCGCTGCGCGCCATCAACCACTCCCTCGGCGAGGGCATGGACCCGGCCGAGATGACCCGCTTCCGCGCCCAGTCCTACTGCCCGGAGCTTCAGCGCGCCCCGGTGATCACCGACCTGCTCAACGCCACGCCGGCGCTCGCCCTGGCCGAGTCGCTGATCGGCCCCGGCAAGGTCGCCCCCGTCAGCGGCGGGCAGATCGCGCTGCGCTTCCCCACCATGCACGAGTCGCCGCCCGCGCCGCACCCGCACCTCGATGGCATGCACACGCCGACGAACGGCGTCCCGGCGGGCGAGATCCGGAGCTTCACTATGCTCCTGGGGGTGATGCTGAGCGATGTGAGCGGCCCCTTCGCCGGTAACCTGGCAGTGTGGCCCGGCACGCACCGCATCTACGAGGCCTACTTCCGCGAGCACGGCCCGCAGGCGCTGCTCGAGGGGATGCCGCGGGTGGCGATCCCCGAGCCGGTGCAGCTCAC
Organism: Chloroflexota bacterium; assembly: GCA_039805565.1. GTDB lineage: Bacteria > Chloroflexota > Chloroflexia > Chloroflexales > Roseiflexaceae > CALJIC01. The sequence continues at coordinate 2,175 of JBDLTZ010000234.1, read as the reverse complement.
CGGGCGCGCCGGGGACGTGGTGCTGGCGCACTACGAGCTCGCACACGGCGTCACGGCCAACGTCTCGCCGCACGTGCGCTACGCGATCTACTTCCGGCTGCACCACGTGGCCCACGCGGGGCAGAAGTGGGACGCCATGACCGACATCTGGCTGGAGTGGGACGGCGTCCGCTCGCTCATCGGCCGCTGACGTAGACAGCGCGCCGGGGTGCGCCGTGCGCGCCCCGGCAGAAGGAGCCCTCCCGTGACCAACGAGTCCCGCGCACCCTACCCGATCCTGGAGTTCGACCCATCGCGCGAGGCGCTGATCGAGCCGCAGCGCCTCATCCGCCCGATCGACATCCCGGCCCACGCTGTCGCCTGCTTCTTCCAGGATATCATCGACGCCCTCGTGGCCGAGGGCCGCGCGACCCTCCTCACAAACCAGCGCAGCGAGATGGGCCTGCACCCGGTCTACCGCCTCGACGCCGGCGGCGGGCGCCAGGTCGCGCTCTTCCACCCCGGCGTTGGCGCGCCGCTGGCGGCCGGCATGCTCGAAGAGGTGATCGCGCTCGGCTCACGGCGCTTCATCGTCTGCGGCGGGGCCGGGGCGCTCGACCGCGCGCTGACCGTCGGCCATCTCGTGGTGCCCACCTCCGCCGTGCGCGACGAGGGCACCTCCTACCACTACATGCCGGCCTCGCGCGAGGTGGCGGCGCCGGGCGAGGCGGTGGCGGCCATCGAGGCGGTGCTGCGCGCCGAGGGGCTGCCCTACGTGCTCGGCAAGACCTGGACGACCGACGCGATCTTCCGCGAGACCCCGGCCCGGATCGCGTGGCGCCGGGAGGAGGGGTGCGTCACCGTAGAGATGGAGGCGGCCACGCTGTTCGCCGTGGCGCAGTTCCGCGGCGTGACGCTGGGCCAGATCCTCTACAGCGGCGACGACCTGAGCGGCCCTGTGTGGGACAGCCGCGGCTGGACGAGCAAGGCCGAGGTGCGCGCCCAGCTCCTCCGGCTCGCCGTGGAGGCCTGCCTCCGCCTCTAGGAAAAGGGCAACCCCCGCATCTCCAGATCAACCGCTCCGCCGCCACTGTAGGAGCGAGGGCGGCGAAGTTACTCCTTCCGCCGGTGCGGGTCGATGGTCACAACCTCCCAGGCGATCTTGCTCGCCGGGCTGTACGAGACGCGGTAGCGCGCATTCGGGGACAGGGTGAGCCTCTCGCCGGTATCGACGCGCAGCGTCCCCAGCCGCTCGAACTTCCCGTACAGCTCGTTCGAGGGCGGGGTCGTTCGCCACGACCGCATCAGGACATCCTCCACCACCAGCACGACGCCCGACCGGAGGTCGCGGATCGCCTGCAGTGCCTGGTAGACGGTGAACAGGAGGACGACGGCGATGAGGAGAGAGAAGAGCGCCGAAGGGGAAGGGAACACCCCTAGCAGCGTACCCACCAGATAGGCGGCGACTATCACCCCAAAGGCAGCGAGCGGCCACAGACCCCCGAGGAGCTGCAGGCGCTGCGCCTTGGTGAGCGCGACCGTAGACGAGCTAGCTGAGGCGTTCATCGTGCGCGGCACTCTCCCTTCAGATCACACACGTCCAGGCTGCTTCGCGCCCAGGTCGCACCAGCCATCTTACACCACCTGACCGGGTAGGTGTGCGTGTATCATACATGCACACCCAGCCACCCACCACATCGAGCGACGGGCTCGTCCTGCTCCTGGCGCTGGGCTCCTGGTTCGTGCACCGCCGCACACGCACGCGCCGCCAGCAGGCGCAGCGAACCTAAAGCCGAGACCGGCGAGCGTCGGGAGCAAACTGTGCGCCAACCGAGGGTGTGGCAGCTCACCTGGGTCGGCCACGACCTGATCAAGCACCACGCCGTCTAGTCTATCCCTTCAGCGCCCACCGCAAGCGCTCCGTCAAGCTCCTCGACCACGACCGGCACGTGCTGGATATAGTCATCCGCATCATCGAGCTCGCCCGCTCACATGAGCTGCCGGAGCGCTGCGTTCACCTGGTCGATGTCGAAGGCCTCAGGGTCGAACTCGCCGCCGACCCACTCCAGCATCGACTCGTGTTCCGGGTGCTGCGGGTCCTGGATCGCCTCCGTAAACCTCACAATAAAGGCTGCAGGAAGCCGCCGCCTTCAAGATGCTGTTGGCGAATGCGACCCGAGCTACGATAGAGCCCGC
>JBDLTZ010000233.1:0-3378 GCA_039805565.1 Chloroflexota bacterium | reverse complement strand
TTCTTGCACGATCATAAAGACCGCGCCTTCGATCTCGAGTGACAACCGCGGCACTGTTGACGGCGCCTCGAGCCGTAGCCTCATACCACCGGAAGGATCGCGGAAGCGGCTGACGTACTGCTGCAATGTGGAGAGCAAGCCCTGCGTTTCAAGGCCGAGCGGCCGGAGCTCGAAGAGCAGGGTGCGAATATCATAGGAGGTCTTCTGAACGAGATCAGAGAGCACCTGGAGCTCGCTCTCGACACGCTCTGGCATCGCGCGCATAAGCCGCTTAATGAACTCGATGTTCATAGCGATGGCAGCGACGCTTTGGGTAGGGCCATCGTGGAGATCACGAGCAATAGCAGAGCGGACCTCTGCTTCTTTGACGAGGAGACGATCGCGCTCCTCTTTGAGATTGCGCACGAGGCGAGCATTCTCTACCGCGACAGCAGCTTGGGTGGCAAGGGTGGTAAGGAAACGGAGGTCCTTCTCCGCAAAGGGCTCACCGTTACGCTTGTTAAGTACCTGCATCACGCCTACAACCCGGTCGCCGAGGCGCATTGGTGCGCAGAGGATGGATCGGGTGATGAAATCCACATCGCGGGCAATTCCGTCGAACCAGCGCGGGTCATGCTCGACATCGTTGACGATCTGGCCAATGCCATTCGTGGCAACCCATCCGGCGATCCCGCGGTCCATGGGGATGCGAAATTCGCGTAGGTCGCCGACATACACATCAGGGACACTGAGGATCAGCTCTTTTGTGGCCTCGTCGAGGAGCATGATCGAGCAGCGCTCGACGTCCATCGCCTCGGGCACACGCTGCTTCATATCTTCCAAGAGGCTTGGCAGATCGAGATTGCTGGAGAGCGCTTGGCCGACCTCGGAGAGCAAGTGGAGCTCACGGAGGTCCTGCTCAGCGCGGCGGAGCATAGCGAGCTTGTCGGCCTCGCCGCCAATGGCGCGCACGAGAAGCATGACTAAGTCTTCGTCTGAAGGAATGACTGGCCGCACCGACTCGCTGTCCTGGATGACCAGGTGGAGCAAGCCGACGGTGTTGGAGCCGCTCTGGATGGGAAGCTCAAGCAGCTTACGGTCGTCGTCGAGCGTATAAAACCCAATAGCCGGCTCGCTGCCCTCCTCGCGGCGGGAGAATGCCTGACGGGCCTCAACGATCATGCGGTTCGTCTCGGCATCAAGCTTGCCGTGCTCGAGTCGAATCAGGTCTCCGTGGGGATTCTGGTACAGCAGCGCACCGGATATGGCGGGCCAGAATGCGACGAGGCGCTCGAGCGAGGACTGCAGCAGGCCGGACACATCGTGGTGGCCGCCGGCAGAGATCAACTGGCCGAGCGTCTGTAGCTGACGCTGGTCGATCGTAAGGGGCTGCATACGAAACCTCTTCGGAGAGCCCGGCGCCAAGCGCGGCGTACCGAATCGACAAGTGAACGTAACTGTACCGCGAGAAGAGGGTGATGTCAACGGATGAGGCACTGACAACACATTAACTAAAGACACAAAATATCAACGGTAGAGCAAGATCAACGCACAAGGATATGCGGGCAGTGCTGTACGATAAGCTGCGGTGGCGCACGCCGCAGATGATGATGCTCGGCTGACGGATATCGCGACTTTAACCCATCTCTTACTTGAAATTGTGATTTATTTCACTTATACTATAGCTGGCACTACTCTTGGTAAAGGCAGGCGGCGCACGGGCCGTGCCGGCGCAGGTTGACGGTAGCTAGAAAGCGAGACCGTGATGACGGACGGCAAGACGATAGAGGCTCCGGAAGCGCCAACCCGCGCCAATGGAGCGCGAGAGCGGGCGGCACTCCTGCCGGGTGAGGCGCGAGGAGAGCCGGGTGTGAGACCCCGCGTGGTCGTGGTCGGCGCCGGCTTCGGAGGGCTGGCGGTGGCTCGTGAGCTGGCGGGCAGCGAGGTGGACGTGCTGCTGCTGGATCGAAACAACTACCACGGCTTCTGGCCGCTGCTCTACCAAGTAGCGACGGCCGGCCTCGAGCCGGAGTCGGTGGCCTACCCGGTGCGGGCGATCATCCGCAAGCATGGCAACGCCGACTTCCTGATGGCGGAGGTATCCGGAGTTGACTTCGAGCAGCGCGAGGTGCTGACGGACGGCGGCGCGGTACGCTACGACTATCTGGTACTGGCGGCGGGGAGCGCGAACAACTACTTCGGCAACAATGCGCTGGCCGAGCACACACTGGGCATGAAAGACGTAGACGAGGCCGAGCGACTACGAAATCACGTGCTGACGTGCTTCGAGCATGCGGTGCGCGAGCACGACCCGGAGCGGCGACGGGCGCTGCTGACCTTCGCAATCATAGGTGGCGGGCCGACGGGCGTCGAGCTGGCAGGTGCCTTCCGAGAGCTCATCAGCCACGTACTACACAAGGACTACCCGATGCTCGACATTGGGGAGGCGCGGGTGGTGATGATCGAGGCGATGGACAAGATCCTAGCAACCTTCCCGCCGCGGCTGCAGGAGAACGCGCGCCGGCGGCTGGAGTCGTTCGGCGTAGAGGTGCGCCTCAACAGCCCGGTGGCCCAGGTGGAGCACGAGACGATCACGTTCAAGGACGGGAGCACGCTGCCCGCCGTGACGGTGATCTGGGCGGCGGGCGTGCGCGCGGCGAAGCTGGCGGACGCACTGGCGGTGGAGCAGGGGCGCGCTGCGCGGGTGAAGATCGAGCCGACGCTGCACCTCCCCAGTCGGCCGGAGGTCTTCGTGATCGGAGACATGGCGTACCTGGAGGGGTACAAGCCGGGCGTAGCTTACCCGATGGTGGCCCAGGTGGCGATCCAGATGGGCAAGCTGGCGGCACAGAACCTTCTTCGGCAGGCGCGCGGCGAGCATATGCAGACATTCAAGTACTTCGACCCAGGGCAGATGGCGACGATCGGGCGGAGCTCTGCGGTGTTTGACGCCTTCGGCATCCGTCTGACAGGCTTCATCGCCTGGGTAGGCTGGCTGTTCATCCATTTAATGTATCTGGTGGGCTTCCGCAACCGACTGGTGGTGTTCGCCAACTGGTTTTACAACTACATCACGTACGACCGGGGGGTGCGCCTGATCCTGTGGACAGACTACCAGCGGCGGGAGGAGATCGACGAGGGAGAGCCGGTAGCGATGCCGACGCCGCTGCAGCAGGAAGCGGTGAGGTAGGCCCAGTGCTCAGTGCTGGGTGCTGCGGAGCCAGAACTCTGACAGGAATATCACTTCGTGGAGGGCAGGCGTGGCATGGAGCGGCGCCTGCCCTCGGTTTGTACTCTTGCTGACGCCATCTGGCGATTGGGGTGGGACTCACTCTCGTGCGCGGTCGCGCTGGGCTTGGAGGTAGCGCCGGCCGCCGGGACAGGCGGGGGCGCGTTTCC
>JBDLTZ010000232.1:0-4013 GCA_039805565.1 Chloroflexota bacterium | reverse complement strand
CTGTGTGCGGGTACAGCGATGCCAGCCTGGGGTCACGGGGTGACGCCCAGGAGCAAGGCTGGCGCAGACGAGCCAACCAGCACAGGTATACTGATCGCCCGCAGGCGACGTGCTGAGCACGACACGCTGGAGGATGATGTGGGGGAACGTATCGCGTGCCGATAGAGCAAAAACACCCGCGACGTAGAAACGATACGGGTGTCGTCTCGGTGACTCGCCTAGTGGTCCGTGGCGGACACGAAGATGCTGGAGTTCCTGCCGATATTAAGAATAGTAAATGCGTGTGAAATGATTATATCACATAAAACTAGCGTGTCGATACCGTATCAAAGGTGTCAAGCGAAGATTATCTCGAGATCGCCGGGAGGAATACCGATGGCACAACGGGCAGGAGGCCGGCACCCACGAGCTCGACATCCGACGGCAAGGGCAGTCCCTCGCTTGTCACAGCGAGAAGGCCGTGCTGAGCTCCTGGTGTAGAGGGGGTGAATACAATCTCGACCGTACACGAGCCACTGGGCGCCAGCATGGCCTGCTTGGTCGGGCAGGTCCCGCCGACGCGCGCGAAGTCGCCCGAGATGGTGATGGCGCCAATGGTGAGCGGGCTGGCCCCGAGGTTCGACAGCGTGAGCAGCCTGGGGGCGCTCGTGCTACCGATCTCGGTCTGGCCGAAGTCTACTGCCTGGGCGGAGACGTGCAGCGCGGCAACCGGGCCAGGCAACGACGCGAGGGCCGCGTCGAGCTGGAGGCGTGGCCGGGTAAGGCCATTTCGGGAGTCGGTCACGGGCTTGCCGCTGCTCTGCAGCGCGGCGAGGATCTGGTCGAGCGACGCGTCCGGGCGGGCAGCGCGAACCACGGCCCACGCGCCGGCCACGTGCGGCGCCGCCAGTGACGTCCCCTGCCGCACACCGTACAGCCCTCCCGGCAGCGACGAGCGTACTGGGTCTCCGGGTGCGAGAAGGGCAAGCTGGGGGGCGCTGTTCGAAAACGAGGAGACCGTGTCGGACCTTGTGGTAGAGCCGACGGCGATGGCGCTGGAGACACAGGCTGGGGCGCTCAGCTTCGCGTTGGTCAGATCGGAGGCGCCGCTGTTCCCGGACGCAACGATCGTCGGGATGCCCGCCTCGCGCAAGCGCTGGATCGCGGTCTGGGTGGCGGGGTACTCGCTATCGCACGGGGCGGCGAGCGCGCTTGCGCCCAGGCTGATGTTGACGGCAGCAACGTCCAGGCGCTGACGCAGCGAGCTGTAGACCCAGTCGAGCGCACGCACTTGATCGCTGGTCCACGAGAGCGCGCAGCCCGACGGAGGCAGACTACCGCAGATCGAGCCAGTGAACCGGGAGTAGACCTGCACCGAGATCACCTGCGCCGCGCGTGCCACCCCATTGAACCCTTCGGGTGCGCGGCGCCCCGCAACGATCCCGGCCACATGCGTACCGTGGTCACAGCCGAAGATCGTAGGCGGACACGCGGCCCCGGCGGCGCGACCGATCTGCTCGCGCGAGCCGTCGGGACAGAGCGAGCTCGATGAGTAGTCGGGGGTGGTGGTCGTGGCTGGGTACGACACCGAGGTGGAGAAGCAGGCTCCGTCGACCACCGCATCCTGGACGAACGGGTGGCTCAGGTCCACGCCGGTGTCCAGGACGACCACTGCCTGCCCCGCGCCCGCATAGCCATCGGCCCAAACGGCCGGCGCCCCGATCGTCCCCGTGCTCTCCGCAAGCATGGGCCGCGCGACACGGTCCTCCTCGATAGCGGCCACGCGCGGGTCGGCGGCCAGGCCCGCCAGCTCAGCGCGGTCGATCTCGAGCACCATGATGGGGAGCGACTGGGTGCGCCCAAGTTCGCGGGCGCCGCGCCCGGGGAGCGTACGAGCGAGGGCATCCTGGGCGGCATCGACGGCGCGCGCCTCGGCCTGCGGGTCGCCGGAGGCCACGGCTGCGGGGGGGTGTAGTGCGACAATCACGCGCATTGGAGCTGCTGGTGCAGCGTGCTCAGCAGATATCGACGCCGGCACGAAGAGCGCCAGAGCAGTGGTAAGCGCTATGAGGGTGCGGGTCCGAAGGTACCGCACGCCTGGTGGACGATGTACGGCTTGCATGGCGGGACCATAGTACCACACCCGTCACCGTTGTGCGTGACATTCTGTTTATCGAGGGAGCAGCCTCTCCCACGACCACATACGATCTACGATCGTGAACCCTGCCGAGCTGTACAGGTGGCGCGAGGGTGCATAGCGCTCCTCACCGCTGCTGAACACCGACGCACTGGTGGCGCCGAGCGCGCGGAGGCGGCGCATGCCCTCGAGAAGCAGCTCGCGCGTGAGCCCCAGGCGCCGGTGGCTGGAGTGACAGCCCACCGGCTCGAACTCGCCGCAGCGGTTGGCCTCGTCGTACCAGAGTAGGGCAAAGGCCGCGAAGCTGCCGTCGGGGGCCTCGACAACCAGGTCGAGCTCGGGGCGGTAGCTCGGGGCCGCCATCACAGCGCGATGCTTGGCGACGGTCATCCGCGAAGGAGCAAAGGCGTCGCGGTGAACCTCGACGCGCGCGGCCACGTCCTCGTCACCGCGGACGTGGCGGATGCGGTACCCCTCGGGCAGCGCGGCAGGCGGCGGGAGGGCCTCGAGGTCCTGGGCGTTGCACAGGAACGACATCGTGCCGCGCTCGTACCCGCGCCGCTCAAGGAGCGCCACGCGGCGGGCGTCGCCCTCGTAGCTCCAGGCCGTCAGGCTGGACGTGCCCCCGGTCACCCGGATGCGGTCCTCGGCCCACGCCAGGACCTCCTCCTCCGCGTCCGGGTGACCGGGGTGGGCGATGATATCGATCTGGTCCCCCTTCGGCAAGCCGAACGCCACCAGCTGGCCCGATGAATCGTGCCACAGGCGCGCCTCAGCGATGGCGGCGTTGGGGTCGAGCTCAGTGAAGCGCCACCAGTCCAGGTCTCCCAGGTGGAAATACACCGCCGGGCCGGCGAGCGCCTCAGCGGTGATCAGCAGCCCACGCATACGGGCGTAGTCCGACTCGTCGGCATAGGGGCGAGAGCTGTAGAACACGGGTACCTCAGGCGCGGGGCGAAACAGACGTATTGTAGCATCCTCGCGGAGGTGCGGCGAGACAGCGCAGACTCACGGCTCGGCCTACGCTCCCGTCGTCGCCGCACGCGACTCGGTGACGACAAGATCCGCCGGGGCGAGCGGCAGCACCACGGTGAAAGTGCTCCCCTGGCCCTCGATGCTCTGCACCTCCACACCGCCGCTGTGCAGCATCACGATCTGATGGACGACGTAGAGGCCCAGGCCGATACCGCCGATGTTGCGCTCCTCGGCATTGCCGGCGCGGAAAAACTGGCTGAACAGGTGGGGCAGATCCTTCTGCGGCACACCGATCCCCCGGTCTGTCACCGAAACCTCGGCGTAGTCGCCGCGCCGGCCCACGCTCACCGTAATGACACCGCCGGACGGGCTGTACTTCACAGCATTCTGCAGCAGGTTCATCATCACCTGGTGCAGGCGCAGGTCGTCGCCCCAGATCACCAGCGGGCCATCGCCGCCGCGCAGCTCGATCGTGTGGTCCTCGAGCGTCGGGCGGACCTCGTCCACGAGCAATGTGATCAGCGCAGCCACGTCGACCGCAACGCGGTGGATGCTGAGGCGGCCAGTCTGAAGGCGCGAAATATCGAGCAGCATCGAGATCATGCGGTCGAGGCGCGCGCTCTGCTCCACGATCACGTTGAGCGCGCGCTCGTCGCGCTCCCCGAGCCCGCCGGCGCGCATCATCCTGCGCCGCAGGAGCTGCGCGTTGCCGTACAGACTGGTGAGCGGCGTCTTGAGCTCGTGCGAGGCGATCGAGAGGAAGCTGTCACGTAGCTGGACCGCCTCCTGCGCCGCCTGGTAGAGGCCGGCGTTGTCGAGGGCTACGGCCGCGCGCTGACCGAGCTCCAGCGCCAGGGCCAGGTCGTCCTCGGTGTAGGGGGCGGCCGGGGCGAGCCGCGCGAAGGTGAGCGCGCCGAGCACC
>JBDLTZ010000231.1:0-4139 GCA_039805565.1 Chloroflexota bacterium | reverse complement strand
GGCCGTCGCGCACGCGAAGAAGTACAGCCCGGCGAAGGTCAGGAACTGCGCGGTGGTCTCGGTGGTGGAGTAGCGGCTGAACCAGACCTGCGTGGCGTTGAGGGCCAGCAGCAGCGCCGCGAGCGCACCGGCCCACGGTCCTGCGAGCCGCCGCCCGAGCATCCCGATGCTCCACACCCCGAGCAGCCCCATCAGGCCGGGCGCCAGCAGCCCGCCCTGTGCCCCCAGCAGCGAGGTGAGCAGCCCGACCCATGCGCTGAAGAGGTGCAGACCCTGCGGCGTCACCAGGCCGTCGTCCAGCTCTCCCTCGTTGATGTAGAAGCCTGCGGCGCGCAGCCTGGTCGCGATGTTGCGCTGTCTCGGCTGAACGCCGAGGAAGTTCGTCTCCGCCTGTGCTGCGGCTGCCGCGAGCTCCGGGTCGGCCGAGCGCTTGTCGGCCGCGATCTGCGCCACGATGTCGTCCCGCTGGACGAGCGAGCCGGTGCGGGCCATGGCGAAGCCGGCGTTGGCGTACACCCCCGCGTCGCGAACGCCGATCACCACCTCGAAGGGGCGGGCGATCAGCAGCGCGAAGATCAGCAGGGCGCCGCTGAGCGCCAGGGTGGGCAGGGGGAGGGAGCGCCACTGCAACCCGAGGTGTGGCCCCGCGGCCTTCCAGAGGGGGAGAAGCGACCCGCGGCGGTACGCTCCGAAGGCGGCCAGCGCGCAGATGGCCAGTACCAGCGTCAGGTGAAGCCACGGCGAGAAGACGCCGAGCTGCCCGAGCGTGAACGCCAGCCAGCCGTTGAGCAGCGCCCCAAGGGCCACGCGCGCGTAGAGTCCCTCGAGCGACCACTCGCCCGGGACGGCGCCTAGCAGCGCGCGAGCGATCAGGGCGCCGGGAACGATCAGCAGCGGGGCGAGCGTGGCGAGGGCGAGCAGGGCCAGCAAGAGCACGTCTCCTTGTTCATCGGCCGGCGATTATAGCATATAGCTGCTCCTCTCCCCCTGCGTTGCGCGAAAACAGATGAGCTATTTCTACGGGGGCATATACGCAAACGTACTTGACAAGCCCCAACCGGACAACTATAGTGGCAGCATGTGCGGCCCGGGGACGCCGTCCGCAGGAGGAAACGCAGGGTTGTGCGGCGAAGCACGGCGGGTGGCCCTTCAGGCGCGCACTCTTGAGAAAGTATAGGTTTCGATGGCTGATAAGCTTGTTATTGTTGAGTCGCCTGCCAAGGCGAAGACCATTCAGAAATATCTTGGCCGCGGCTTCCGTGTCGAAGCCTCGATGGGCCATGTCCGCGACCTGCCGAAGAGCGACCTCGGTGTCGATCCGCACGGCGGGTTTGAGCCGGTGTACGAGGTCTCGCCTGGCAAGGAGAAGGTCGTCGCCAGCCTGCGAAAGTCGGCCCGCCAGGCCGAGGCCGTCTACCTCGCAACCGACCCCGACCGCGAGGGCGAGGCGATCGCCTGGCACATCACCCAGGCGGCCGGCATCCCCCGCGGCATCCCGGTGCACCGCGTGGTGTTCACTGAGATCACACCCAACGCGGTGCGGCAGGCGATCGGCAACCCGCGCCAGATCGACCGTAACCTGGTGGACGCCCAGCAGGCCCGCCGCGTGCTCGACCGGCTCGTCGGCTACAAGCTCTCGCCGCTGCTGTGGGACAAGGTCAAGCGTGGGCTCTCCGCCGGCCGCGTGCAGTCCGTCGCGGTGCGGCTAGTGGTCGAGCGCGAGCGCGAGGTCGAGGCCTTCGTCCCGCAGGAGTACTGGACGATCGAGGCCGATCTGCTCAAGCGCGTCTCCAACGCGCAGCGGCGCGACGCCTTCCGCGCGGTGCTGATCGAGCGCGGCGGCAAGAAGCTCGACAAGTTCGACATCGGCACGCAGGACGTGGCTCAGGTAATTGTGGACGATCTCTCCGGTGCCGACTACGTGGTGCGCCGGATCGTCCGCAAGGACAAGCGCCGCACGGCTGCACCTCCATTCACCACCAGCACGCTCCAACAGGAGGCCGGCCGCAAGCTCGGCTTCTCCGCCAAGCGCACGATGGTGGTGGCCCAGCAGCTCTACGAGGGCGTGGACATCGGCGGCGACGAGGGCACTGTCGGCCTGATCACCTACATGCGAACCGATAGCTTCAACGTGGCGCGTGAGGCCCAGGAGGAAGCCCGCGAGGTCATCACCGCGCGCTTTGGGCAGGAGTACCTGCCGGAGAAGCCGCCGGTCTACCGCACGAAGACTAAGGGCGCGCAGGAGGCCCACGAGGCGATCCGCCCGACCTCAAGCCAACGGCTACCTGATGCGCTGCGCTCGAAGCTGACCAGCGAGCAGTTCCGGCTGTACGACCTGATCTGGAAGCGCTTCATCGCCAGCCAGATGGCCGCGGCGATCTTCGACAGCACGACGGTGGACATCGGCGCGGGCCGCCAGCTCCAGGCCGCCTCCAAGGACCCGTACACCTTCCGCGCCACCGGAAGCGTGCTCAAGTTCCCCGGCTTCCTGGCGGTGTACAACGTCAGCCTCGACGAGGGCGAGGAAGACGAGGATAGCGAGCGTCGTCTCCCGCTGCTGGCGGAGGGCGAGGGGCTGAACCTGGCGCAGCTGCTGCCGATTCAGCACTTCACCGAGCCGCCGCCGCGCTTCACCGAGGCCAGCCTGGTCAAGGAACTCGAGCGCCTGGGTATCGGACGCCCATCCACCTACGCGCCTACGATCTCGACGATCGTCGAGCGCGAGTACGTCGAGCTGAGCGACAAGAAGCTCATCCCGACCACCCTCGGCCGTGTCGTGACCGACTTGCTGGTCGAGCACTTCCCGAGCATCGTGGACTACAGCTTCACCTCGGAGATGGAGCAGCAGCTCGACGATATCGCCGAGGGCGAGAAGCGCTGGGTGCCGGTGCTGGAGACGTTCTACGGTCCGTTTGAGCAGACGCTGACGCGCGCCCAGCAGAGCATGCGCAACGTCAAGCGCGAGGAGATCCTCAGCGATATTGTCTGCCCGAAGTGCAACGAGGGCTTCCTGGCGATCAAGTTCGGCCGCAACGGTGAGTTCCTGGCCTGCAACCGCTACCCGGATTGCCAGTTCACCAGCGACTTCCACCGCGACGGGGATGGCCGCATCGTGCTGGATGCCACGGCCACACCTGAGTTGAGCGACGTGGAGTGCAATCTCTGCGGTCGGCCGATGATGATGAAGAAGAGCCGCTTCGGCCCATTTCTCGGCTGCAGCGGCTATCCGGAGTGCAAGAATACGCGCCGCCTCGGGCGGGATGGCAAGCCCGTACCGCTGCCCAAGGAGACCGGCGTCACATGCCCGAAGTGCAACGAGGGCGAGCTGCTCGAGCGCCGCGGCAAGTTCGGCCGCCCGTTCTTCGGCTGCAACCGCTACCCGAAGTGTGACTACATCGTCAACACAATGGAAGAGGTGGCGAACTATGTGCCCGGCTCTGAGCCCGCCGTCCCGGCCTCTACCTCCGGCACAGCGAAGAAGGCCACAGGCACGACGGCGAAGAAGGCCACAGGCACGACGGCGAAGAAGACGGCGAGTGCCACAGCCAAGAAGCCCGAGGCCGTGAAGAAGACGGCCGGCAGCACTACCGGCGTGCGGAAGCGCGCCTCGTAGTCAAGGGTTGACGGGGTCGAGCGAAAGCGCGTACTCCAGATGTGATGCCCGACAAACTCTGGCCGCCGGCGGGACTTCCGCCGGCGGCCGTAGTGTTCTTAGTACATGCTGCCAAGGGGACTTCCCGGCGCTTGATCGCCCCCTGCGTTTCTGCCATAATTGGCGGCGATATCAGGCAGGAGCGCGTCAATGCAATCCATCGTAGAGCTCATGCGTCGGAGAACGTTGCTCGGTGCAGCAGCAGCCATAGCACTCGGGGCATACCTTCTCATCCGTTCATTTGGGGCTGTCGCGGCGCCACAGTCTGAGTCGCCTCCCGCCGATGTCGTGTCGCTTGATCTTCTAGGCGAGGAAGAGGCGCTCGCTCCCGCCGCTGAGGGCCAGGAGATACTCGCAGAAGCTGAGGCCGTCATCGTCTACGTCAGCGGTGCGGTGGTGGCACCTGATGTGTACCGTCTGCCCGTTTCCGCCCGCGTGAAGGACCTCGTGGTGGCCGCTGGCGGGCTCAACGCCGACGCGGACGCCG
>JBDLTZ010000230.1:0-33754 GCA_039805565.1 Chloroflexota bacterium | reverse complement strand
GGCCCCCCCCCCCCCGCGCCACCCGCGCTACTCAGCGTAGTTGCTCATCTGCTTGAACTCGCGGATCGCGCTATCCATCGCCGCCTTCAGATCCGGCTGCGGGAACTTGCGGTCCGTGCGCTGCTCAAAGATCGCGCGGCCGATCTCGGGGTGCGCCGTGTGCAGGAAGTTCAGGAAGTCCTGCTTCCACTCGGTCACCCGCGACACAGGCACATCGTCCATATAGCCATTGATGCCCGCGTACAGCACCATAACCTGGTCCTCGAGGGGGTAAGGCTGGTACTGCGGCTGCTTCAGCACCTCCTGGAGACGGACGCCACGGTCGATCTGCGCACGCGTTGTCGCGTCCAGATCCGAGGCGAACTGCGCGAAGGCCGCCAGGTCGCGGTACTGCTGCATCTCGAGCTTCAGGCGGTCCGACACCGAGCGGATGGCGCGGGTCTGGGCGGCGCCACCCACGCGCGACACCGAGATGCCCACGTTCAGCGCCGGCCGGATACCGGCGTTGAACAGGTCAGCCTCAAGGTAGATCTGACCATCAGTGATCGAGATGACGTTCGTCGGGATGTAGGCCGACACGTCGTTTGCCTGGGTCTCGATGATCGGCAGCGCGGTGAGGGACCCGCCACCGAAGTCCTCGTTAAGGCGCGCAGCGCGCTCGAGTAGGCGCGAGTGCAGGTAGAACACGTCGCCCGGATACGCCTCTCGGCCCGGCGGGCGGCGCAGCAGCAGCGACACCTGGCGATACGCAGTGGCGTGCTTCGAGAGGTCGTCGTAAACGATCAGGGCGTCGCGCACCAGCTCGCCGCCGATCATCACGCCGTTCTCCATGATCTCCTCGCCGATCGCGCAGCCGGCGTACGGAGCGATCCACTGGAGCGCGGCGGACTCGGAGGCGGTGGCCGCGACCACCGTGGTGTACTCCATCGCGCCGTACTTCTCCAGAATGCCGACGATCTGGGCGACCTGGGCGCGCTTCTGACCGATGGCCACGTAGATACAGGCCATCTTCTTGCCGCGCTGGTTGATGATCGCGTCAATTGCCACCGCCGACTTACCGGTCTGGCGGTCGCCGATAATCAGCTCGCGCTGACCGCGCCCGATCGGGATCATTGCGTCGATAGCGATGATACCGGTCTGTACCGGGGTATCAACCGACTTGCGGGCAATGACGCCGGGGGCAATGCGCTCGATCGGGCGGGAAGTGGTGGCCTCGACCGGCCCCCTGCCATCTACAGGCTGACCGAGCGCATTTACCACGCGGCCGACGAGCGCCTGACCCACGGGCACGCCGATGATCTTGCCGGTGGAGTTGACCTGGTCGCCCTCCTCGATCGAGGTGTACTCGCCGAGAATCACAGCTCCGACGGTGTCGCGCTCGAGATTCAGCGCCACGCCAAGGATCGGCTCCGGCCGGCCGGCCTTCACCGGAAACTCCAGCAGCTCAGACGCCATCGCATTCTCGAGCCCGCTGATGCGCGCCACACCGTCGCCCACCATCGTCACGGTGCCGACGTTGACCATGCGAGGGCGTAGGTCCACGCCCTCCTGTATGCTCTTCAGTAGTCTCTGGTAAAGATCCTGGGTAACTGTCATCGTTCCCACCCCTGTATAGTGCAGAAGGGTTAAGGAGTACGGGTTAACCGCAGTTTCATGCAGTGCTTTCCCCGCCCTTAACCCCAAACCGCGCCGGACGCACTAGCTCGTCAGCATGTTCCGCTGGACGACACTGAGGCGCGTACGCAGGCTGTTGTCCAGAACCTGGTCGCCAACACGGATGATAAGCCCGCCGATCAGCGTCGGGTCGACACTGTAGCGCAGCTCCAACCGCTCACCGTAGCGGCCTCTAAGGTCATCTAGTATATGTGTGCGCTGCGTCGGGTCAAGCTCAACGGCGCTGATAATCTCACCCTCGAGCGGTCGCCCTGCAGCAGACTGTGCATATTGCTCAAACGCTTGGGTGACAGCGGCCAGGCTACCCATGCGCTTCTCAGCCGCCAGCGCCGTCAAGAGGTTGCGCACCTCCCGCGGCGTCTCGGCGGGCAGAATCGCGGTCAGCCGCTCGGCCGTCAGGTCGCCGGTGCCATCTGTTGAGCGCGCCGCAGCCCGAAGCGCCTGCAGCGCCTGGCTGACCAACGCGTCGTAGAGCGCGCGTGCGATAACCTGGGCTTCGGACGTACTCACGTCATACCTCTTCTCAATTTTAGATCATAGATTTTGGATTTTGGATTTGGCTGTGCAATCGAAAACCCAAAATCCGCAATCCAAAATCAGTTCCTACGCCCCAGGCTTGCCAGCGACTCCTCGATCAGGCGATCGTGGTTCGACTTCAGCTCCTCACCAAGCACGCGCGATGCCGTGAGGGTAACGAGTTCCGCCATCTGGCCCTTCAGGTCGCGCAGGAGCTGGTCACGCTCGCGCTCAGCCTGCTCACGGGCCTCCTGGCGGATGCGGTCGGCCTCGACACGCGCCTGTGCGATGATCTCCTGCTCCTGGCCGCGCGCACGATCCTGCGCCTGTGCCAGGATACCGGCCGCCTCCTGCCGCGCCTTCGCCAACTCAGCGTCGTAGTCCCGGCGGGCGTTAGCAAGCTGCTCCTTGACCTTCTCCGCGTCCTGCAGGCTCTCCTGGATGCGGCGCGTGCGCTCGTTCAGCATGTTTAACACAGGCTTATACAAGAAGCGCGTCAGCAGCCACACCAGCAGGATAACGTTGAAGAGCTGAGCAATCAGCAGCGCCCAGTTGATACCAAGCTTCTCCACACCAGTGCTCCTCAGTCCGTTCGTACCTCCGCGTGAGATGGCGGAGGCACGGTACGCTCTAGATAATGTTGAAGCCGATCAGCAGGCCGAACACCAGACCGAAGATGAACAGCGCTTCGGTGAGCGCGAAGCCAAGGAACATGTAGGTTCGCACCAGACCCTCGGCCTCCGGATTACGACCCATCGCCTGCAGCGCGCCGTTGAAGATGATGCCGATGCCAGCGCCGGGTCCAATCGTGCTCAAACCGATCGCCAGCGCCATCGCCACAAGTCGCAGACCAGCATCCGTCATGGTAGGTTTCCTCCTTGAAAGCGGAAGTATCAGAATTGTACGTCGTTGCGTGTAGATTTGGAACTCTTAGCGCGCCGCGGGCGACTCTACCGGCTCAGCGTGGCCGTGGTCATCGTGCCCACCGTGTGCCTGCACCGCCAAGCTGAAGAAGACCAGCGTCAGCACCGCGAAGATCACCGCTTGGATAAAGGCGACGAACACCTCGAAGCCGTAGAACGGCAGCGGCAGCAGGTACGCAAACAGGAAGGACATCACCACCAAGATCACCTCGCCGCCGAAGATGTTGCCGAAGATACGAAAGGCGAAGGCGACGATGCGCATAATCTCGGAGACGAACTCAAGGATACCCACAAGGGTATTGATGAACCCCTCCTTGAACGGGTTGATGAAGAACTTGCCGAGGTAACCGAGACCAAGCGCCTGGAAGCCGTAGAACTCAATCATGAACACAGCCACGAGCGCCCAAGCGATCGTCACGTTCAGGTCTGCGGCCGGCGCACGCAGCCACGGCAGTACGAAGTTACCCGCACCGCAGTAGCCCGGCAGGCTCGCGAAGACCGGAGACGGCGCTACCTTCTCCTTACCCTTGTCCGCGGCGGCACCCCCCGGCGCAGCAGCCTCACCCTCGGCCGACGCCCCCTCAACTGTACCCGCCGGAGCAGCACCGTGCGACGCCTCCTCAGCGTGCTTCGGCACACACCAGCCGATGCTACCGACCGTGGGGAGCAGACCACCAAGATTGCCAAGCAAGAAGAACAGGAGGATGGTGGCCGGCAGAGCAAAGAACTTGCCGACGTTCTTGCGATCCACCCCCAAGGCGAAGTTGTAGATCGCCTCGATCACAACCTCAACGATGTTCTGAAAGCCGCGCGGCACAAGCTGCATATTCCGCGCGCCAAACAGGATCATCGCCACCAGCAACAGGTCCACGATGATCGTCAGAATCAGCGAGTTGGTGATCGGGAAGATCGTGCCCGCCGTACACTCTTCACCTTCTAACTGGCCACCGATGCAGAAAACCGGCTCGGCCTTCGCCGAGATGTGCAAGTCTGCGTCAGTCATTCGGACACCGGCGAAATAGAGTCCGACGCCGACGAGAAGGAGAACACCGAAAATGATCAGGAGGCGGTTGCGCATCGAGGACTCCCTTTCGACTTTGGGAACTCTTTCACAATCACTATATCATGGCCGGCACAAAAAAGTCAACCTGCACGAGGTTGAGCAGAAGGGACGGCTGCGAGGATACCTATTTGACCTGCTGTAACGCTGCGCGAGTATAGCATGGGTAAAAGAAACGCGCAAACAATTACGGAGCAGCAAGCAGTGGAAACCGATGCTCACATGGAGCGCACTCGCCTCCCTCTCCTACCGCTCTTGGCCGGCACCCTCGCAAGAACTCTTATGATAAAAGGTCCTGAATATCACGGATGGCGCGCTTGGCGTAGACCCACACAGACCCGATCTTCGCCGAGGTAGCCGACTTATCAAACACGATCACGAGCATAAAACGCTGCATGATGTCGAAGCAGTACAGATCAAAGTGGCTGCCCTCGTGCACATAGAGTGCGGAGGACTCCTGCTCGCGGAGCATCTGGGTGATCTGCCCCGCCGTGGAGAAGCTGGTCGAAAGCAGCGGCAGCAGCACCATTGTCGGAAGACCCTGCGTATGCCCAGTTTCTGCCAGCACCATTCCGGCCCGATCGGCCAGGAGGATGCATCGTGAGCCCACATCGCGATCGAGACCATCGAGGCGAAGTCGTACCGATCGCAGGCTCTCGGCCGTCAGCACCAACGCACCCTCACGCCGACGCGAGGGTGCTCTCGGAGCCGGCTCTGGCGGAGCCACCGGCTTCTCAGGCGTAGGCGCAGAACGCTCCGATGGAGCCGACCGATCTCGGCGCGGAGGAGTAGGGCGCTCGCTGGGACGCTCGACGATAATGCGCGCGGGCGGCTCATCACGGGCACGTGATCGTGTCGGGGGAGGTGACGGCGCGGCAGGTGCTGGCTCCGGCTCCGCCTCCACCACTGCTGCCGAGGCCTCTCTCTGGGCCGCACGTAGCGCTTCAAACAGAACCGCGTGCAAGTCTGCTGTTGACACCGCTCCATTAAAGAAGTGATGCACCCCAGCCATCGTTGCCTGGCGCGCAGACTCGGCATCTGGCTGCTGGCTCCACAACATGACCTTTGTAGGAACGCCAAAGTTCGGCAGAATCTCCGCCATGTCCAGGCCATTCATGCCAGGCAGATCTACGTTGGCAACGATGACCTCCGGTGGCGCATTACGCACCTCCCAGAGTGCATCATTGGCACTTTCGAGAATCTGTACGTCGACGTCACTACCCAGCTGCCCTGGGAGCGCACGCAAATTTTCACTGTTCCCTGGTACCACCAGGAGTCGATAAGCCATCGTACCCTTCGCCTTTCACAGCTAAGCGCGATGTAACGTGGTCATGGTTGTGCGCCAGCGATGTTCTGTCAGAGTACTCACACGGCTGGTGTGCTCGACGGCAGACGGAACGGGAGCGCTACATAGAAGGCGCTGCCTGCCTGCTCACGGCTGACAAGCCACAGCGCCCCTCCCAGTGCCGCTACAAGCTCCCGCACCAGTGCAAGCCCGAGTCCAGTCCCGCCTCGGTTCCGCGTGAGCGAGTCTGCGATCTGGTAGAACCGGTCAAAAATCCGCGTCTGCTCGCGGGCGGGTATCCCAATGCCCGTATCGCTCACCGTAAGCACTAGCCAGGGCAGCGAGCTTGGGGTCGAAGCAGGTGGGATAATGAACCGTTCCGCCATCTCACGCGTCACCTGCGGCTCCACAAATGCCCGCACGACGATCTTCCCACCACGAGGTGTAAACTTGACCGCGTTCGAGAGCAGGTGGTTCAGAATAATAAATAGCTTCTCACGATCGCTCAGGAAGACGAGGGGATCGCTCGGAAGATCAGCTGTAATAATATGATCGCCAGAAGCCTCCCGCAGCCCAAGATGCTCAATTGTCTGGCGGACAAGATCCTGGACGACGACCGGCACCAGCACCATCTGGGTTTCGCCCGTCTCGATGTGGCGCAGACTCACCATATCGTCGACGATCTCTTTGATGCGCTGGGCCCCTTCCATCACTCGCTGAAGATAATCGCGATGGTCTCCTGCGCTCTGGTCTCGCACCATCATCGTGTAGCCGAGCACAAGGGACAGCGGCGTGCGGAGCTCGTGCGACGCAATGGAGATAATCTCGCTCTTGATGCGATCCACTCCCTGGCTACGCTGGAACGCCTCATCGAGCTGGCTGTACAGCACCGCGTTTCGTAGGGCGGCTCCAGCATGGTTGGCGAGGAGCATAACGCCCTCTTGCACACCCGGCCGCACCAGTGAAGGTTCATCGCTGCAGAGCAGCAGGACGGCGCACGTCTCACCTTGGGCTCGTAGGGGCACCGCGACCGCGTACGTACAGGAGATGTTGTCGAGGCGGGCCACTGGCAGCGCGCTGCTAGCAAGCGCTTGCTGCTCGTCCATCGCGCGGCTGATCAGCGCACGCCCTGCATCGAGAAGCACTGCGTCGGGCGAAGATGCGACAGGGTCAGCGAAGCGTAGCGCATCTTCGGCCAGCAAAAGGAATCCACCGCGGCACCCACTTTGCTTGATCATCACCCGGAGCACAATGCGCACCAGCTCAGGCAGTGCGAGTGTTGTACTTAGCGCCTCGCTGTTGGAAAGCAGCTGCTCGAGAGTGCGCAGGCGGAGGCTGTCCTGCAGGATTGCCCGCTTGTGGAGGGCCTGATCCACTGCCAGGCGCAGCTGATCGAGATCGAAGGGTTTTGCCAAAAAATCAGCCACGCCGCGCTGCACGGACTGGTGCATATTCTCCAGCGACGCAAACCCCGTCATGATAATGATAGCGATCGCCGGGTCGCGTTCACGGGCGATATAAGCCAGATCGAGGCCGCTCATCGTCGGCATCTTGATATCGGTCAGCAGCAGGTCAAACCCAGCGTCCTCGTGCAGCAGCTTAACAGCCAGGTGCGGGTCATTGACTGCCACCACCTGATAGCCGCCGCGCTGCAACGCGCGGCTGCAGATATCGCAGATATGCTGCTCATCGTCAACCACCAGGACACGCGCGGCGATATCGGAGCCGAGTGCAGTGGTGACAGGTTGGCCGATAACCTGGCTCATAGTAGTGGCGGGCTAGCTGAGCGCTTCGACTGCGGCGCGCGGAAGCACGAGCGTTGTCTTGTCCTCAAGGATGACCTCGACCGCACTCACGCGAGCGCGAGACAGCGGGAGGCGGCGTGGCGCTCCGAACACCAGCCGTACACGCCCGACCTGACCCATGTGCGCGCCATCTACGAGACGGACCACTGCGCCGGGCCGAAGTGCGGGGCGAGGTGGCTCGAGCTGGATACCCGCAGTGCGGGCCGAGAGTGGAATCACGACGCGCGGGCGGCGGAGCGGCGCACGCAGCCGTGTCTGCCCCTCGATGAGCGCCTCCTGGCGGTCGTGAGAGGCAAGTAACTCAAACAGTGGCGACGCCATAGCATAGTTGCCGAAGCCCTCGGTGACAACTAATGTGAGGGGTGTATCGGCTGCCGCTCCAGGCACCTGCCACGTTCGGACGCCTGCACGCCACTGGCTGGGCGCGTCAAGCCCGACAAAGGCACGCAGCTCAGCCTCATCGACCGAACCGACGATCACGCCGCGGACCTGCTCTTTTACAGCCCTCTGGAGGGCGGCAGCCGTAATACCGCTGCCTCCGATAATAATGGCGTAGGCGCTGCGCGCATCGACCATCTCTGGCATGATTGGTTCGGCGGGATCTGTAACAAGGAGGCGAAGTACACCCGATCGCTCCTGGCCAATGCCGAATGCGCCGTACACTTGAGCTGCCGGGGTCTCAATCCGCACGCCCTCGTAGGGGAGCACCTCCATCACGATGCCGCGCACCGTAGCCTGCAGCTCCTCTGTAACAGGGTCGGGGATGATAGTTATGTAGCCCGTCTCGGTGTCGATTGCAGCGATGACTCCTCCGACCGGTGCCGTACAGGAGCGACCGCCAAAGAGGCCGGTGCTGGCCAGCACCTCGCCCTGCGCAACCTTATTACCAACTTCACGGCGCATCGCGCGCTCGACGCGGTTTGGGGCAAGCATGAGCGCTCGGGCCAAGTTGACCACCTGAGGTGTGCCGGGGGTGTAGGCTCGCGCGATAACCTCATCGGGCTCGACGCGCTGCCCAACTCGCACGAAGACTTCACCGGGTTGTTGCAGGCGCCGCTCGATACGCGCCATAGCACCAGCAATCAGCGGGGGGGTTCCGGACGAAAGATGCACGGACATGCGGTGCCTCGCAAAGTACCGTAACTTTACGCATTATAGCATACCGATCTAGAGGACTGCACGCAACTCCTACGCTGTAGTCACTGTCACATATGGCAATCCTACCAGGTGCGCGGAGAAGACGACAATGCCCCCCTCTCAGCCTCCTTGCTCTATAGCTCAGTTCGTCCATTTCGGCTGCTTACTATAGGGTTCTCGCCGCATCTGGTTGACGGATACCGATGCAAATGCTATACTACTCGGCACGCCGCACCCCTGTGGGGAGTGGTATTGTTTTGTCATCGGTGATACAAAAGGAGCGCTGCAATTAGAGACCGGCTTCGCATCAACAACCGCATCCGCGCCCGCGAGGTGCGCCTGATCGACGAGAATGGCGCCCAAGTAGGGGTCCTTTCACTGCGCGATGCGCTCATGATGGCTGAGGAGCAAGGGTTAGACCTTGTCGAGGTTGCGCCGAACGCTGTTCCTCCAGTCTGCCGTATCATGGACTATGGCAAGTTCCGCTACGAGCAGACAAAAAAGGAGCGCGAGGCGCGCAAGAACCAGCGGCAGGTCGAGCTCAAAGAAGTGCGTCTCAAGCCGAAGACCGACGACCATGATCTGGACGTCAAGTCGAAGCAAGCACGCCGGTTCCTGCTCGATGGTGACAAGGTGAAGTTCACGGTGCGCTTCCGCGGCCGCGAGATCTTCCACCCTGACATCGGCGTGCAGATGCTGGAGCAGATGGCCGAGGATCTCCGTGACATTGCTGTTGTCGAGCAGCGGCCACTCATGGAGGGCAAGGCGCTCTCACTTTTGCTTGCTCCTAACCCCAAGGCGAAGGCACAGGCGCAGCGCGAGCGCGCGCCCGCAGCCGGCAAGGAGCAGAGCTCAGGACCTGCGCGTACGGAGACTGTCCCGGCCAGCGCGCCTGACACAGATGATGACGACACGGCCGAGGACGACGACGAGGAATAGCCCAATGCCGAAGATGAAGACCCACAAGAGCGCCGCGAAGCGATTCACATTTACCGGGAGCGGCAAGATGATGCGCGCCTCGGGACGTCGCGGGCACTTCCGCCGGCGCAAGGCCATTCGTCTGTTGCAGCAGCTGGATAAGTCCCAGCCAGTGCACAAGACGAACACCCGGCGGCTTAGCATTGCCCTGCCGTACGGTAAGAAGCACGCCCGCTAGTATCTGACGTCGATTGGGAAAGGCGCACTGCGATCGGTGTCTCGGGCCTCGTCGACAGACGTCGGCTGGCTTATAACCGTGGAGACAGGCACACGCATCGCATCTCGCGCAGTAATAACGTTGTAACACAATAGGAATAGATAACAATGGCTCGTGTCAAACGTGGTGTGATGGTGCGCAAGCGCCACAACAAGTTGCTCCTCCAAGCTAAGGGATATCAGGGCAGTCGAAGCCGGCGCATTCGCGTCGCGCGGCAGACGGTGCTGAAGGCGCTGTCGTACGCGTACCGCGACCGACGCAACAAGAAGCGCGATTTCCGCCGCCTGTGGATCGTGCGCATCAACGCTGCCGCCCGCCTGAACGGTATCTCCTACAGCAAGCTGATGAGCGGCCTCAAGACCGCAGGCATCAACCTGGATCGGAAGATCCTGGCTGATATGGCTGTGCGCGACCCCGCCGCGTTTACGAGCGTTGTGGAGCAGGTCCGGCGCGCGGTGTGATCAGCAGCACGGCAAACCCACACGTAAAACGCATCCGCTCGCTGGCCGCCGATCGAAAAGAGCGGCGCCGCGAGCGGATGTTTGTGCTTGAGGGTGTGCGCTTGGTGAGCGATGCGCTGGACTGTGGGGCTGAGCTCGCGCTGGTGCTGTACGCACCGGAGCAGCTAGGCAGAACAGCAGGAGGTCAGGCTCTTGCTGCCCGGCTCCATGATCTCCAGCACAGCTACGAGGCGACGCCTCAGGTTGTATCGGCAGCAGCAGACACCGTCCACCCGCAAGGTGTCGTGGCGGTGGCGCACTGGCCAGAGATCGAGCCAGGCCGACCAGGGCTCGTACTGGTGCTAGACGCGGTGCAGGACCCTGGCAACCTGGGGACGCTGCTCCGCAGCGCGGAGGCGGTGGGGGTGGCAGAGGTTATCTGCGGGCCCGGCACCACTGACGCATACGCGCCAAAAGTGGTGCGCGCAGCCATGGGGGCGCACTTCCGACTGACCCTCTTCCAGGACCTGGGGTGGGACGCTATCGACGAACGGCTGCTGTTCGTGGACCACGTGTACGCGGCCGACGCGACCGCGACGATGCCCTACTACGCGGCGGACTGGCGGCAGCCCTGCGCGCTGCTGGTAGGCAATGAGGCGAGCGGGCTCAGCGAGGACGGTGTTGCGCGCGCTACAAAGGGGATCGGTATCCCTATGCAGGGCGGCGCCGAGTCGCTGAATGCGGGAGTGGCCGGCAGCATTATTCTCTTCGAGGCCCTCAGGCAACGGAGCCTGGGGCGAAGTTAGCGGTGTTGAGTGCCAGGTGCTGCGCATACCGAAGGCATTCCCAGCAGTGCCGCGTATCCTCAGCCTTGGTACAGGTGCCAGAAGGGCCCGAGAGGGTGACCTAAACTGGTACGTCAGCACTCAGGACTCATAACTCGTATAGTGGCTGTGATGAAGCGAGTAGGCGGGCGGATGCGCCCAGAGAGCGGTGGACAGCGGCTGTGAGCCGCCGCCGCGGAACCCCGCCGAAGTTCCCTTCTGAGCCGGACGGTGAACGCTGAACGCTGAACGCTGAATGCCGAAGGCATTCCCGGGCACACTGGGTGCGCTGAGCTCTGCGCGTGCAGAACTCAGCGTGAGCGCTGAGCCTTCAACTGCGTAGTCGTCTCCGGGCTTGCCCGCCGTTACACGGGCTACCGAGGGCGCCGCTGCATGCTGCGCCGAATCAGGGTGGTACCACGGGTCACGCCTCGTCCCTGCGAGCGCGTGGCCTTTTTGTTGCCCGGCGCCGTATGGCGCGGGAGGAGGAGCATTGCATGAGTGTGATCGATGAGCTGAGCCAGCTGCGCGAGCGAGCGCTGGCAGAGCTGGGCGGCGCCGCAGACCTGGCGGCGCTTACCGAGTGGAAAGGCGCGTACCTTGGCAAGCAGGGAGCGCTGACGAAGCTGAGCCGAGGGCTAGGCGCGCTGCCAGCAGAGGAGCGACCGGCGGCAGGGCAGCAGTTCAACGTAACGCGGCAGGCGCTGGAGCAGGCCCTGGGGCAGGCCGAGGTGGCGCTCAAGCACGCGGCGCAGCAGAACGCCTTCGAGGCGGAGCAGGTGGACGTAACGCTGCCGGGCCGCGCGCCAGCGGTTGGGCGGCTACACCCAAGCACACAGATCCTCCGCACAGTGACGGGCGCGTTCGCCGAGATGGGCTTCCAGGTGTTCGAGAGCCCTGAGGTCGAGAGCGACGAGCTGAACTTCGGCCTGCTGAATATGCCCGCAGAGCACCCGGCGCGCGATATGTGGGACACGTTCTACGTCGAGACACCGCCCGGGGACGAGAAGGTGCTACTACGCACACACACCTCGCCGGGACAGATCCACGCGATGCGACAGTACGCGCCAAACCCGGTGCGGGTGGTGCTGCCGGGCAAGGTGTACCGCTACGAGCAGGTGACGGCGCGCTCCGAGATGCAGTTCTACCAGGTCGAGGGGCTGGCGGTGGGTGAGAATATCACCTTCGCCGACCTGAAGGGCACGCTGGTAGGCTTTGCAGAGCGGCTGTACGGCAAGGGAGTGCGCACGCGCTTCCGGCCGAGCTACTTCCCGTTCACCGAGCCGAGCGTCGAGCTGGACATTGAGTGCTACCTGTGCGGCGGGAAGGGCTGCCGCGTGTGCAAGTACGCCGGCTGGCTCGAGATCCTGGGCGCCGGGATGGTACACCCGACAGTGCTGCGGAACGGCGGCTACGACCCTGACAAGATGAGCGGCTTCGCGTTCGGGATGGGCCCCGAGCGCATGGCGATGAACCTGTTCGGGATCGACGACATCCGCTGGTTCTTCAGCGGCGACGAGCGGTTCCTGCAGCAGTTCTGATGCCGCTCTGCGGAGGAACTGCGCCCTCCGCACCTCCCTATCGCAAGGATGACGTGAGACGCAACCTCCCAATCAGCATCCTGGTCCTGATGTTCGTGGGGCTGGCGACGCTCTACAACGCAGTGACACCACTGGGCGAGGGTCCAGACGAGCCAGGGCACGGCCAGTACGTGCTGTTTCTGGCGCGCGAGGGGCGGCTGCCAGTGCAGTGCGCGGCGCCCTGCGTGAGTGAGGTGCCAGGCTCGGGACACCACCCGCCGCTGGCCTACCTGCTGGCGACGCCGCTGGTGAGCTGGCTACCGCGCGAGGAGCGCCGGATCGACCTGCCCGGCAACCGGCGCTTCACGTGGACGGGGGGAGACCAGGCGAACGCGCTGGGGCATGGGACGCGCGAGCGCTGGCCATGGTCACGCGAGGTGCTGGCGTGGCATCTGGCGAGGCTCGCGAGCACAGCGGCGGGCGCGGCGACAGTGGTGCTGACGTACCTGACGGCACGAAAGATCGACTTTGGATTACTGCCGTGGCATACAATCCATCTTTCACGATCCAGAGCGGCTCTGCTCGCGGCCGCGCTGGTGGCGCTGAACCCGCAGTTCATCTTCACGTCGGCGCTGATCAGCAATGACGCACTGCTGGCGGCGCTGAGCGCGGCGCTGCTGTGGCTGGTGATTGACCAAGGGCCAAGGACCGAGACCGGAGGGCCAAGGGCCAAGGACCAAGGTCTAAGGGCCGAGGGCCGGAGATTTGGCTTTTGGTCCTTCGTCTTTGGTCTTCAGTCCCTACCACGTGCGGCGGCGGTGGGGCTAATGCTGGGGCTGGCGCTGCTGACAAAGGCGAGCGCGCTGCTACTCGTCCCGGTGGCCCTGGGATGGGCGCTGCTGGACCAGAGGCCAGGGCCTGCGTGGCGCCCTCTCAGGCAGCCGCGCTGGTCGTCGATGAGACATTGGGCCTTTCGGTCGCTCACGCGCGCGCTCCTGGTGCTGGGGGTGGCAGCGGCGACCGCGGGGTGGTGGTACGCGCGGAACCTGGAGCTGTACGGCGACCTGCTGGGGCTGGACATGTTCCGCGCCGAGTTTGCGACGCAGCCGTTCGACCCGCTGAGCCCAGCGGCGTGGATGAGCGCGCTCACACAGCTGTACACGTCGTCCTGGGCGCGTTTCGGGTGGATGAACGTGACACCGCCGGCCTGGGTCGACTGGGTATACGGGGCGGTCGGCGCGGCCGCGTGCGTGGGGCTGGCACTCCGGCTGACCATGGACCGAGGGACGGGGGCGGCCGACCGAGGGCTTGCGGCAGTGGACCAGGGGCAGGCCACGGGTCGCGGGCCGGACACCAGCGACAGCTTACTCGACCACAGCGGCCAGGGCCAGCCAGCCGTGCGACTCTCGTCCCTCGCCTTATCTGTGTGGCCGCTGCTGGCCCTGCCGGCGCTGGCGCTGGCGTGGGTGCTGAGCTTCGCGCTGACAGCGGGGCTAGTGGCGTGGCAGGGACGGCTGATGTTTCCGGCGACCAGCGCCGCGGCGACCCTGATGGCATGGGGGCTTCTGGGGTGGACCACGGGCCGTGGACCGTGGACGAAGAGCCGAGGACGCCCGAGCAGGAGAGTCGCGCTTGGTCTTTCGTCTTTCGTCGTTGGTCTGGGCACCCTGGCCATCTGGCTGCCTTTCGGTGTCATTCGCCCCGCCTACCCCAGCCAGGCGCTGGCCGAGGCGGAGGCGCTGGGGCGGCTGGGGACGCCGGTGTACGGGCGGTTCGCGCGTACCGACGAGGCGGGGGCTGAGCTGCGCGGCTGGGAGGTGACGGGCGAGGCGCGACCGGGTGAAGCGCTGGAGCTGCGGCTCACCTGGCACGCCCTCGGTCCCCAGAACCGCGACTGGTGGGCGTTTGTGCACCTGGAGGATGCCGAAGAGGGGCTGGTGGCGGAGGCGAACGCGGAGGTGGGCGGGGGCGTGTTCCCGATGCTCCATTGGAGGGCAGGGGACTGGGCGGAGGACCACCACCGGCTGGAGATCCCGCCGGAGCTACCGCCCGGCACATACGCGCTGCGGGTAGGGCTGTGGTACCCGGAGACCGGCCGGCGGGCGCGGATGTACGACCGCGAGGGGGAGCTGGCCGGAGACTCAGTGGTGCTGACCCAGATCGAAGTGCGCCGGTGAGAGGGCAGCGCGCTGCAATGGAATGCGCGGAGCCCTCCGCGGCTAGCGCGGTTGCAGCAGGCAGGACGGGCAGCAGCCGAAGCAGACGACGGGCGACGACAACGGGCATTTCTTTCGCGCGAGCGAAAAAAGGCGCTGAGAAGCGCACGCGAAGACACGCGCCGATGAGCGCAGGATGGAGGGGATATGCGAGTACCGCTTTCGTGGCTGAAAGAGTTCGTGGATATCACGATGACGCCGGAGGAGCTGGCTGAGAAGCTGACGCGCTCCGGGCTGGAGACCGAGGGGATCGAGTACATCGGCGTGCCGGGGGGCGAGCTGCCGTGGGACCCGGAGAAGGTGCTGGTGTGCAACATCCTGGAGGTGAAGCAGCACCCGAACGCCGACAAGCTCGTGCTTGCGGACGTGGACTACGGCGCGGCGGAGCCGCACACCGTGGTGACGGGCGCGCCGAACCTGTACCAGTACCGGGGGCTTGGGCGGCTGACACACCCGCTGAAGAGCGTGTTCGCCAAGGAGGGCGCCACGCTATACGACGGCCACGCCGAGGGCAAGGTCAAGGTGACGCTCAAAGGGCGGCCGGTGCGCGGCGTTATGTCGAACGCCATGCTGTGCTCCGAGAAGGAGCTGGGTATGTCCGATGAGCACGAGGGCATCCTGATCCTGCCGGACGACGCGCCGGTGGGCGCTCCGCTGCGCGACTACCTGGGCGACGTGGTGATCGAGGTGGACGTGCTGCCGAACATGAGCCGGGCGCTGAGCATCCTAGGGGTGGCGCGCGAGGTGGCAGCGCTGACAGGAACGGAGCTGCGGATCCCGGAGATGCCGCTGGAGGTGAGCGGGCCGAGCGTGGCGGGCCGGGCGGCGGTGACGATCGAGGAGCCCGAGCTGTGCCCGCGCTTCACGGTGACGCTGATCGAGGGTGTGGAGGTGCGGCCCTCGCCGCTGTGGATGCAGCGCCGCCTGACGATGGCCGGGATGCGTCCGATCAGCAACATCGTGGACGTGAGCAACTACGTGATGCTCGAGCTTGGGCAGCCAAACCACATGTTCGACGCCGACCGGGTGGCCGACCAGCACCTGGTGGTGCGGCTGGCGCGGCCTGGGGAGAAGCTGACGACGCTGGACGGCAAGGAGCACGACCTGTCGGTGCCAATCGGAGGCACGACGCCCCTGCTGGTGTGCGACCCGACGGGCCCGCTCAGCCTGGCGGGCGTCATGGGCGGCGCCTCGAGCGAGGTGAGCGACACGACGACGCGCGTGCTGGTGGAGGCCGCGGTGTGGGAGCCGACGACCATCCGGCGGATGAGCACCGCGCTGCGGGCCCGCTCGGAGGCCTCGAAGCGCTTCGAGCGTGGGGTGGATCTGGAGCTGGCGCCGCTGGCCCAGCGGCGGGCGCTGAGCCTGCTGCAGCAGGTGACGGGCGGCACGGTGGCCGAGGGTATGGTGGACACCTACCCGCGGCCGTGGCTGCCGGTGGTGCTGGATCTGACGCCGCGCGAGGTGCGGCGCATCCTGGGCATCGAGCTGGAGGCACAGGAGATCGCGCATCTGCTGGCGCCGCTGGGCTTCGAGTGCGCGGTGGTGGAGGCCGAGGGGGGCGCGGCGGTGCGCGTGGTGGCCCCGAGCTTCCGGCGCGATGTGCAGCACACGGCGGACCTGTGCGAGGAAGTGGCGCGGATGTACGGCTACGACAACATCCCGACCACCGTGCTTGCCGACGAGCTGCCAGAGCAGCGGGCAAACCCGTCGCTGGAGCGCGAGCAGAAGGCGCGCGACGTGCTGGCGGGCGCGGGTCTGGACGAGGCGATCACGTACTCGCTGACGAACATGGCGGACGTGGCGAGGGTGAGCCCAGCGGATGCCGACCCGGCGCTCCACCTGAAACTGCTGAACGCGCTGACGCCCGAGCGCGAGTACATGCGGCGCTCGCTGCTGCCGACGCTGCTCGAGGCGCTGGCCGCGAACCTGCGGGAGCGCGAGCGGGTGCTGCTGTTCGAGATCGGGCGGGTGTACCTGCGCCGGAATGGCGCGGGCGAGCAGGAGGTTTCGCCCCTACCGGATGAACCGCGCCGGCTGGCGATCGTGATGGCCGGCACGCGTGAGCCGCAGTCGTGGCTGACGCCGAAGCCAGAGGCGATGGACTTCTTCGACCTGAAGGGCGTGGTGGAGACGCTCGCGGCGCGCCTGAACGTGGGGCAGGTGGAGTTCGCGCCGCTGACGAGCGACGCGCGCTTCCACCCGGGCCGGGCGGCGCAGCTGGTGCTGGTGCAGGCAGCCGCAGGGAAGAAGGGGGCCGAGGAGCGGCGCGCGGTGGGTGTGCTCGGCGAGCTGCACCCGGAGGTGCGAGAGCGGCTGGCGATCGACGCCCCGCGAGCGCTGGCGGCTGAGCTCGATCTGGAGGCGCTGATCGGGACGGCGCAGCCGGTGCGCTACACCTCGATCTCGCGCTACCCGGCGACAGTCCAGGACCTGTCGTTCGTTGTCGGGGCGGATGTGCCGTCGGCGCAGGTGGACGCCGCGCTACGAAAGTACGCCGGGCCGCTGCTCGAGGCGCTGACGCTATTCGATGTGTACGAGGGGGCGCCGCTCGCGGCGGGGCAGCGCAGCCTGACGTACCGGCTGACGTTCCGCGCCGCAGACCGGACGCTGGGAGACGCAGAGCTGGGCAAGGTGCGCCAGAAGATCATCCGCGGGCTGGAGTACGACGTGAAGGCGACCATCCGCGCCTGATCTGCATGGGGCCAGGCAAGAGGGTTGACATGACGCAGGCCAGGCACGATGTGCCTGGCCTGCTTTGCTCACTCCCTTCCACCTCCTACGACTCGCTGGGTGCCACCGAGGGGGTCGGAGAGGTATCGCCGGAGAGAGTCTCTTCGCCGTTGGGTGATGCAGGCGTGTCCGTCGGGGCCTCGGTGGGCGGCACCGGCGTCTCCGTAGGCGGCACCGGCGTGTCGGTGGGCGGCACCGGCGTGTCGGTGGGCGGCACCGGCGTGTCGGTAGGCGTGCTCGTCGGCCGAGGCGTACGCGTCGGCGTATATGTTGGCGTTCGCGACGGCGTCTCCGTGGGCGGCACCGGCGTCTCCGTGGGCGGCACCGGCGTGCGCGTCGGCGTGAGAGTGGGCCGAGGCGTACGCGTCGGCAGATCCGTGGGCTCTGCCAGGCCCGTGGGCTGCTCGGTGAAGGCCGCGCGCGTCGCAGTCGGCGGCAGGGTATTTGTCGGGCGCGGCGTGTTGGTAGGTGCCGGCTCCCCATCGCGCGGGCGAGGCGTGGCGGTGGGCGGGATGGCGGTGCTGCTCGGCACATCGGTGGGCTGCGGCACAGCCGTGCTGGTGGGCGGGACGGCGCTAGGCACGGACGTATCGTCCGGCGAGGCCGGCCTGCGGGTCGCGCTAGGCGTCACCGTAGGCGAGGCGAGCGGATCAGTAATGATGATTGGAGCGCTGCTGACAACGCCTGACGTAGGCAGCAGGGTCTGGGACGGCTGGGGCGTCGGGGTGAGCGAGGGCTCACTGGTGCCGGCGATCGCCGCGGGCGCCGCGACGCTGGGCGGCGGTGTGGCCGCGACGTCCAGGGGCTGCGTAATAGTTTCGAGCTGCTCACGGGTCTCGTTAAGCGCATCGGTGCTGGTGGGAGCCTCGCTGGCGACCTGCACGAGGGTCTGCTGGACCTCGGAGAGCAGCGTATCGAGGGCGGGCTGGACGCCATCGCCATCGGCGCGCGCGGCCTCGGAGACCGCGCCCTGCACGTGATTCACCAGGCTGCTAAGGGTCTGCTCGATCAGCTCGGCGTCGGAGGCTCCGGAGGCGGCGAGGCGGTCGACCTCAGCGAGGCGGCGCTTGGCGTAATCCACGTGGAGCATGCCGCGCGTCTCGGGGTTAGCGGCGAGCTGGAGGCTGATATCCTCGCGGGCGATCTTCCACGTGTAGAGCGGCTCGCCGGGCAGACTCTGGGCCGAGACCGTATCCACCGTTCCGAGGAGCGTAGCCGTGACGGCGACAGCCATGACGGTACGCTGGACGGTGTGGCGCGGCAGCCTGGGACCCGTGATGCGGCGGGCGCGGCGGGGGGCTATCTGCTGGGCGATGGCTCGGAAGTCACGCGCGCCGGCGTGGAGCCAGCGCTCCATCTCCGGGGGGAGCGGCTTGGCGGCCTCGGCGCGAAGCAGGGCATCGACGCTGAGCAGTGGCGCGAGGTCAGCCGCGTGGGGGGCGAAGTTCTCGAGACAGGTCTCAAGACTCTCTCCCGCGCCGACCCGCGCGAGCGCCAAATCCAGGGCCTCGATGAGCCCGTCCGGCGCGCTGCGATGTGAGCTCTGCATCACGGTCCGCCTCTACGTCCTTCGCTACTCCACCTGGGTGAGCGCCCCGACCGACCTCGCCTTAGGCGGCTGGTCGACGGACTCGCGCTCGAGGATCTGCTGGAGCGCCTGGAGCGCCCTATGCTGGAGAGCCTTGACGGCCCCTTCGGTCTTACCCGTGGAGGCCGCTATCTCCTGGTTGGTCATATCGCCGAAGTAGCGCAGCGTCAGCACCTGCTGCTGGTCGCCGGTGAGCTGGCTGAGGGCTGCCATCAGCGAGACACGGTCGAACACCGAGAGCACCGCCTCCTGGCCGCGGGGGTCGGCGATCTCCACACTCTCGTCGAGCGGGGTCGAGATCGCCCGTTTTCTACGGGCCTGACCGATGAGGACGTTCCCGGCGATAGTGTAGAGCCAGCCAAGGAACGACTTCTCACCGCGGTACTCGAAGCCCCCGATGCCCTTGATGACCCTGACGAACACCTCTTGTGTCAAGTCCTGTGCCAGCTCTTGCTCCCGTGTCCGGAGGTATAGGTAGCGTAAGATAGCCCCGGCGTAGCGGGCGTACAGGTCACCGAAAGCGCCAGCGTCGCCGCTCTGCGCCCTCGCGATCATTGTCGGCAGCTCGGTATCCGGGTCGATGACCATACCCTTCCCGACGTTCGTCTCAGAGCTTCGGCGCGTCGGCGAGGATGCAAGCTACCTCACCTTATACCAACGCGACGATCTGCGCAGAAGTTACGCGCGTCCCGGATGAAACATCACAGAACGTTAACCTTTGTAGTAAACTGCCCCTCAGCCGGATCATTATAGCCGATGAGCCTATATCTCGAAAGACAGTCGGGCGTTAAGTTTATATTACATTGAAGACATCTATGGCCGGGCGTCGCGCGGCGGCCAGCGAGTATAATACCGAGAGCGTTTGCATTCGGAAGGACAGCGACCCCCATGAAGATAGCCATTATCGGTCTCCCTAACAGTGGTAAGACGACCGTATTCAACGCCCTGACGCGCGGCACGGCCGAGACGGCGGCATACAGCTCGGGGCAGCTTGAGCCGAACCTATCGACCGTGAAGGTACCAGACAAGCGGCTCCAGGTGCTCTCCGACATGTTCAAGCCGCGCAAGATCACGCCGGCGGACGTGCAGTACGTGGACGTGGGCGGGCTGAGCGGCGGCGGCGCCAGCAAGGGCTCAGGGCTACCGCCGGCGCTGCTCAACTACATCAGCGGGGCGGATGCGCTGCTGCACGTAGCGCGCGCCTTCGCGGACGAGGGGGTGCCGCACCCGGATGGCTCGGTGAACGTGCAGCGCGACATCGAGTCGGTGGACCTGGAGCTCGCCTTCTCGGACCTGGCGATCATCGAGCGGCGCCTGCAGCGGCTGAACGCCGAGATCGGCAAGATGTCCTCCAAGGACCGCGAGCTGCGCCTAGCCGAGCGCGACCTGCTGGTGCGGCTGCAGGGCGAGCTGGAGGGCGGCACGGCCATCCGCGACGTCGAGATGAGCGAGGAGGAGGCGCGCCTCGTGCGGGGGTACCAGTTCCTGACGCTCAAGCCGATGCTGCTGGTGGTGAACATCGGCGAGGAGCAGCTGGCGAGCCCGCCGGAGGTGTCGTACGGTCACAAGACGACGGGGGTGGTGTCGCTGGCGGGCAAGATCGAGGCCGAGCTGGCGCAGCTGGACGACGAGGACGCGCGCACATTCATGGACGACCTAGGGATCGCCGAGCCCGCGCGCGACCGGGTGATCGCCCGCTCGTACGACCTGCTGGGCCTGATGAGCTTCCTGACGGCAGGGCCGGACGAGGTGCGGGCCTGGACGATTCGCAAGGGGACGCCGGCGGTCGAGGCGGCCGGGGCGATCCACTCGGACATCCAGCGCGGCTTCATCCGAGCCGAGATCGTGGCCTACGACGACCTGATCCGCGCGGGGGGGATGACCGAGGCCAAGAAGCAGGGCACCGTCCGCCTGGAGGGGAAGCAGTACATCGTGCAGGACGGGGACGTGTGCCACTTCCTGTTTAACGTGTAGGGAGGCGTGGAGGGCGCGGCCCTCCACGAAGCACTCTTTCTCGGGGGCCTGCGGCCCTCCGCAACCCGCGCAGGGGAGAGCCATGTTCAAACGACCCTGGGTGCTGCGCTCGGACGAGCTGCAGCTGCTGGTGACGGCGCTACTGTTCTTCGCGATGGGCTACATGCTGGTGGTCGAGTCCACCGGCAGCGAGAACTTCATTCCGACGGCGCGCGGGGTGGCGGACATCCTTTGGCCGTCGGTGCTGCCGTTCCTGCTGTTCCTGGGGATCTCGCTGGGCATGAGCTGGCGCATGCAGCGCGCCGACCAGCTCATCCTGCCGCTGGTATCGCTGCTGGCAGGCCTGGGGCTGCTGCTCACCGCGCGGCTGGAGCCGAGCCTGGAGGTGCGCTACCCCGGCGACTACACCGGCATCGACGCGCGGCAGTCGCTGTGGGTGACGATCGGGGTGGTGGTGCTGGCGATGATCCTGTTCGTGCCGTGGGACGACCTGTTCCGGCGCTGGCAGCGGACCACGCTGATGGACTGGCTGGACCACCACCGCTACGTGTGGCTGGCGCTGGGAATCGCGCTGATCCTGGCGACGTTCGCCTTCGGCGTGGACCCGAACGAGAGCGGTGTGAAGGCCTGGTTCAACTTCGGACTGTTCTACTTCCAGCCCTCGGAGCTGCTGAAGATCATCCTGGTGATGTTCCTGGCATCGTACCTGAACGAGCACCGCGAGGTGGTGGCCCAGGGCTACCAGCTCGGCCCTATGACGCTGCCGCCGCTGCCGTACCTGCTGCCGCTGATGGGCATGTGGGGCATGGCGATGGGCCTGATCATCTTCCAGCGCGACCTGGGCGCGGCGCTGATGCTGTTCAGCGTGTTCCTGGCGATGCTCTACGTGGCCACCGGCAACGGCTGGTACGTGGCGGCGGGGCTGGGTGCGTTCGGCGCGGGCTCGTACCTGCTCTACACGGTGGTGTCGGTGGTGAAGACGCGCGTGGCGGTGTGGCTCGACCCATGGGCCACCGCGCAGGGCACGGGGTACCAGATCGTGCAGGCGATCTACGCGCTGGCCTCCGGCGGGGTGTTCGGCAGCGGGCTAGGGCGCGGCTACCCCGCGGTGGTGCCGGCGGCGCACACCGACTTCATCTTCACCTCGCTCGGCGAGGAGCTGGGCCTGGCCGGGAGCATCGGGGTGCTGGTGGCCTACCTGCTGCTGGTGTTCCGCGGCTACCACATCGCGCTGCGCGTGCCCGGGCGCTTCCGCGGCTTCGAGCAGCTGATGGCGGTGGGGCTCACCACCATCCTGGCCGTGCAGACCTTCATCATTGTGGGCGGCAACCTGCGCCTCATCCCGCTCACCGGCATCACGCTGCCCTTCATCTCCTACGGCGGCTCCTCGGTGCTGATCAACTTCCTGATCATCGGCCTGATACTGCGGATCAGCGCGGGTGATGGGCGCTGAGATCAAGCTGTAACCTGCCCCCTTCTCCGAGCCGGAGCCCTCCGGTACGCTGCTCCATATGCCGCGGGACTAACGCGCTATTGCGCGGCACGCCCAGTATTCTCTACACTTGAGAGAGCATCGCAACAACACGTTCGACCCAAGGAGCAGCACACCATGCCAGTACGACGACGGGGGGCGCTGCGGGTGCTCGCGCACACCGGCGCGGCCGCGGCCCTCCCCGCCCTCGCGGCACCCGCCGCAGCCCAGCAGGGCGACACGCCGGCCACGCCCCTCGCCACCTCCGCCCCACCCCCCGAGATCCTGGCCCTCAACCGGATGGGGTACGGCCCGCGCCCCGGCGAGGCCGGGCGTGTGGCGGCGATGGGCCTGGACGCCTACATCGACGAGCAGCTGAGCCCGGGGGCCGACCCCGAGTGCCAGGCGAAGCTCGACGCCGCGCGCCTGCGGATCCGGTACGGCGCCACGGCCTCGTACTCGGCGCGGGACGAGGCGGCGCCGCTGGGGCTGCTGGGGAGCAGCGTGGCCGAGCTGTGGCCGCGCGCCGACTGGGCCACGCCGCTCGACTGGGCCGAGCGCACGCGGCCGTGGGACGAGGTGCGGGTGGCCACTCTGATCCGGGCGGTCTACAGCCGCTGGCAGCTCCAGGAGCTGCTGGTGGAGTTCTGGCACAACCACTTCAGCGTCAGCTCCTTCGCCAATATCGAGATCGCGGCGACCTTCCCGGCCTACGACCGCCTGATCCGGCAGCACTGCCTGGGCAACTTCCGCGCCTTCCTGGAGGAGGTGGCGAAGAGCGTGGCGATGATGTACTCGCTGGACAATGTGAGCAACCGGGCGGCGGGCGGGGAGGGGGGCAACGAGAACTTCGCCCGCGAGCTGCTCGAGCTGCACACGCTGGGCTCGGACAACTATCTCAAGTTCTACGACGACCGCCAGGGGGTGGGGACGACAACCTACGGCGGCGAGACCTTCGCCCGCGGCTACATCGACGACGACGTGTACGAGGCGGCGCGCTGCTTCGCCGGGTGGACAGTGGCGAACGGGCACTGGGAGCGCCCCACGCTCGACGACGGCAGCTTCCTGTACGTGCCCGCCTGGCACGACACAAGCCCGAAGATGGTGCTGAGCACCGATGGGCGCACCAATATCCCGCGCAACCAGCCCGACATGAAGGATGGCCGCGACGTGCTTGACCTGCTGACGCGGCACCCCGGTACGGCGCGCAACCTCTGCACAAAGCTGTGCCGGCGCCTGGTGAGCGACACGCCGCCGCAGAGCGTGGTGGATACGGCGGTGGCCGAGTGGATGGCCGCGCGCAGCGCGCCAGACCAGATCAAGCGGGTGGTGCGGGTGATCCTGCGCTCGGCCGAGTTTCGGGCCTCGTGGGGGCAGAAGGTCAAGCGACCGTTCGAGGCGATGGTCTCGTACCTGCGCGCTACGGGGGCCGAGCTGCGCCTTTCGGACGAGGACAACGCGACCGCCAGCTACTGGGGGAACATCTTCTTCCGCCTGGGAGAGACCGGCCAGCGCATCTTCGACTGGCCGACGCCCACCGGCCACCCCGACGTGGCGAGCTACTGGCTGAGCACGAACGGTATGCTGCGCCGCTGGAACATGGCGCCCTTCCTGAGCGAGGGGGGGACGTGGGGCGGCAACGCCGCGCTGGACCTGCGGGCGCAGACGAACGCGGCGGTGCCGGGCGGGAGCGTCACGCAGATCGTGGACTACTGGATCGGGCGGCTGTGCGGCTACGAGATCACGCCGGCCGTGCGGCAGGAGCTGATCGCCTTCCTGGCGCAGGGCGGGGACACGGGGCAGCCGCCGCGCCCCACGCCGCGCGCGCCGGACTGGGGCAACGACGCGGCAATTACCGAGCGCATCGCCTGCACGGTGCAGCTGCTCGCCATGTCGCCCGACTATCAGTACCGCTAAGCGGAACCATAAAGGGAGGGCCAGGGAGGGCTTCGCTGAAACTCACCCAACACCTTTAGAGGAGTGCGACCTCAATGGAGATAAGCCGACGGCAATTTGTGATCGGATGCAGCGCCGCGATCGCCGCGATGGCGGGCAGCCGCATCGGCGGCCTGGTATTCGACGACCCGGACTTCACGGGCACGGCGCACGCCGCCGGAGCAGACCACATCCTGCTCACGGTCTTCCTGCGGGGCGGCTGCGACGGCCTGAGCCTGGTATCGCCCTACGACGACTCGATCTACGTGGCGAACCGGGGCACTCTGCGCGTGACAAGCCCGCTGGCGCTGGACGTGAACAACCCGGGCTTCGGGGCCACGAGCAGCTTCGGGCTACACCCGGCCGCGGCGCCGCTGAAGGAGCTGTACGACGCCGGGAGCCTGGCGGTGATACACGCGTGCGGCCTGGACGACGACACGCGCAGCCACTTCGACGCGATGGACTACATGGAGCGCGGCACGCCGGGGAGCAAGAGCACGTCGAGCGGCTGGCTGACGCGCCACCTCCAGTGCGTCAACGCCGGCGGCACGCTCCCGGTGATGGCCGGCGGCACCTCGGCGCCCGCGTCGCTGCTGGCCGACGCCTCGGCGGTGGCTATGACCAGCGCGCGCAGCTACGGCCTGAGCGGCGCGTGGCGCTACAACAACAGCGGCAACAACGCTATGCTCGCCTCGCTGGAGCGCATGTACGCGGGCGCGGGCGCGGTGGTGAGCGCCGGACGCCGCACCGCCGAGACGATCCGGGCGCTGCAGAGCGTGCCGGCCTACACGCCCGGCACCACCTACCCATCGGGCGGGTTCGGCGACGCGCTGAAGACGGTGGCGCAGATCATCAAGATGGACATGGGGCTACGGGTGGCGACGGTGGACCTGGGCGGGTGGGACCACCACGAGAGCCAGGGCGTCAACGAGCGCTCGGGCTCGTTCTACCGGCTGGCGACGCAGCTCTCACAGGGACTGCACGCCTTCTTCAACGACCTGCCGGCGCACCAGGGACGCCTGACGGTGGTGGTGATGAGCGAGTTCGGCCGGCGCTTGGGGGTGAACGCCAGCAGCGGCACGGACCACGGCCACGGCAACGCAATGCTGGTACTAGGCGGCCAGGTGAACGGTGGGCGCATGTACGGCGCATGGCCGGGGCTGGAGGACCTGGACCAGAGCCAGGACCTGCGGATCACCACCGACTACCGCAGCGTGCTGGGGGAGATCGTGGTGCGCCGGCTGGGTAACGCGCGGCTGGGCACAGTATTCCCCGGCCTGTCGGAGCAGATCTACCGACCGCTGGGGGTAGTGGGGAGCGCGGTGGACGACCCGCCCCAGATTGAGTTCGGCGGGGGCGGCGTGTACCTGCCGATGGTGGGCCGCTAACGCTGAAGGACGCATGCAGAACGGGCGCCGGTCGAAGCAGAACAGCTCCGACTGACGCCCGTTCTGCGTGCGTCGCTCGTCGCTCAGCGCTCGCCGCGCGGCAGCACCACCGTGAACGCGCTGCCGGCGCCCAGGGCGCTCCGCACGGTGACCTGGCCGCCGTGGGCGTCCACGACGTGCCTGACGATCGCGAGCCCAAGGCCAGCCCCGGAGTACGGCCGTGCGAGGGAGTCGTCCACCTGGTAGAAGGGCAGAAAGATCTTCTCGTGGAGCTCGGGGGCGATGCCGATGCCGCTGTCCTCGACGCGCAGGATGACGCGCGAGGGGTCGCCGGCGAGAGTGACGGCGACGCGCCCGCCGCGCTGGGTGAACTTCACCGCATTGTCGAGCAGAGCGCGGCAGATCTGTGCGATCCCGGTCGCGTCGCCGTAGTACGCGGCGACGGGCTGGAGCGTGGCGTGGAGCGACACGCCGGCGTCGGCGGCGGCGCGCTGGTATTCGGCGACGAGCCCCTTAAGCAGGTCGTGGAGCGACACGGGGGCGCGGTGGGGCGCGGTGGAGCGGATCTCCTGCAGGTAGAGCAAGTTGTTGAGAATGCGCGACAGGGTGCGGGCATTGCGGGCCACCACGCCGATCGCCTGGTTCTGCACGTCGTTGAGCGGACCGAGGGTACGGCGCTCGAAGAGCTCGAGGTAGCCGAGGATGGAGGTGAGAGGCGTCCGCAGCTCGTGGGAGAGCGTGGCCAGGAACTGGCTCTTCATGCGGTCCATCTCCTGCAGCTCGGCGTTGGCGGCGCTGAGCTCGCGCACCTGCCGCTCGAGGCGGGCCACAAGCTTCTGGTTATACTCGCGCAGGATGGGGGTCTCCTGGGCCTCGGGGAGCGCCTCGCGCTTGCCGGCGATGAACTCCCTGATCTGCTCGGGGAGGGTGCGCGGGTCGATCGGCTTGGTGATGTAGCCGTCGCAGCCAGCCACGATCGAGCGCTCGCGGGTGCCCTCGCGTGTGTCGGCAGTCAGCGCGACGATCGGCGTGCCGCGCAGGTGAGGCATGCCGCGCAGGCGGGTGGTGGTCTCGTAGCCATCCATCCCGGGGATGCCGATGTCGACCAGCACGAGGTCGGGGGTGGACTCGCGGGCGGCGTCCAGGCCGGAGGGGCCGTCATCGGTGAGCTGCACGGTGTAGCCGCGGGCCTCGAGGATGCGCCGCACGAGCCGCTGGTTGTCGCGGTTGTCTTCTATGTAGAGGATGGTTTGCATTGTTTTTGCGCTTCGCTCTGCGGTGGGCTGCGCCCACCGCAGAGCGAAGTGTTCTTTTTCGCGGGGGCCTACGGCCCCCACACCCCCGCTGCGTCTCGCGCTGGAGCTCGCGGTCCCCACACCCCCGCTGCTTCTCGCGCTGGAGCTCGCGGCCCCCACACCCCCGCTGCTTCTCGCGCTGGAGGCTCCGCGCGACCTACACGGTTACATCGACAATTGTCTCGAGCGGGCGCGTATCGTGCTCGTCGGTGCCGCCCGCAGCGAGTTCGAGGGCACAGGGCAGCGTGAAGGTGAAGGAGCTGCCCTGGCCGGGCGAGCTCTCGACCCACATGCGGCCACCGTGAGCCTGGATCAGCTTGCGGCTGATGGCGAGCCCCAGGCCGGTGCCGCGCCGCTCGTGCTGGAGGTCGCGCACCTGGTGGAACTCTTCGAAGATCAGCGGCAGGTCCTCGGGGGCGATGCCGACGCCGGTATCACGGACAGTCACCGCGATGTACGGCGTAACGCGGCGGCCGTCGCGAGCCACGACACTGCGGGCGTGGCCGTTCGGCAAACCAGTGTCGCCGGCCATCGCCACGCACTGGGCGGAGACCGTAATCACGCCCTCGTCGGTGAACTTGACGGCGTTAGCCAGCAGGTTGAGCAGCACCTGGCGCGTCTTGCTGGCGTCAGCGAAGGCCCGCGGCAGACGGGGCGGCAGCGACAGGCGCAGCTGGACGCTCTTGTGATGCAGCAGGCCCTGGACCGTCTCCGCCACCTCGCCCACCAGGTCGCGCACATCGACCGGCTGCGGGTCGAGCTCCAGCCGGCCAGCCTCGATGCGCGCCAGATCGAGCAGGTCGTTGATCAGATGAAGCAGGAAGCGGCCGTTGCGGTTGATTGTCTTCAGGTCCTCGCGCTGGAGGGCCGAGATCGGGCCGTCGAGCTCGTCGAGCATCACAGTGGAGAAGCCGATGATCGCGTTGAGCGGCGTCCGCAGCTCGTGGGAGATGGCGGCCAGGAACTGTCCCTTGAGCCGGTCGGCGTTCTGGGCGCGCTCGAGGGCGGCGCGCAGCTCTGCGGTGCGGCGGGCAACCTGGCGCTCCAGGTCGTTGTAGAGCCGGGTGTTCTCGATCGTGAGGCCGACCATGCTAGCATAGGTCAGGAGCTGAGCGGCATCGCGCGGGGTGATCGCGCGGCTGCTGTAGTAGTAGTCGGCCGAGAGCAGCCCGATGACGCGGTCCTCGCGGCCGAAGATCGGCACCTGCACGTAGGACTCGCTGCGGACCACCTGCTGCTTGGCCTGCACGACACGCGGGTGCTCCCAGGGGTTGTTGACGATCACTGCCTGGCGGGTGCGGACGATATCGGCCTCGACGGTCTCGCTGTCGAGGGTGATCGGCGCGGCATTGGCGGCAGCGAGGAACTGAGCCTCCTGCTCCCCGGCGCCCTCGCCGAGGAAGACGCTCGCGGCGCGCAGGGTATCGCCCTCGAGCAGGTAGAGGGCGGCGCGCTCGAAGCCGAAGCTGGCGCAGACACCGCTCGGGATGTCCGCGACGAGCTCCTCGAGGGAGAGGATCGCGCGGAAGTGGTTCGAGACATCGTTGAGTGCGGCGAGCTGGTTGACGTTCTCCTCGAGCTCGGCCACCTTCTGCGCGAGGGCGTCGGTCATCAGGTTGAACGAGCGCACCAGGTCACCGATCTCGTCATCGCCGGCGTCGGGGATGCGGTAGCTGAGGTCGCCGGCGGCGATGCGCTGCGCGCCCTCGCGGAGGCGACGCGCGGGCGCGGCCACCAGGCGGGAGAGGAGCAGGCCGAGCACGGGCAGGGCCACCAGGAAGAGGCCGAGCACCAGCATGACCTGGGCGCGCAGAGCGGCCTGGCGCTGGCCGATCAGGAAGTCCACCTCGGCGGCGGGTCGGATGATCTCGGCCTCGGGCACGACGATTCCGACGCTCCAGCCAGCGCTCTCGATCGGCGCGAACGCCAGGTAGACGCTGCCGCCCTGGAACATCAGCCGCTCAATGCCCTCTTCGCGGCGTACCATGCGCTCCACCGCCGCGCGCAGCTTCGGGTCCTCCGCCTGTAGGAGGTTCTCAGCGTTGAACGGCTCGTTCCACTTCAGCCCATCGGCCCGCATGTCGGAGCGCACCAGCACCTTGCCCTGGGCGTTGATCAGAAAGGCTGTGCCGAGCCCCTCCATATCGAGCTGGAGCAGGTCATCGCGGATGGTGTCGAGCAGCACGTCGAAGCCCACGACGCCGACGAAGCGCTCCTGGGCATCGTAGATGGGCGTGGCGCAGGTGGTGGTAAGCTTCTTGGTGTGGGCGTCGACGTAGGTATCGGCCCAGACGGTGCGGCCGGCGTCACGCGCCGTGGTGTACCAGGCGCGCTGTCGCACGTCGAAGGGCCGGATCTGCTGCAGCACGTCGATGATGTCCTTATCGAAGGCCGCGACCCCGCCCTCCTCCAGACCGATGTAGCCGAGGCTGACGAGCTGGTTGCGCTGGGCCACCGAGCGGATGAGCGGGATGAACTGGCGGGCGCGGTTAACAGCGGCGCCGTAGGCCTGCTCGTCGCTCCTGCTGGGCCCATCGGGAGAGATCCAGATACGGCCGGTGCCCGTGGCCGGAGCCGGGCCACCGTCGAGGAGCACGCTGGCGTAGGCGGCAGTGGCTTCGACCTGCTGGCGCACGTTGTTCAGCTCGGCGTCGTACAGGCGGGCCTTATCAGCGGCGCGCTTAGCGAGGTTAGCCTCGGCCTGGTCGCGCAGGGCGGCCGTGCCCACCTGCACCGCCGTATCGCGCGCGCGATCGAGCCCCGACAGCCCAAGAAAGCTGACGATGACGAGAGGCGGCAGCGCGAGACCCAGCGTGAGCAGCAGGATCTTGGCGCGGACGCTGAGGCGAAGTTTGCGGGCTCTCGGCATGTGGTGTCCCGGGTGGTGCGCAGGCGATGGGTGGGGCGCGTGGCGGGACGCAGAGGGCGCAGCACTCCGTTCGGATCGTAGCACGTGGCGCGCGCGGGGGACAAGGCGCGTGGATGAACGCAATGTTACAGAATCGATAGGTAGCGTTTGCGCGCCCCCCCTATCCCGCATATACTTGGGGCAGATGGGGCCGCACCTCGTTTTTTTGTATTCCCGCCCGTTGAGACGCGGGCAATAAGAGGGACATGTATGGATTACGCTCTCGACCGATTTGAGCAGCAGGCCCGCGCGGCCGTCCTCGCCACCGGCAAGGTGCCGGAGGCGCAGGTGGAGCTGGTGCAGCCGAAGCCGAATATCCCCGCCGACCTGGCGCTGCCGGCGTTCCGTGCGGCCAAGGACCTGGGAGTGCCGCCGCCCCAGCTCGCGCAGCAGCTTGCCGGGACCATCGCGCTGCCCGAGGGCTCCCTCGTGGCGAGCGCGGCGGCAGCCGGGCCGTTCCTGAACTTCGCGCTGGACACCGGGCGGCTGACGGCCGAGGTGCTGGCGGAGATCGAGCGGGGCGGCGAGCGGTATGGCGCGGATGACCTAGGCGCGGGCAAGACGATCGTGATCGACTACTCGGCGCCGAACATCGCCAAGACGATGCACGTCGGCCACATCCGCTCGACGATCATCGGCCAGTCGCTGTACAATATCTTCAGCTTCCTGGGGTACCGGGTGATTGGCGACAACCAC
The DNA here is from genome assembly GCA_039805565.1 of Chloroflexota bacterium. Taxonomy (GTDB): domain Bacteria; phylum Chloroflexota; class Chloroflexia; order Chloroflexales; family Roseiflexaceae; genus CALJIC01. The sequence continues at coordinate 3,171 of JBDLTZ010000230.1, read as the reverse complement.
CTGGGGGACTGGGGCAAGCAGTTCGGCATGAACATCGCCGCGCTGGTGAAGTGGGGCAAGCCGGAGGGCGAGGGCGAGGATGCGATCGCGGCGATCGACAAGCTATACGCCGAGTACAACCGCCTGGTGAAGGAGGAGAAGGAGCGCGGCGAGACGGCGCTGGACGACGAGGCGCGGGCGTGGTCGCTGCGGCTCGACCAGGGCGACCCGACGGCGCGCGAGCTTTGGCAGTGGATGGTAGACCTGACGATGCGGGCCAACCAGCCGAACTACGAGCGGCTCGGCGTACGCTTCGACCACACCTACGGCGAGAGCTTCTACGCGCCGATGTCCGATGCGATGATTGAGGAGGCGTTGGCGAAGAAGGTGGCCTACCGGGACGAGGCCGGCGCGGTGGTGGTGGACGAGCTCGAGCCCGGGCTGCCGACCTTCCTGCTGCAGCGCAGCGACACCGGGACGCTCTACCACACGCGCGACATCGCCTGCATCAAGTTCCGCACGTCGGAGTTCGAGCCGTCGCAGATCATCTACGTGGTGGACGCGCGCCAGGAGCTGCACTTCCGGCAGCTGTTCGCGCTGGCGCGCACCATGGGCTACGGCGCCGCCGAGATGGTGCACGTCAAGTTCGGCACGATCTTCGACGCCAAGGGCCAGCCGCTATCCTCGCGCAAGGGCAACATGATCTACCTGGCCGACCTGTTCGACGAGGCGCACGCCCGGGCGCGGGCGGTGGTGGACCAGGCCAGCCGCGACCTGCCCGAGGAGGAGCGCGACGCGATCGCCGAGGTGGTGGGGATCGGGGCGGTGGTGTACAACGACCTGTACCAGGACCCACGGCGCAATATCACGCTGGACTGGGAGCGCATGCTGTCGATCGTGGGGAACAGCGCGCCGTACATCCAGTACATGCACGCGCGCTGCCGCTCGATCCTGCGGCGGGCGGCCGAGGAGGGCGCCACGGGCGAGGCCGGCGACACATCGCTGCTGACGCACCCGGCCGAGGCGGCGCTGGTGAAGCAGCTGGCGAAGCTGCCGCGGGCCGCGCGCGAGGCCGGCGAGCGCTACGCGCCGTTCGTGGTGGCCGAGTGGTGCTACGACACGGCGCGGGCGATCTCGGGGTTCTACGAGGACTGCTCGGTGCTGAAGGCCGAGACGCCCGAGCTGCGCGCGGCGCGGCTGCGGCTGGTGGCGGCCGCGGGCCAGGCGCTGAAGAGCGGGCTGGCACTGCTGAATATCCGGGCGCCGGAGCGAATGTAGAGGGCTGCTGTGCTTGACCTGAGCCGTTTCAACGCCGTCCTGCTGGATATGGACGGGGTGCTGTACCGGGGGAAGATGCCGCTGCCGGGGGTGGGCGAGCTGCTGGATCTGTGCCACGAGCGCGGCATCGCCTACGCGTGCGTGACGAACAACGCAACGCTGACGCCGGCGCAGTTCGAGGCCAAGCTGGCGGGGATGGGGATCCACATGCCGGCCGAGCGGGTCGTGACCTCGCCGATCGCCACGCGGCGCCACCTGGAGGGCGAGGCCCCGCGCGGCACGCCGGTCTTCTGCGTCGGCATGGCTGGGCTACGCGAGGCGCTGTTCAGCGACGGCTACTTCGTGGAGGACGACGAGCGGCCGGCGTACGTGGTGGTGGGGATGGACTTCGAGGTGACCTACCGCCAGCTGCGGCGCGCCTGCCTACACATCCGGGCGGGGGCACGCTTTGTGGGGACCAACCCGGACACAACGTTCCCGGCCGAGGACGGGATCGTGCCGGGGTGCGGAGCGCTGCTGGCGCTGCTTGAGGCCGGCTCGGAGACGAAGCCCTTCGTGATCGGCAAGCCCGGCCCGACTATGTTCCACGCCGCGGTGGCGCTGCTAGGCGCGGACCCGGCGCGCACGCTGACGGTGGGGGACCGGCTGGACACCGACATCGCGGGGGCGGTGGCGGCGGAGCTGGCGAGCGCGCTGGTGCTGACGGGCGTGACGAGCCGCGCGCAGCTGGAGCGCAGCGAGGTGCAGCCCGACGCGGTGTTCGAGGACCTACCAGAGCTGGTGGCCACCTGGCGCGCTGCGTAGCGAGCCGAACGCTGAACGCTTCGGGGTGTCACGTGCTTTGCACGACTATCCGGCCATATTCTTACCGGCACGGTTTATGTACCATTGCCGCAGTGCCTCTTTTGCCACACGAGAAGGAGTGAACGATGAGCAACTCACCCCAGGCGAACCCGCAGTTGATGCAGCAGATCGCCGCCGCCGCCAACCAACTCTCGCCGCAGGAGGCGTCACAGCGCTACCAGCAGATCATGGCCCAGCTCCCGCCGGACGTGGCGGCGCAGCTCAACGCGGTAGCATTTAGCCAGCTCCCGCCCGACGAGCGGCGCCAGGTGGCGTCACAGCTGCGCCAGGCGAACGACGACCCGAGCCGCCCGTTCGACGGCTTCGCCTACGCGGACGAGGAGGAGGGCGCGCAGCCGATGTCGCTGGGGCGGATGACGAAGCAGGCGCGTGACCAGGACCCAGATCTGATCCAGGGGCTGCTCGGCGGCAACAGTGGCCTCGGCGGCCAGCTCGGCAAAATGGCGCTGGCGGCGCTGGCCTATATGCTCATCCAGCGCATGATGGGCGACCAGGCGAACTCGCGCGGGATGCCGGGCGGGATGCTGGGTGGCGCCGGACCGCTGGGTGGGCTGCTCGGGGGGCTGCTCGGGGGGATAGCCGGCGGCCTTGGCGGCGCGGGATCGATGGGCGGCGCTGACCCGATCGGGAGCATCCTCGGCGGATTGCTGGGCGGCGGGAGCATGCCGCAGAGCCAGGCGGACAACATGGGCCGCTCGATCGGCGACTACCTCGGCAGCGGCCAGGGGCACACGCCACAGCGCGGCGGCAACGATATGGGAGATCTGCTGGGCAGCCTGCTCGGCGGGGGTGGCGGGCAGACCGGCGGGGACCTGGGCAGTCTGCTGGGAGCCCTGATGGGCGCCGCGGGTGGCTCTCGCGGGCTCACCCAGCAGCGCGACGACCCCGACGACGGCTCGGGGCTGCACGTGCGCGGGTCGCAGCGGTCGTAGGAGGACCGAGTGCTGAGTGCTGAGGGCCGAGTCTTTAGTGCTGAGTGCTGAGTGCTGAGGGCCGAGTCTTTAGTGCTGAGTGCTGAGGGCTGAGGGCTGAGTCTTGAGTCTTGAGTCA
>JBDLTZ010000229.1:0-6627 GCA_039805565.1 Chloroflexota bacterium | reverse complement strand
TGCCACGCCCGCATCAGCCCCACGTCCACGCCCGCGAGGCCCGAACGCTCCCGCACCCCCATCTGCACAAGCAGCGCCTCGGCCTCGGGTGTGAGCGCCTCGGGCGCGGGCACCGGGGCCGGAGGGACGACCGGCGCGGCCTCGGGCGCGGGCGGCGGGGCGTCGTCGTGACGAACAAGCGGCGCGCGGTGCCGGGGCGGCCGGTAGGCATCAAGCGCGGCGTGCTCGGCGCAGGCGCGGTAGTAGCCGGGGTGGACGCCCTGCGGGCGGCGCTCGACGCCGCGCAGCGCCTTGGCCTGCCACACGAGCAGCTGCCGCGCGCCGTGCTCGGCCTGGAGCGCGAGGAGCTCGGCCCACTCCCCGGCCGGGATCGCGCGGCTCGGGTTCAGCGCGAGGTGGCCGGAGCGCAGCTCGGGGGCGAGGTGGCCGAAGGCGAGCGCGGCGAGCCCTGGCTGCTCCGGCGCTGCGCGCCGGTCGTCTCCCTCACGAAGCTCGCGGGGCAGGATCACGCCGCCGCCCGCCTCACGATTCACACTGGGGGGGGGATCATAGTTTGTTGGTTGATCTTCCATGGAGTCCATGAGATTCCATGTGTTGCCGGGCTGCGGCGGAGCGAGGGGCTGGGAAGCGCATCCTGACGCGGTCGAGCGCCCCTCCCGCTCCTCATCTGGAGCGATCAGCTGTTGCCCCGTTTTCGATCGGCTAACTGATCGGCTCAGCGACCGGCTCGGCTCGCCAAAAACATGCGCGTCCGTCCCGGGGTCGGCCGGCGGCGTGACGCCGAGCCAGTCCCAGCCGTGGACGCTGGGCAGGGTGGCGGGCCGGTCATCGAAGCGCAGGCGGCCGTCGGCGGCGGCCTGGAGCAGCTCGCGGAGCGGGCGCGGGGCGCGCGGGGTGTCGCCGGCGGCGCCGAGCAGCCCGAGGGCCTGGAGGCGCGGGGTGGGCGCGGTCGTGGTGACGTGCCAGGCGAGGGCATAGGCGCCGAGGTCGGCGGGGGCAAGGAGCGGGGCGGTGAAGTAGCGCGTGATGACGGCGGGGAGCCTGCCGGCCTTCGGGTCGAGGCGCCCGATCAGGCGGTCGATGACGTCGCAGTGGACGCGGACGACGCGCAGGTGGGCGGGGCGACCGCCGTCGTGGCAGTCCCAGGTCCAGGGGCGGGCCTGGCCCCCGGCGGCGAGGCCCCAGCCGGGGAGGAGCTCCTGCTTGCCGCCGGGGGCGGGGTGGCGGGCCACGAGCCACCCGGCGAGGGCGAGGGCGGCCAGGCGGCGCTTGACGCCCCCCTCGGTGAGGGCGCCGCCGAAGAAGGCGATCAGGTCGGCGCGGGAGAGCGGGACGGGGCCGCGGCGGGCGAGGGCGAGGCGGGCCACGGCGACCCAGATGCCGACGGCGGCGGGGTCGTGGGCGAACTGCGTGAGCAGCGGGCGCGGCGTGCGGACGTAGAGGCCCGGTCCGTCGTCGCCCGCCGTGGGCGGGCGGGGGGCGGGCGCGGCAGTCGAGCGGAGACTGGGCAGGGCGGACATCGTGGGATCTCCTCGCGAGCGACCCGCTTTTCAGGCAGCACGAACCCATCACACGCAGGGGTGTGCTTGACAGCGGGATCATCGGTTGCTATAGTGATAGGGAGACAGGGCTAAGCCCTCGCACCGCGACAGCCTCTCTTGCTGGGTGGCATGGCGTTGGGAGCAGACCTTCGACACGAGCTTGGTGGGCAGGGTCGAAGGTCTTCTTATTGCCCAGCGAGATCGGCCATCACGCGCAGGCGCGCCGCTGCTCCAGCGGCCGGTCCGTACGCGGGACGCGCATCACATCATCAGGTACTCCTCGGGGTGAGCCTCGCGGGTACTGTGCATCCATCCCCGCTGTCCTTCCCCCTTGACTCTAGCAAAATCTTGCGCCAGGTTCAAGGTGGCGCTTGCGCCATGTCGCGCCAATCTTGCGCCATGTTCCATGAATCTTGCGCCATCTTGCGCCATCTTGCGCCACGCCTCAGTCGTGCAGCAGCGCGGTGAGGCGGTAGCGGTAGTTCGACGTCGCCCCGGTCCCGCGCAGGTACCCCTGCTCGACGAGCTCCTGGAGGTCGCGCTGGAGCGTCCGGCGCGAGGCGCTGACCGACTCCGCGAGCTCGCGGATGGTGAGCGGGCCGCGCTGCTCGATCACCGCCAGGATCGCTGCGTGGCGCTCGTTTTCGGGGCGGGTCAGGCGGTTCGGGACCGGCGCGCTGATGATGCGCCCCATGACGGAGAAGGTGAAGAAGTTGCCGTCGTCCTCGATCCGCGGGTCGGGCACGTTGGTCGCGCGCAGCGTGTCGAACACGACGTCGATGCCGATGCCGAACTCCTCGACGTAGCCGGCCGCGTGCAGCAGGTGCGCGATGATGCGGTTGCGCGAGCGCTGGGCGACGCGGAGGTTGTGGATCGTCACGCCGTGCGGGAGGCTCCCGGGCGAGATCCACTCGATCCGGTCGGGGAACATCTGGATGCGGATGCGCGACCCCTCCTGGCTCCAGTCGCGGTGGCAGACCGCGTTGACGGTCAGCTCGCGGAGGACCACCTCGGGGTAGGCGTCGTCCGCCACGCGCTGCGCCCCTTCCAGGTGGTAGCCGTGCTCGGTGCGGTCCCAGAGGATCGCGACCGTGCGGTCGATCACCTGGAAGATCGAGCCGCGCACCTGCTCCATGAAGGTGATGCCCGTCGGCGACGGGTGCGGCGTCTTGAACTGCGCGACGTCGATCCCGCTCGAGGCGACCCAGCGGTCGGGCTCGGGCGAGAATGCCAGGATGCCGGCGAGCGTCGGCGCGAGGCCGTCGCCGGTGTCCACCACGGCGTGCTCGCGGACCAGGTAGTCGAGTGGGTCCGTCGTGGTGGCGTAGCGCCGCCGGTCGCGGGCGACCTGCAGGTGGCGCTGTACGAGGGTCAGGTCCAGATCATCCAGCCGGGCGCCCGCAATCGCCTGGCCGTCTACCGGCATCCGCTCTGCCATGAGAAACCTCTGCGCTTCGGCGCGGCCTGCGCCGCGCGGTGTTCTGAAGGTGCCCTGGATCATACCGGACGCCGCGCGTTCCGCCAAGTTGCTGGGTGGGGCGCGGCGGGGGCCAGCCTCGCCCCGCCCTCACCGCGCCTGGCCCTCGCCTCTCAGCTCGCCACGTAGTACACCCCGCGCACCCCGCGCCGGATGAGGCCGCGCTCGACCGCCCTGCTGAGCAGCCGGTCGGCGGTGGCGTCGCTGCACCGCAGGTGCGCGATCACATCGCTTCGGCGGAGTGCCCCTGCCCCATCGCAGAGCTGCGGGAGGTCGTCGATGGTGAAGATCGCGGGGCGGCCCGGGCTCACCACCGCGTCGTCTGCCGCCTTGCTCCCCTCCGTATCATCGGCGGCGCTGCCCTCGCCGTGCTCCCCTGCGGCTTCCCTCAGAATGGGCTCCGGCGCATTCTGAGAGGTCCGCGCCGCCGGGCGCGTGAGGTCCTCGAGGGCCCGGATCTCGACCAGCAATCTGAGGCGCGCGGCCCGCAGGCGGGCGAGCGCGCGCTCGATGACGGCGAGCCCGATCGGGACCACGGCCGGCAGCAGCAGCGCGAAGCTGAGCTCGATGGCCGGCAGGACCGCGCCCTTCACCGCGGGCGCGATCTCGGGCGCGTAGCGAAGGACGTACACGCCGTTCAAGAGCAGCGTCAGCACCATGAAGAAGCTGAGCCCCGCGCTCGCCCGGCGCGGCAGCCCCGCGAGCGCGGTGGCGCCGCCCGTCGCGACGATGAACAGCGCGGCGGCGTCGACGGTGATGGTGAGGGCCGCGGCGCTCACGTGGTAGAGCCAGTCGGGGAGGCGGAGCGCCGCCACCGACGCGGGCCGGATCGCCGCGATGGTGTCGAAGACGTGCAGGAAGCTGACGGCGACGATCGCGAGCAGCAGCGGCTTGCCGAGCGCGAGCAGCCTCTCGATTGTCTGCTGGGACTCCCTGCGCGCCTCGAGCACGCCCGCCCGCAGTGCCCGGCGTGCGGCGGGGGTGTCGAGCGCGAGCGGCTCGGCGGTGAGCAGCGCGTCGAGCGGGTCGGCCGGGCGCGCGGCCCGGGTGGTGAGTGCCATCGTGGTGCTCCTTCGGCGCCCTCGCGCCGATGTCTCTGTGTCGGTGTCCGTCGTGTGTGCGGCGCCGGCCCACGCGCCCGCCTCACGCACCGGGGCCGTCCCCAGCGAGCGCCGCGTCGATCAGGCGCAGCTTTTTGTCCTTTGCGCCTGTGAGCCTCGCGCACACTTTGTTCTTGCTCCACCCGGCGGCGATCAGCGTGCGGATGACCTCGGCGTCGAGGCCTCCGCCTGTCTCCCCGCCCGCCTCGTGCACCGGACCGCCGGCCTCCGCGTCAGACTGCGGCGGACCGCCGGGGCCGGGCTGGTCGCCCTCGCCGCGCGCACCCGTCAGATCGCGCGCGCCGGACTGGTCCGCCAGCTGCGGCAGCGGCCACTGGCGCGCCACGGGGATCGGGGCCGACGCCCGCGCCACGACCGGCGCTGTGTCCAGGGCGTAGGTCGCATCGTCCCACGCCAGCGTCGCGCGGCGCTGCCGGTCCAGCGTGATGGTGACGAAGTTGTCCCGCGTGTCCCCCTGGCCCTTGACCCCGAGCGCCACCACGCCGCGCGACTGGCTGAGGATGATCAGGCGCATCCCGAGCTCGCGCCCGATGTCGCTCAGGCGCAGCAGGAGGTCGGGGGCGCTCTCCGGGCACTCGCGCACCAGGGTCTTGTACTCGTCGAGCACCACCGTCAGCGGCGCTGGCTCCTGCCCCGCGTCGAGCGCGGCCAGGCGCGCGTTGACCTCGCGCCGCAGCGCGCGCAGGGCCTGGTCGATCGTGCGGTAGGTGCCGTCGCGGTCGATCTTGACGTAGGGCATGCCGCCCCACTTGAGCTGATTCGGGCGCGGCGGCTTGGGGTCGATGATCACGACCGCGCCGGCGCGCGCCGCGAGGATGCCCTGGCAGAGCGTGGTCTTGCCGGAGCCGGTCGGGCCGAAGATCGCCAGGTGCGCGATCTGGTCGGGCCGCTCGTTGACCAGCGCGAGCCAGGACGCGGCTGGGAGGCTGGCGCCGGGGTCGGGCGCGGGGGCGGCGTCTGCCACCGCCGCACCCTCGTGCCCGCGCCGCCCCCGCTCGCGCCGCTGGCGCCTGCGGCTGACCCAGATCAGCAGCAGCGTCGCGAGGGCGAGCAGCAGGAGCTGGACGAGCGGGTTATTGGCGAGGTCGTCAATCAGCGTCATCGGCATCCTCCCAGATTCGCAGCAGCTCGCAGAACGCCCAGCGCGCCAGGCGCTCGGGGACAAACGTCAGCACGACGCTCGCGAGGGCGGCGGGGACGATCAGGCCGGCGCCGTCCGACGGCAGCGCGATGCCGGTGCCGAGCGGCAGCGAGCGGCCGCGCCCCCAGGCCACGAGGCCGTAGAGGGTGGAGGCGAGGTCGAGCAGGCTGACGCCGCTGAAGACCGCGACCTGGTACGGTGAGATGCGCCGGCGGCCCGGCCACCAGGAGAGCTCAATCGCAGACATCGTCGCCGGGATGCCCCACTGCCACACCCCGAGCGCGTCGACGGGCGCGCCGAGCTGGCGGAGGCAGAGCAGCGTGAGGGTGGCTCCGGTCCACCAAAGCGTCCCTGCGAGGGCGAGGGCGCCGAGGGCGGCGAGCGTGTCGGTGGCGCGCCCGCCGAGGTCGGGCGGGCGGCGGCGGGCGGGGCGTGGATGGGCGCGGCGCGGGCGCTCGGCGGGCGCGAGGTCGGGCACAGCGGGCGGGGGTGTGATGGTGGTCATGGCTGATGTCCTCCTAGAACGGCACGTCGCCAGCGTCGTCGGGGGCCGGGGGCGCTTCCACGAGCGTGAGGAGCGCGGCGATCCGCTCGGGCGCGGAGGTTGAGCCGGGCGAGGGAGGCGGCGTGGGCGTCGGGCTGCGCGGCGCGGCGGCAGCGGCCGGGCGCTGGCGGAGTGCGTCCGCGAGGTCGAGGACGTCGAGCGGGGCGGGCAGGGCGTCGTCATGGATGACGACGGCGGGCAGAGTGGTGGCGCGCACCGGGGCGACCTCCGAGCCGGAGGCCGACGGCGCGCACGGGGAAAGGACCGTGTGGTGCACGGCGACCTCCGGCGCTGGCTCCGCAGAAACGACCAAAGCGCGGAACGCGAAAACGGCACCCCACTGCCAATGCAGAGTGCCGCCGGGGTCGCCGCATGGTGTGCTACCATGCGCCCAGCCTCACGCCTGCGCAACCAGGTGTGGGGTTAGCAGCCGCTCAGGGGGTAGGATCCATGGGCGGCTGCGGTCATTTCTAGCTCATATGGTACACGACATCTCGTGCACGGTCAAGAGCGATTGCGGTATTTTTTTGGAATGCTATTGAAGTCGCGAGATAGAAGGTATTCATCTACAGCAGCACGAGTTGTCACCCATTGTGAGCCGAGTTTTTTGGCCTTGAGACGCTTACGGCGGATATAACTTTGTAAGCCATCTCGGGAGAGATTAGCATACTCGGCGGCTTGCTGAAGCGTGATCAGCTCTCCCACCGTGAGCGGGTCGGGGGCCTCGTGCTGCGGGTTGTCGGTGGGGTCGGCCATGTGGGTGCGGTGCTCCGCGCTGTGCTGCTGCGTGGGGCTATGGTACG
>JBDLTZ010000228.1:0-22549 GCA_039805565.1 Chloroflexota bacterium | reverse complement strand
TTTCCGAGCGATGGATGTCCAGATTGTCGAGCACCACATGCCACTGGCGAGCCGTCGGGTCGCTGGCAACCACCGCTTGCATATGAGCCAGGAAGTCGGCCTCGGTGCGCCTCGGCTCCGCGCCCACCGGCTCCGGCACACCTTTGCGTGCCTCCTGCTCTGGAATGACGCCGATATCAAAGTCATCCGGGAGTTGCTTGGCCACGCACAGTTGGGGACGACAGAGTAGAACCTCACGCTCTACCTGTCCTACGGCTTCGAGCAGCACGCCGAGCTGCTCCAGCGCCTCGGCAAGCACAAAGTCGGCAAGGCGTGCCTGTATCTCAAGCGCCTCGACGACGTCGACCGCGAGGCGCTCCACGAGCTCATCCAGCGCTCCGTCGATGAGGTGGCGAGGGCGAACGCTGAACGCTGAACGCTGAACGCCGAGTGCTATACGCTGAACACACAGACGGGGTGCGCTCGCAGCTGCACCGCTGTGAGCACACCCCATCACTCACGCCTCACGCCTCACGCCTCACGACTCCGACGCCACCAGCGCGTCAAAGCCGACGATCGCGGCGTCCCAGTCGCCGGAAGCGCGCGGCTCGTAGACCTCCTGCGACACCGACGCCGCCACGGCCGCACGGCCCGCAGCGATATCCGAGAACTGCCCGGTGGCCACCGCCTGCACCAGGATGTTCCCCAGCGCCGTAGCCTCCACCGGCCCTGCCACTACCCGCCGGCGGCAGGCGTCGGCCGTAAGCTGGCAGAGCAACGCATTCTGGCTACCGCCGCCCACCACGCGCACCGTATCAATGCAGCGCCCGGTGAGCATCTCCAGCGCCTCGATCACCCAGCGGTACTTCAGCGCCAGACTCTCCAGGCAGCAGCGCACCACCTCGCCCACGCCCTCGGGGATGGGCTGGCTCGTGCGGCGGCAGTACTCGCGGATCGCGGCGGGCATGTCATCGGGGTTGAGGAACTCCGGCGCGTCCGGGTCCACCAGGCTCTTCAAGGGGTGCACCCTCTCGGCGAGCGCGACGAGCTGGGGCCACGAGTAGCTCTGCCCCTCGCGCTCCCAGCGGCGCTGGCACTCCTGGAGCAGCCACAGGCCGCCGACGTTCTTGAGGAAGCGGATGGTCCCGGCCACACCGCCCTCGTTCGTGAAGTTGAGCGCCCGCGCCTGCGCGGAGAGGATCGGCTCGAGCAGCTCGACCCCCACCAGGCTCCAGGTGCCGCTGCTGATATAGGCGCTGCGCTCATCGAGCCCGGGCACCGCCGCCACCGCGCTGGCCGTATCGTGGGTGCCTACGGCGATCACCGACACGTCGCCGCGCAGCCCCAGCGCGTCGCGGAGCGTAGGCAGCAGCGGCCCGAGCACCGTGCCCGGCGCGACGACCGGCGGCAGGATCCGGGTCGGCACACCCAGCGCTTCGAGCAGCTCGGTGGCCCAGCGCCGCTCGCGTGCGTGGAAGAACTGGGTCGTCGTGGCGTTGCTATACTCCGCCACGGCGCGGCCCGTCATCCAGTAGTGGAGCAGGTCCGGCATCAGCAGCAGCGTCCGCGCGGCGGCGAGCTGCGGGTCCTGGGCGCGGGCCATGCTCACGATCTGGTAGAGGGTGTTGATCGGCATGCGCTGGATGCCCGTCTGCGCGTACACCTCCGCGGAGGGCACCCGCGTGTCGACGTACTGCGGCACCCCAGCCGTGCGCCGGTCGCGGTAGTGGTAGGGGTTGCCCAGCAGGTCGCCGCCCTCGTCGAGCAGACCATAGTCGATCGCCCAGGTGTCGACGCCGATCCCGGCCAGCGGCTCACCGCGCTCAGCGAACCGCGCGATCCCGGCCTGGACCTCGCGCCACAGCCTGAGGGCATCCCAGTGCATGTGGCCATCTTCCTCGATCGGCCCATTCGAGAAGCGGTGCAGCTCCTCGATCGCGAGCCGCTGCCCATCCCAGCGCCCCACCATCACCCGCCCGCTCGATGCGCCGATATCGATCGCGAGATAGTTTGTGGTCGTGCTCATGCGCTCCACCAGCGTAGCTGTGCATCGATTGTCCGACGGCCCTCTCCCTGGCTCACTCGGCCGGGACGTAGTCCACCACGAAGACATCCTCCAGCACGCCGAGACTGCGGAGCAGGTCGCCGAAGCGGACATGCTCGGGGTGCGGCAGGTAGGCGTCGCGCGCGGCGGCGTCCTCGAACGTCAGCAGGTAGACGTGGGTGAAGCCAAGGTGCTTGCCCTCGGGGCTGTTGTTGACCCCGTGCTCGAACGAGCGGATGCCGGGGATGGCGTGCTGGAGGGCGCGGAAGGCGTCGGTGATCTGCCGGATATGCTCCTCGGGCGCGCCTTCTCTGAACGTGAAGGCGACGATGTGGCGCAGCCCTGCGTGTTCGCGCGTCATGGCGTGTGCTCCTCGCTGTCGTGTGCGGTGTGGGGGGGAAGGTAGCACAGGACAGGCGTTGAGGCAAGCGGCCGCGCCGCATCACTCATCGCCGCTCGAGGGTTCGGCGAGCGGCAGCGAGAGGGTGAAGGTGCTCCCCTGCCCGAGGCCCGGGCTCGAGGCGGTGATGTCGCCGCCCATTGCCCACGCCAGATGGCGCGCGATCGTCAGGCCGATCCCGCTGCCGCCGCTGGCCCGGCTGCGCGAGGGGTCCACGCGGTAGAAGCGCTCGAACAGGTACGGCAGCGCCTCGGCCGGGATGCCGACGCCGGTATCCTCCACCGCCACCCACGCCGCGCGCTCGTCGCGCCCGAGCCGCACCGTGATGCAGCCTCCGTCCGGAGTGTAGCGGATGGCGTTGCCCACCAGGTTCACCAGGATCTGCGCGCTGCGGTCCGGGTCGGCGTGCACGGCCATGGGCACATCCGGGTCATCCCCGGCCACCTGGAGGCACTGGCTGATCAGCTGGGGGTGCAGCTGCGCCACGACGCGCCGCACCACCACGGCGAGATCGAAGGTCTCCATGTGCAGTGCCACCTGCCCGGCCTCGACGCGTGAGAGCTGCTGGAGGTCGTCCACCAGGCGGCGCAGGCGGCGCACCTCGTGCTGCATGGCGCTGATCGTCTCCTGGTCGCTCGGCAGGACCCCATCGAGCATCCCCTCCAGGTAGCCCTCCAGGCCCGCCAGCGGCGTGCGGAGCTCATGCGCCACGTTGCCGATCAGCGCAACGCGCTGCTGCTCGACCTGCTCGAGGGCGGCGGCCATCTGGTTGAAGCTGGTCGCCACGTCGGCGAGCTCGTCGCTGGCGGGCACCGCGACCCGCTGGCCGTAGTTCCCGGCGGCGATCCGGTGTGCGCCGCGGCCGAGCTCGTGCAGCGGGCGCAGGATCTCCCGCGCCAGCAGCACGCTGGCCGCCAGCCCGACCACCATTGCAGCCAGGGCCGCCGCGAGCAGGGCCTGCGTGACCGCACCGCGAAACGAGGGCAGCAGCTCGGGCACCACCACGCGCGCCGCCAGCACATCGGCCACCACCGTGAGCGTGACGACGCCCACCACCACCACCAGCGCCTGCACCGCCACGATACGCCACCGCAGCTGGCGCCACCACACGCGCCGCATCACGACGGGCCGCCCGCAAGCTTATAGCCGACGCCGCGCACCGTCCGGATGAGAGTCTGGCCGGTGGCTGCCTCGAGCTTGCGCCGCACCTGACCGACGTACACATCGACGACGCGATCGGTGCCGTAGAAGTCCGCTCCCCACACCAGGTCCATGATCTGCTCGCGGCTGAGGACCTTGCCCTCGTGGCGCGCCAGCGCCAGCAGCACGTCGAACTCAGTGGCGGTCAGCTCGATCGGCTGGTCGCCAGCCCACACCTCGCGCCGCTCTGGGTCCACCCGCACCGCGTCGAAGCGCAGGCTGGCGTCGGCGGGCGCGGCGGCGCGGCGGCGGCGCAGGATGGCCTCGACGCGCGCGGCAAGCTCGCGCGGGCTGAACGGCTTGGTCAGGTAGTCGTCGGCCCCGATCCGCAGCCCCGCCACCCGGTCGGCCTCCTCAGTGCGCGCCGTGAGCATCAGGATGAAGACGTCCGACTCCGCCCGCAGCCGCGCCGCCACCTCCATCCCGTCCATCCCGGGCAGGTTCAGGTCAAGGACGACGAGTTCGGGATGCTCGCGCCGCGCCAGCTCCAGGCCCGCCGGCCCAGTCTCAGCCAGCAGGACGCGGAAGCCAGACTGCTCCAGGTAGGCGCGCGCCACCGTGCGAATGCTCGCTTCGTCCTCGACCACCAGAACCGTGGCGCTCATCATCCTGCCTCGCTCCGATCACCATCGCCGCTATAGTATACTCTCCTGTATAGGGCAGAGTTGAAGCGAGGGGTGAATATGTGGACACCACGCGTGCTGATCGTCACCGCGGTCGTCATCATGCTGGCCGCGCTGGTGCTGACCAGCGAGCTGGACGGGATCTCGAAGGCGACCGCGATGATGTCGCTGGTGATCGCCCAGGTCCTCGTGCTGCGGCGCCGCTGACCCCCGAGCTTCGCGCAGCGCGGTGGGCAGGTGGACCTGCGCGCCGCCCACCAGCGGCGTACCAGCCGGTCTGGCACCAGGAAGCGAAGCAGCCGCCGTGCGCCACTTGAGCGCCGGGGCGGAGACGGCAGCGCGCGCGGGGGCGGTGGAGTGACGCAGGAGCATGGGTGTGTCCCCTTATCGGCGCCGCTTGGGCGGCGGAGGCGGCTACCCCGATGGTAGACGGCACCCTCCGAGGCGTCAACCCCGGCAGTGTTGCAGAACTATCATCAGGAGGAGGTCGCTAGGGACTGGTGCTGAGGGGGAGCGCCTGGCACGTAGCTAGCGAGACGACCTTCGGGGGCGCGACTTCCTCCGCTGAAGCTGCGCTTTCCGGAGCCGCTCCTGCCACCTCTCGCTGCTCGAGTGCTGCTTGCCGCCGTCGGGGGAGTCGTCGGGCAGCACCACGAAGTTGATCGCCCCCTCACCGCGGAAGTGGCGGAACACCAGGACGTACGGCGGCTTGTGGCGGCGGGCGGCCGCCTTCAGGCGGTTCTGAACCGTACGCCGCTGCTCGCCCTCGCCGGCCAGCACCTCGCCCTTGTCCCCCGGCTGAAAGTCCGCGATGAAGCGGTCGTAGGACATCTTGAGGCGCTGGGCGGCAGAAAGCCGCTTGGAAGAATGGTAGAACTCCTCCTCCCTGATCTTTCGGACCCGTGGCATAGACGCTCCTGCTCGAACCTTAACCCGCAGGCAAGGGTATCACACACCCGGTTGCCACGCAACGGAGGGCAGCGAGGGCGCCGTCGATCGCCCACGGCAGCGCTGCAGCACCTTCTTTCGGCGCGACCTGCGGCGCGGTGGGCAGATCGACCGGCTCAAGCACCTCCTTCAGATACTCGTCCAGATCGCGCCCCTCGTCCAGATCGAAGTCGTCGCGCAGCTGCTTGGACGACGGCATCGGGCCGAACGCAGGGTCGCGATCAGACCGACGATGTTCTCAGGATGTTTGAACGCAGCAGCACCTCTCACGCACACCAATAGCGCGTCGCGATCACGACGCCCGCTGCCAGCACAGCGCACGCCTCAAGGGATTCTCGATCTTCCTTACCGAACTCTTACAGACCGCTCGTACTCCCCTTACACCGGGCGCCTATACTCCACTTCGTCACGGCAGCCAGGAAGGTGAGGAGAGACACGATGACCACCGCTGATGTCCAGACCGCCCCGGCGGTGAGCGCCGCCGATATGTACGCCGCGCTGCTACGCGGCGACGCGCCCTTCATCCTCGACGTCCGCAACCCCGACGATGTCGCCCGCTGGCGGGTCGAGGGGCGCGCCTCGCTCGAGGGGCTGAACATCCCATACTACGACTTCATCGAGGACGAGGACACGGCCATCGCGAAGCTACCGGCCGGGCGGGATGTGCTGGTGGTGTGCGCCAAGGAGGGCTCCTCGCAGTACGTCGCCGGCCTGCTGCGCGAGCACGGCATCGCGGCGAGCTACCTCGAGGGGGGCATCCTGAGCTGGGGCCACCTCTACGACACCCGCGACCTGGTGAGCGCCCCGTGGGGCCGCATCATCCAGATCGCCCGCCCGGCGCGCGGCGACGTCAGCTTCGCGATCGTGAGCGACGGCCAGGCTGCCGTGGTGGACCCGCTGCGCCACACCGAGCACTACACCGCCGCGGTCGCCGCGGCCGGCGCGCGGCTCACACATATCCTCGACACCCACGTCCACGCCGATCACATCAGCGGCGGGCCGGCGCTGAGCGCCGAGACCGGGGCGGCCTACTACGTCCACCCCTACGACGCGATCCACCCGATCGACATGCTCCCGGCGCGCATCCCCTACACGCCCCTCGAGGACGGCCAGGTGCTCCGCGTCGGGCAGGTCGAGGTACGGGCAATCTGGTACCCGGGCCACACGCTCGGCCAGGTGAACTTCCTGGCGGTGGCGCCGGACGGCTCGCGCTACCTCTTCACCGGCGACGGCATCTTCCTGCGCTCGTTTGGCCGGCCGGACTTGGGCGGCAAGGGTGAGGCCTGGACGCCGATGCTCTACGACAGCATGGCGCGCCGCCTGCCGCCGCACCTGACGGACGAGACGCTGATCCTGCCGGCGCACTTCAGCACGCTGGACGAGTGCGACGCGGCGGGGCGCTGCGCGGCCCCCTGGGGCGAGGTGCAGCGCACAAACGAGTCGCTGGCGCACCTCGGTTCGCCGGAGGAGTTCGCGGCCTTTGTGCTCGGCAACCTGCCGGTCTTCCCGCCGCAGTACGTCGAGATCAAGCGCGTGAACATTGGCCTCTCGAGCCCGAGCGAGGCCGAGGCCGAGGAGCTGGAGCTGGGCAAGAACATCTGCGCGCTGGTGAAGTGAACTGAGTCTGCATCTGTAAGGAGAAACGTTATGACAACCTCATTCGATACGACCCTGGATGTGAAGGGCGCGAAGTGCCCGATGCCGCTGGTGAAGAGCCGCAAAGCGATCGGCGAGCTGGGGGTGGGCCAGGTGCTGCAGGTGGTTGCGACCGACCGCGGCTCGGTGGCCGACTTTCAGGGCTGGGCCAAGGCCGCCAAGAACGTCGAGCTCGTCGCGCAGGAGACGGTGCAGGAGGGCGGGCAGGATCTGTACGTCCACTACCTCCGTCGCGTCAGCTAGTGAGTGCTGAGTGCTGAGTGCTGAGTGCTGAGTGCTGAGTGCTGAGTGCTGCGCCCGCCGGGCGCGGCAGCGCAAGCGGGGGTTTGGGGGCCAGGTACCCTTTGGGTGCCCCCGAGAAACTACTCTTCCCCACCGCGCAGGTGGGACAAAACTGGAGCGAAGCCCAATGACCCTAGACATACTGGAGCGCACAAGCGAGGCCGCCCTGCTGGAGCGGATCGCCGTCCTGGAGGCGCGGGTAGCCGCGCTCGAGGAGCACCCCGCGCAGGGGATCGAGGACCGCCTGGCGATGGTCGTCTTCTCGGGCGACCTCGACAAGGCCATCGCCGCGCTGATCATGGCCACCGGCGCGGCCTCGATGGGCATGGAGGCCTCAATGTTCTTCACCTTCTGGGGCCTCGGCGCCGTCAAGCGGCAGAAAGTGTACGCCGGCAAGAACTTGCTGGAGCAGGGCTTCACCGCCATGCTCCCCGGCGGGCTCGGGCAGATGGGCCTCTCCCAGATGAACTACTTCGGCGCCGGCGCGCAGATCATTCGCAAGCTGATGCGCGACCACGACGTCACCTCGGTGGAGGAGCTGTTCGGGCTGGCGCGTGAGCTCGGCGTGCGGATGGTGGTCTGCGACATGTCGCGCGAGCTGCTGGGAGTGCGTGACGACGAGCTGATCGACGGGCTGGAGACGGGCGGCGTGGCGACCTTCCTGGGGGACGCGGCGCGGGCCAAGGTGACGCTGTTTATCTGATGGAGGCGCAGGTGTTTCAACGACTGTTCGGCAACAAACAGGAGTCGCCCGCGGTGGCGCAGCTGACGGTGGCGGACCTGAAACAGCAGCTCGCGGCTAAGGCGCCGCTCCAGCTGATCGACGTGCGCTCGGCCGAGGAGTACCAGCACGACGGACACGTGGCCGGCGCAAAGCTCATCCCGCTGCCGGTGCTGGCGCAGCGCATGGCCGAGATCCGGCACGACCTTCCGGTAGCCGTGATCTGCCGCTCGGGTAACCGCAGCCAGGTGGCCGCCGAGATGCTGGCCCGCGCCGGGTACGCCCAGGTGAGCAATGTGCAGGGCGGCATGGCCGCCTGGGCCCGCGCCGGCTACCCGGCCCGCTGACAGGAGCCCCGAGATGACTTCACACTGCGCCGACGCGCCGGGGCAACCCGCCGCCGGCCTCGCCCGCTACGACGTCGACGCCCGGCTGACGCTGGCCGGCCAGCCGCGGCCCGGGCACTGGGCGGCGCTGGCCGCCGAGGGCTTCCGCTCGGTGGTGAACATGCGCTCGGACCCCGGGCGCGCCGCCGCCCAGCGCGAGGCCGCCGTGGCCGCCGGGATGGCCTACCTCCACCTGCCGCTGCCAGCCTACGAGCTCGAGCCCGAGCACCTGGAGCTGTTCCACCAGGCCCTTGCCGCCCAGGAGGGGCGCGTCCTGCTCCACTGCCGCTCGGCCACACGCGTGGCGCTGATGTGGCTGCTGGACCGGATTGTGTACCATGGCTGGGAGCGCGAGCGGGCTGAGGCCGCGCTGCGCGCCGCCGGGTACGGCGACGACGCGATGGAGACCTTCGCCTTCTGCGCCGACGACTACTTCGAGCGCGCCGCCGCCGTCGATCGGTAGAGGACCCTGTATGGCTGCTTCACCTCCGCTGAAGACCGCCCTGGCGCCCCGGGCCGCGCGCCAGGGGGCGCGGCGCTATCTGCCGTTCCTCGGCTGGCTGCGGCACTACCGCCGCGCCGATCTGCCGAGCGACGTGGTTGCCGGGCTCGTGACGGCGATCATGCTCATCCCGCAGAGCATGGCCTACGCCCAACTCGCCGGGCTCCCGCCGCAGGTGGGGCTGTACGCCTCGGTGCTGCCGCTGGCGATCTACGCGCTGCTCGGCACCTCGGGGCAGCTCTCGGTCGGCCCGGTGGCGATCACCTCCCTGGCGGTGTTTGCGGGGGTGAGCGCCCTGGCCGAGCCGGGCAGCCCGCGCTACCTGGCCCTCGTCCTGCTGCTGGCGCTGATGGTCGGCGCCGCCAAGCTCGGGCTGGGGCTGCTGCGCCTGGGCTTCGTGATGAACTTCGTCTCGCACCCGGTGCTGGCCGGCTTCACCTCGGCCTCGGCGCTGATCATCGCCGCCGGGCAGCTCAAGTACCTGCTGGGCTACAAGGTGAGCGGCGAGCGCTTCCACGAGGTGCTCCTCAGCGCCCTGGCCGGCCTGCCGCAGACCAACGGCGCGACGCTGGCGATCGGGCTCACGAGCGTCGCGCTGCTGCTGCTGTTCCGCACCCGCCTGCGCCCGTTCCTGAAAAGCCGCACGAAGCTGCCCCCCACCGCGGTCACGCTGATCGTCAGCGGCGCGCCGCTGCTCACCGTGCTGCTCGGCATCCTTGCCGCGTGGGCGCTGCGCCTGGACCAGGCGGCGGGCGTGGCGGTGGTGGGCGATATCCCGCGCGGCTTCGCGCCGCTCACGCTGCCGCCCCTCAGCGCCGCCGACGCGGAGGCGCTGCTGCCCACCGCCCTCACCATCCTGTTCATCAGCGTGGTTGAGTCGATCGCGGTGGCCAAGGCGCTCGCCAGCAAGCGGCGCCAGGCGATCGACGCCGACCAGGAGCTCGTGGCGCTCGGCGCGGCGAACGTGGCGGCCAGCCTCACCGGCGGCTACCCCGTGACCGGCGGCTTCGCGCGCTCGGTGGTGAACGACCAGGCCGGGGCGGTGACCGGGCTGGCATCGCTGGTGACGGCGGCGAGCATCGGGCTGATCGTGCTGTTCTTCACCCCGCTGTTCTTCTTCCTGCCGCAGGCGGTGCTGGCGGCAACGGTGATCGTGGCGGTGCTGGGGCTCTTCAAGCCGGGCGAGGCGCGCCACATCTGGCGGATGAACCGCGGCGACGCGCTGACCTGGGGCGTGACCTTCGGTGCGGTGCTGCTGCTGGGGATCGAGGCCGGCATCCTGGCGGGCGTGGCGCTCTCGCTGGCGCTCTACCTCTGGCGCACGAGCCGGCCGCACATTGCGGTGGTTGGGCGCGTGGGGCAGACCGAGCACTACCGCAATGTGCTGCGGCACCAGGTCCAGACCTGGCCGGAGGTGGTGGCGGCCCGGGTGGACGAGAGCCTGTACTTCGCCAACGCCCGCGCGCTGGAGGAGGCGCTGCTGCGGATCGTGGCCGAGCGGCCGCAGGTGCGCCACCTGGTGCTGATCGGCGCGGCGGTCAACTTCGTAGATGCGAGCGCGCTCGAGACGCTCGAGGCGCTGCACGCCGAGCTGGGGGCCGCCGGCGTGCAGCTCCACCTGGCGGAGATCAAGGGGCCGGTGATGGACCGACTCGAGCGCGCCGGGTTCGTCCAGAAGCTGGGGGCCGAGCACATCCACCTCAGCACGCACCAGGCGATGCAGGCGCTCGGGTGCGTGCCGCGGTAGCATAGACACGCCAGAGGCCGCGGCTCAGAGCGCGACGCCCACCTCGCGGGCTACTGAGCGGACGTACTCCGCCGCCGCGCGGTACTCCTCGTCGCTCGGCAGGTGCTCCAGCATCAGCGGCAGGTCCGGGTCGAGCCGGTCGAGCTCGCGCAGCAGCGTCGGGTAGTCCAGCCCGCCGAGCCCCGGCCGCACCTCGTCCAGGTGCACCGTCAGATTCGGGCGCAGCGCGATATCCTTCGCGTGCACGGCCACCACCCGCGCGCCGAGCTTGGCCACACTCTCGCGGATCAGGTCGCCGCTGGCGAAGTAGCGCTGCGGGCTGCTCACCCAGTTGACCGGGTCCAGGTGTACGGCGAACGCCGGCCGGTCCACGGCGTCGAGCAGCCGCAGGTAGCTGTCGGGCGAGTCAGGGTACATCCAGGGCATCGGCTCAAGGACGAAGCACGCCCGCTGCGGCCTCACCGCGTCGATGATCGCCCGCGTGGTCTCGACGATCAGCGCGAAGGTCTCCTCCGTCAGGTCGTCGGGGTGCGGCCCGTCCCACTTCTCGCCGCGCGAGCCGGCGATGTTGACGCAGCAGCGCGCGCCGATGCGCTCGGCGAGATCCAGGCCGCGGATGCAGCGCTCGAGCGCCGCCTCGCGCGTGGCCGGGTCGGGACTGAGGGGGTTGCTCCAGGCGCCCACCTCGGCGATCACAATATCCGCCTCCCGCGCCGCCCGCGCGTAGGCCGCCACCGTCACGTCGTCGGCATCCGGGCCGACGGGGCAGTACGCCGCCCGGTAGCCTCGCTCGCGCACCTCTGCCACCCACGCCTCTGGGCTGGTGAACGGCCCGGGGATCGGTCCTCCAAGTCGCATGGCTCTCCCTCTGGTGCTGTGCTCGGGCGCAGGCCGCGGCGCCTGCTGGGCGGATTCGGGCGGTGCGCCCTGAAGATCGCCCACCCATTATACCGGCGGGCGAGCCCCGCGTGGCGGGAGCGCTGCGCCCATCACGCCTCGATCTTGGCGAACAGGCTGTTGAGCGCCTCAGCCAGCGTCAGGTGGGCGAAGACCGCGTCGCGCAGCGCGGTGTAGGGCACGAGCCGGCCCTCGGTTGTCGCTCCGCCGACCTCCGGCATATTCGCCCTGCGGATGAGGTGGCCCGACCGCGCGCTGGCGACTATCGTCTTCGTCGGGGTGCAGCCCTCGTTGATGCAGGTGCCGCCCGCGTGCTCGCGCTCGACCACCGCTACTCGCCACCCAGCGTCCGCGAAGGCACGCGCGAGCGAGCCGCCTGCCTGCCCCGAAACGATCACCTCCGCATCGTACTGCGCTGCCGCCATCGACCGCCTCCCTCTCCGTCGCTCCCTCCGCGCTCTCCTCGGCAGATCACCTGCAAGAGCCAATCCACAGGTGTCGCTGTCGCACTGTCATCGTGCACGGGTAACCTCACATGCGGCAAGGGAATCTTTCCCTTGTAGGCCCGCATCGCCTCGAGTATCTTTGTGATAGTTCACACTATCACAAACTAGAAGGCTCCCCCATGAACGACTCCACCCGAAACGAGACCCCCACGAGCGCTGCACTAGCCGCTGACCAGGAGCACTTCGAGCCGCGCGGCGCCCTGACATTCGCCCTCCTCATGCTCCTCGGCTTCGTGCTCTACTGGTTCTACATCTGGGCGATCGTCGTATTCGAGCGAGGGTAGCGCCATGCACATCGATCGTCTCGAGCGCTTCTGGCTGGGGGCGGTGGCCGCCATGCTCGGCTCTTTCATGGCCGCGCTCATCGCCAGCGTGGTGCTCTTCGGCGTCTCGCTACCCTCGCCGTCGGGCCGTGTGGACCCCACGCGCCTCGACGCGACCGAGTTCGCCAACCCCGGCCTACGGAGCGACGGCGGCAGCCGCTACACCCTCACCGTTGTGGGACGCATGTGGCGCTTCGATGTGGGCCAGCGCACAGGCCAGCCGGCCGAGCTGCGGGTGCCGGCCGGCAGCGAGATCACCTTCGTGGCCACCAGCGCCGACGTCGTCCACGGGTTCCAAGTGGAGGACCACAACGTCAACCTGATGCTGATCCCCGGCCAGATCTCGCGCAAGACGGCCGTGTTCGACCAGCCGGGGACGTATCGCATCCTGTGTCACGAGTACTGCGGGCCCGGCCACCATACAATGGTCGCGGCCGTGGTCGTAGAGTAGGGACGGCACCATGCAAGCCTCGCACTCCCTCCCGCGCAACCTGCCGGCGGCCCCCTCCGCGCGCGCCGAGAGCATCCCCTTCGAGCGCCGCATCGTAGGCGCCCACATGCTCGTCGCGCTGGCAGCGCTTTCGCTCGGCATCCTGCTCGGCCCATTCCAGACCTTCCGGCGCGCGCCGGCGCTCCAGTGGGATATCCCGGTCTTCAGCTACTACTACCAGGCGCTCACGGTGCACGGCGTGATGAACGCCCTGTTCTTCACCACCTTTTTCATCGTCGGCTTCAGCTACTGCGTGGTGCAGCTCTCGCTGGCCCGGCCGCTCTGGAGCCGCCGCACTGCGTGGTGGGCCTTCGGGCTGATGCTCGGCGGGCTCGGCCTGGTGCTCTTCGCCGTGGTCACCAACCAGGCCAACGTCCTGTACACCTTCTACCCCTCGCTGCTGGCGCACCCCGCCTTCTACATCGGCCTGCTCGGGCTGGTGTCGGGCACATGGCTGGTGGCCATCAACCTGTTCATGACCTACCGCGGCTGGCGGCACGACAACCCCGGCGTGCGCGTGCCGCTGGCGGTCTTCGGCACCCTGGCTAACTTCGTGATGTGGTGCGTGGGCACGATCGGCGTCACGATCGAGATCGTCTTCATGCTGCTGCCGCTCTCGCTCGGCTGGATCACCGAGGTCAACCCGCAGCTCGCACGTGCGCTGTTCTGGTTCTTCGGCCACCCGCTGGTCTACTTCTGGCTGCTGCCGGCCTATGTGTCGTGGTACACCATGCTGCCGAAGCAGAGCGGCGGGCGGCTGTTCAGCGACCCGCTGGCGCGCGTGTCGTTCCTGCTGCTGATGATCTTCTCAGTGCCGGTGGGAGTCCATCACCTGTTCACCGACCCCGGGGTCTCGATGACGATGAAGGTCGTGCACATGGTGTTCACCTTCGTCGTGGTGATCCCGAGCATGCTCACCGCCTTTAACCTGGCCGCCACCCTTGAGCGCGTCGGGCGGGCGAACGGAGCGCGGCGGCCGCTGGCCTGGATGCTGCGCCAGCGCTGGGGCGACCCGGTGGTGGCGGCGCAGCTCTGCGGCATGCTGCTGTTCGTGGCGGGCGGCTTCAGCGGGATCATCCAGTCGTCGTTCACGCTGAACGTGGCGCTGCACAACACCGCCTGGGTACCGGCGCACTTCCACATGACGCTGGCCGGCGCAGTGCTCCTGACCTTCGTGAGCATCCTGTACTGGCTGCTCCCCATGCTCTCCGGCCGGGCGCTCTGGAGCCGGCGGGTAGCGCTGTGGCAGGTGTACACCTGGTTCGCCGGGATGGCGGTCTTCGGCCACAACATGGGCATGGCCGGCATCCACGGCTCGCCGCGCCGCACCGACCTGGGCGGGGCCAACTACATCAACGCCGAGTCGGTGGCGTTCCTCAACTACGCGGCGATCGGCGGCGCGCTGCTGCTGGTGAGCTCGGTGCTGCTCTACCTGAACCTGATCGGCACACTGGCCTGGTCGCGCCGGGCCGTGGTGGAGCCGCCGCCGGTGGACCTGAAGGGGGACCCGGGCGCGCCGCTCTGGCTCGAGCGCTGGCGCCTCTGGCTGGCAGTGATCGCCGTGCTGGCGGTGGTGGCGTGGGGGCCGGTGCTGGTGGGGGCGCTGGACCCGTCAGGAGCGTCGAGCGTGCCGGCCTACCGCCCTGAGTCGCCGGTGCCGCTGGGGGGAGAGACACGATGAGCGTCGAAGTTCGCCAGCTGCTCCTGCCGGGGGTCGCGGGGTTCGCGCTCACGCTCGCTGCTCTGGGGGTGGCCGTGGACCAGGATATGCGCGCGCTGTCGGCCCTGCGCGACGGTGCGGGCGCGGTATGGCAGTTCGTGTGCGGGCTGCCGGGGCGCTGAGCGGGGCGCCCCCTCCGCATCGGCGATCACGCCCCTGGAGGACTGTCGCACGCGGCGGCCGGCGTGATGATCAGCAGGGCCACCGCCGGCCGCCACCATCAGATTCCAGATGGTGGCGGCCAGCGCGCTCTGCTGCACATAGCACCCCTCGGCGTGGCGCAGGCGCACCTCGGGCAGCACCGCGATTCTGTGCGGCGGCAGCATCAGCCGCACCAGCGCTTCGACTGTAAGGCACATCTGCTGGTCGCCGAGTAGCAGGATCGCTTCCAGATCACACTGGCGCTGCAAACGCTCGGCCGCGTGGCGCTGGCGCGGGGCGAGCATATCGAGGCTGGCTGGCTACTCGGCGCGTCCCGGGCGATCGCCCGAGAGATGGGCGACCGCTGGACGGAGGCGCGGGCGCTGGGCTGCCTCGACGCCCTGGCCGCCAGCTAGGGAAACCCCGGCCGCGCCGCTGCCTATCGCCCTGGACGAGCTCGCCGCCCTGGCCGTGCTGGAAGTGAGCGAGCGTCCTGGCGCGGCGCTGGCCGCACTGGCCTACGTCCGACACCACCCGCTGACACGGCCCATCACTCGGATGGCGGCCCATACGCGCAGGTGAGCGGCCGCGCAGCACACCCCACCCGACCAACTCAGTGACACCGAGGCCATGGCCGCCGCGAGCCGCCTCGAAACCCCTCCAGCACCACCTCGTGCCCCTCCACGCTATCGGCACAACGTACGGCGTCTCGGATTGCAGGAATGTTCCTGGCGGGTGTTGTCTATTCACGCGCCAGGCGGGGCGCAGGGCGTATACTCCAGCTATCAGCCCGCGCGTCGCCGCATCTGCTCATCCATCACGCCTTGACGCTACGCGCGAGGCGGCGTTGGCGTGCGTATCTTTTGCTTCCACTCGTGGGCTAAGGCTCAGGAGGTTTTGACGCTCCGGTAACTCAACGAGGAGGATACCGATGAGACACATGAAGTACGTCGGTTTCGTGGCCTTCCTGCTGCTGGTGGTGCTCGCCGCCTGCGTTCGCACTGCGGAGGAGCCCAAGCCCCCAGCCGCGCCAGCCGCTAGTCCAGCTCCCGTAGCTGACGAGGATGACCAGGACGACCTGGCGCTGGCGGCGTTCAGCAAGGGCGCCTGTGGCTCGTGCCACATCATCCCGGGCGTGGGCACCGCCCGTGGGACAATCGGGCCAGACCTTTCGAACATCGGGCAGGTGGCGGCCCAGACGATCCAGAGCAGCGACTACACCGGAAAGGCTGGTAGCGTCACCGAATACATCCACGAGGCGATCCTCGAGCCGGACGCCTTTATCTCCCGCAACTGCGCCGGCTCCCCATGCCAGAAGGGCATCATGCCCGCGTCGCTCGGCCAGAGCCTCTCGCCGGCCGAGCTGGACGCCGCGATCGAGCACCTGCAGCAGCCCCCTGACGCGGCGGACGACGACGCAGAGCCCGCGGCGGTGGCCGAAGTGCCCACCATCAACGAGCAGGAGTTCGCCTGGGCCAAGCAGACCTACTTCGAGCGCTGCGCCGGCTGCCACGCGACGCTCCGCAAAGGCGCCACGGGCCCGGCCCTCACCCCCGACCGAACGCTCCCGATGGGCACCGTGGGTCTCTCCACAATCATCTACAACGGCACCCCACGCGGCATGCCCGACTGGGGCAAGCAGGGCTTCTTCACCGAGGCTCAGATCGAGGTGCTGGCGAAGTACCTCCAGATGGAGCCGCCAACCCCGCCCGAGCTCTCGCTCGAGGGCATGAAGGCCTCCTGGAAGGTGCTCGTCCCACCTGAGCAGCGCCCGGCAACCCCCACGACCCAGCGCAACTGGGAGAACTACTTCCTCGTCACGCTGCGCGACGCCGGTCAGGTTGCGGTGGTCGACGGCGACACCTACGAGGTGATCACCAACGTCGACACCGGCTACGCGGTTCACATCACCCGCATGTCGGCCACTGGGCGCTACGCCTACGTCATCGGCCGAGACGGCAAGCTAGCCCTCGTCGACCTGTGGATGGAGCAGCCAACCAAGGTGGCAGAGGTTCAGGTCTGCTACGACGCCCGCTCAGTAGAGGTCAGCAAGTACAAAGGCGCGGAGGGCGACTACAGCGATAAGCTGGCGGTCGTCGGCTGCTACTGGCCGCCACACTTCGTGATCATGGACGGGCAAACCCTTGAGCCAGTCAGCATCGTCAGTACGCGCGGCTACACGGTGGACACCAAGGAGTACCACCCCGAGCCGCGGGTGGCGGCGATCATCGCCTCGCACTTCAAGCCGGAGTGGATCATCAACGTCAAGGAGACCGGCCAGATCTGGCTGGTGAGCTACGTCGACCCGGCGGCCCCGGTGATCACGATGCTGCCAGCAGCGCGCTACCTACACGACGGCGGATGGGATTCCACTCACCGCTACTTCCTGGTGGCCGCAAATCAGTCCAACAAGGTA
This sequence comes from Chloroflexota bacterium, assembly GCA_039805565.1. Lineage (GTDB taxonomy): Bacteria > Chloroflexota > Chloroflexia > Chloroflexales > Roseiflexaceae > CALJIC01. The sequence continues at coordinate 5,568 of JBDLTZ010000228.1, read as the reverse complement.
GCGGTGGTAGACGCAAAGGAAGGGAAGCTGGTGGCGCTGGTGGAAACGCCGAAGACCCCACACCCCGGCCGCGGCGCCAACTGGATTGATCCGCAGTACGGCCCGGTGTGGAGCTCGGCGCACCTCGGCGATCCGGCGATCGTCTCGATCGGGACGGACCCCGAGGGCCACCCGGCCTCGGCCTGGAAAGCGGTGCGCGTGACGCCGCTGCCCGGCTCCGGCAGCCTCTTCATCAAGACTCACCCCAACAGCAAGTGGATCTGGGTAGACATGACCCTGAACTCCGATCCGACGCTGGCGCGGACGATCTGCGTGATCGCTAAGGATGACCCGACCAAGGTGCACAAGTGTTGGGAAGCCAGCACCTACGGGCGGGCGGTGCACTTCGAGTACAACCAGGCGGGTACCGAGGTCTGGGTGAGTATCTGGGGCGACGCGAGCAAGCCCGGCGAGACCGGCGAGATTGTGATCTACGACGACGCGACGCTGTCGGAGAAGGCGCGCATCGAGGATATGATCACGCCCACCGGCAAGTTCAATGTCTTCAACACCGTCTTCGACGTCTACTAGGGCGGCCGAAGCGTGACAGTGATTCGGGCGTAGCGCTGACGCACGAGGTCCCTGCCGTACGATAGCCAAGCCTCGCGCGCTGCATCTAAATAGTTCCACATCAACCAATCGGTCTGGTGGGTAGGTTTCAGGGAGGGCTTGGCCCTCCCTGGCCCTCCCTTCCCGAACCACTGCTTTGGATGTCATTGGCCGGTCGAACGCACGCCACGCGCAGGCACCTGGCAACCTTCGCACCCCGGCAACGCACGCAGGGGGCGCCCCATAGGAGGCGCCCCCTGCGTGCAACCGAACCCATAAACCTCCGGTACGTCTACTCCCCCTCGATCGCCACCGACGCCGTCATATTCCAGCGCAGCTGGCTGTCCTGCGTATCCGGCGTGATGATCACGCGGTAGGTTATGTCTCCCTGGCGGTTTTCGCCGAGTGCCCGGATGCGCGTGACCGTGCCGGGCATCTCCACGCCTGGCAGCGCATCGAAGGTGACAGCGGCCCTGGCGCCCTCGCGTACTCGCACGATCCCGAGCTCGGTGAGGTCGGTCGTCTCGATCTGCCACTCGGTCGGGTCACCGATCTGGACCACCGCCGTCCCTGGGGTGACGTACTCCCCCACCCTCGCGTCCACCGCCGCCACGATCCCCGAGAATGGCGCGCGCAGCTCCATCTCCTCCAGCAGCACGCGCTGCGACTCGAGGGCCGCCTCGGCGCTCTGGACCTGGGCCTCAGCCTCAGCGATCTGGCTCGCAGACGCGCCGGCGCGCAGCTTGGCGAGGTTCGCCTCGGCCTCGACCACCGCCGCCTCAGAGACCGCCACCGTGCCGCTGCGCTCATCGCCGCGCAGCCGGTCCAGCGCCGCCTGGGCATCGGCCACCTGCGCACGCGCTGCGGCTAGCTCGTCGGTGTCGGTGTTGGCCTGCTCGCGGCGGAGCACGGCCTCGGACTCAGCCACCGCCGCCTCGGCCGACTGGATGCCTGTGGCCTCGGCCTGGCGCGCGGCATCGTAGGCCAGCCGGGCGGCATCCACAGCCACCTCAGCGCTCTGCATACTCGCCTCGGCCTGCACGAACGTGTCGTAGTACTTGCGGCGCTCGGCCTCGCCCAGGCGATAGTTCAGCGTCGGGTGTTTGTTCGACTCGTTGACGGTGTCCCACTCCTTCTTCGCGACCACGAAGGTGGACTGGGCGCGCGTCAGGTCGGCCACGGACTGCTCCATCCGCAGCTCCGCATCCGACTTCGCGGCCGAGAGGCGGTCGCGCTCGGCGGCGAGGTTCGCCTGCTGCTGCGCCAGCCGCGCCTCGGAGACGGCGATGTCGTCGCTGCGACCGCTCTTCTGCACTTCGGCGAGCCGGGCCCTGGCCTCCTGCAGCCGTGCCTCGGCCGCGCTGATATCGCTCCCGGTGACGCCGCCCTGAGTCTGCTGAAGCTGGGCCTTCGCCTTGGCGACCTGCGCCTCGGCAACGGCAATCTCCTCCTCGGTGGCGCCCTCCTGCAGCTTCGTCAGGCTGGCCTTCGCGCGCAACAGGTCGGCCTCCGCCTGCTCCACCGCAGCGGCATGGCGACGCGTGTCGAGCTTCAGCAGCACCTGGTTTGCCTCGACCGTGTCACCCTCCTTGACCAACACCTCCATCGCCGTGCCCGCCGTGGTGAGCGCCAGCGCCGCGCTGCGCACCGGCACCACCCTCGCCTCAGCCACCACGCGCTGGTCGGCCTGAACAGCCGCCTCCGGCACAGCGGTGGGCTCTGGGGCGCCGCCGAAGCCGGCACAGGCGGTCAGGACCATTCCCGCCGCCAGCGCCAGCCCGGCAACCTTCATCGAAAGACTGCTCATGAAGACACCCCTCTTCAAACACCTGCCGGGCGGCCCACGCCACAGGCGCTAGACCGCGGCGCCTGTCCCGATGGCCCGGGTGCGCGCGTCGCGCTGCTGGATCACGCGGTCCATCTCATGACGCGTCGTCTCCGACTCAGCCAGCAGATTATAGAACGCCTCACGGTCCAGCGAGACAACCTCGACGGCCGAGTGCAGTGCGGCGCGGACATCAGCGGTGCGCAGACCACCACGCACCAGACCGATCTCGCCAAAGTAGCTCCCCTCCTCCAGGTGGTTGACCACAATCTCGCTGCCGTCCGGGTGCTCCAGCACGACGTCCACCTCGCCCTTGGTCACGATGTAGAACTGGTCCGCCGGGTCGCCCTGCTCGATGATCGTCGAGCCAGGGGCGAACTTCTGCGGCGTCAGCTTGCGTGTGACCCAGCCGAGCTGCTCGACAGTGAGCGTGCTGAGGGCCTTGGCGACGTACTCGTTGACGATCTGCCCGTCGGCCACGATCACCGCGCGGCTCACACGCTTGGCAAGGTCCTGGTCGTGCGTGACCATCACGATCGTTTTGCCCTGCTGCACCAGATCGCCGAAGAGCTGGAACACCGCCTGGGCCGTCTTCGAGTCCAGGTTGCCGGTCGGCTCATCGGCCATGATCATCGGCGGATCATTGGCCAGCGCACGGGCGATGGCGACGCGCTGCTGCTGCCCGCCGGAGACGGCCGAAGGCAGCTTGTGGGCCTGATCGGCCATCCCGACCTGCTCCAGCAGCATCATCGCGCGCTCGTGGCGCCCCTTGGGCGTGTACATGTTGCAGAAGTCCATCGGCAGCATCACGTTCTCGATCAGCGAGAGCGCGGGCAGCAGCTGGAAGAACTGAAACACGATGCCGACGTTCCGGCCGCGCCACACGGCCATCTCACCCTCGCTCAGCGTGTGCACCGCGGTATCACCGACGAAGACCTCCCCCTCGGTGGGCCGATCGATGCCGGTGATCATATTCATCAGCGTGGACTTGCCGCTGCCAGATTTGCCGATGATGGCGACGAACTCGCCCCGGCCGACCTCGAGCGACACGCCCTTGAGCGCGGTGAAGGTACCGGCGGCGCTCTGGAACGTCTTGACGACGTTGCGGATCTCGATCAGATGCTCGTTGCCGTGGCGGTAGGCGCCGCTCGTCTGCTGGAGCTTCGGCTTGCGTTTGAACAAACCCTTGAACACAGCGACCTCCTGACTCGATCGGGTCAGCCCAGGCTAGCGGCCGTCACGCGCCTCGTGTACACACCATGCTGTACGCCGGTGGCGCCGCAGGTGTTGCAGACGCCATGGCTGGGCGACTGGAGCCACTATAGCACCCGGCCGCGGAGGTGTCATTTGCCTTTTGAGCGATCTACACCCTCCGCCTTTGGGTGGAGACCGCCGTCCTTCCGGCCGACGCGTGAATCAACAGCGCGAGCGAGACTGTCGCCCGCGCCTGTCAGCGTTCATCCGCGGCTGCTGTTGGAAACTGAACTGTTAGGCCAGGATGACTGTGGTGACGGCGCCCTGGAGGCGCTGCTCGGCTCTGGGCTGCTGCCAGTTGTTGTGGCAGCAGCGCAGAGCGGGGAGGTAGGGCTGGTATCCTCTGGGTATCCCAGATGAGGAATTGTAACCCAGCTCTCCTGCCCGGCAGGAGCGCTCTGTGTGTCGCTCATCAGGTGGGGAGGGTGCAACTTGCAGAGTTCAAGCGAGTGTGCTATTATAACCGACGTCGAAGGCGGGTAGCTCAATTGGCAGAGCAGCGGCCTCCAAATCCGCAGGTTGCAGGTTCGATTCCTGTCCCGCCTGCCATTACATCTTCGGTCTACATACACCCTGGAGGGGTGGCCGAGCGGTTGATGGCAGTTGTCTTGAAAACAACCAGGTGATGAGCCTCGTGGGTTCGAATCCCACCCCCTCCGCCAACACCACACAGTACGGGGAGGTCGCATAGTAGGCCTAGTGCGGCGGTTTGCTAAACCGCTAGGGGAGCAATCCCCTCGAGGGTTCGAATCCCTCCCTCCCCGCCATACTTTTCCCTGATGAATGTCTGTAATACGGTCATTCGACGGTCGAGCGGGACGCCAACTCCAAAGTCTGGCGCCTGGACAGTACCGTGACTTATGACGGTGCCGAAAGATGTCGATACGATAGACAGGTACCAGGCTTAGGCAGATAGGCTGTCAGGGGACCCACCGCGGGACGTAGCTTGCCAGCTACCGCGGTGGGTTTCGTTTTTTCCGCCTCATCCTCCGCCTCGAACTCCAGCAGCTCCGCGACGCGTGCCACCTCATCGTACCGCGCCAGCCTGACGAGTGTGTCGAACCGAACACCCTCGGCCTCCCCAGCCTCGATCTCACTGATTCTGGAGAGCGCTAGCCCGGTCGCCCGGGCTACCTCAGTCTGGGTGATTGGCCGACCCTGCTGGGCGGCTCGGCATACTCCACCTCGCCTTCGCGCCCGGTCAGCGCCGTCACCAGACGCGGCAGCATCCTCAGTGCGATCGGCTGCGATCAGGCCTCGTCAAGCAGATTCACCCGCAGTTCACCTCGGGTGACACGGACGAAGAGATCGCGCTGCGCGGCGGCGACCTGACGCGAGGGGCGACGCTCGTCCGCCTCGATCTTGCGCAGGGTGACCACCGCGCAGCCGATGCGAGCAGCTAGTTCGGTGCCGCTGGAGATGCAGGCGCTGGCGGCGCTGCGTCAACCAGGCACCGAATAAGGCGTCGTGTTCCAAGGCGTGCTCCTTCGCACCGGACGTTCATACGGATCCTGCCAGCAGGCTTGCGTCCGGCGATTGTACTACTTCTCATCGTCAGCACGCCGCCATCCGGCTGTAACATTATTTGTATCACCCCTGCCGCGAAAGTGATACCACACCACGCTCGTCACATGGTTTGATACAGCCACACGAGGCCCCAACAGAAACAGTGGCGTGATGAAGCGCAGGCACCCGTCCGGCTCGAACGGGAGGCCAGACCAGGAGGACCATGATGAGCAGCGATGCCGCAACCATCTCCAAGCCTATGGCAGAGACCGCAGTCGACAGTCGGAAGGGTCGTTGGCGTTCGCTCACGGCCATGGCCTTCGCCTTCGTGAGCGACAACACCGAGAGTGGCCTGGTCAACACCCTCTTCCCGGTCATCCGCCAGGCCCTCGGCC
>JBDLTZ010000227.1:0-14813 GCA_039805565.1 Chloroflexota bacterium | reverse complement strand
ACGGCCTGGCTGATCGCCAACCCTTCCTCGGTGCACTGCCGGAGCCACTTAATGATCTCCACATCGCGCTGTGAGTAGAGCCGGTGCCCATGATCTGAGCGCTTCGGTTGGGGGACCCCGTAGCGCTGCTCCCACGCGCGCAGAGTGGAGACGTTGACCTGCGTCTGCTGCACCACGGCCTTGATGTTGTAGCGGGGCGTGTCGGGCAGTGCTAAGAGGCGATTGATCTGCTCAATCATTGAGCGTGCTCCCTTCCAGACCGAGGTTCGCAACATCGGAGCGATGCTCGGCATCTCACACAGCGTGGTGCAAGGCAGTGCTCCTCAGCAGGGGTGCGGCGGCAGATGGATTCGTGAGCGTATGGGTGAGACGTCAGCCGTAATGCCGTACACATCCCCGTCGTTTGGGGGGGACGCGTCTGTTCAGATAGTGGAGAGGCCCCAACCGGGCCTCGTCGTTTGGACAGGAAGCGGATGCGGCCATTATAGCGGAGGTATCTCGAAAGTCAAATAGTGCCGCAGGTTGCGAGCAGACACCAAAAGATGGAGAGTTGGCAATTGGTCGTACTGTGCATCTTCTGTATAGTTATTGCGTAAAATATGTGTAAGCAATTTCGATTGACAGCATGCTCATAATGGGCGTATAATCCCAGTGAAACCCGCGAGAATGCTTTTACACTGTCAGTCAAGACCTGTCCGTCCCAGTCTCCGCACGTGCGGGCGGCAGAGTATCGGCGCCAGTCAGGCGGGTTTCCAACGCCGCGCCAGAGCCTGAGACGAGATCCGTCCAAGGCCGCGCACGAGAGGGGGTGAAAGCACATGTCGGACAGACCGCAGAACGACCTCGTTCCAGATCCCTGGAAGTCGCTGTTCACCAACCAGGAGTGGCTCGTCCACGGTATCGTCGTTCGAACGATGTACGCCGGGATGGCGATCGCGGTGGTAGCGCACATCCTCGTCTACCTCTGGAGGCCTTGGCTCCCGTAATTCTGTATATCTAGGCGGAGGCTCGTACATGAGAGATCGACCGTTCGAGTTCCGCACCGTCGTGATCCTATCGACGTTGCTGGGACTTGTGATGGCGCTGCTCATCCACTTTGTGGTGCTCAGCTCGCCACTGCTCAACTGGCTGCAGGCCCGCTAGGGAGCAGCGCTACTGACTGGCGCCGCGTCGGCAGGGACGAGGACAGAGGTCTGCGTGGGCATTCCCGGGCAGCCCCTGTCCTACCTTTATGTTTCGGCGCCGCCGGAACGTGCGACCTGCTTGTGGAGACGCAGAAACTTCGCCCGTAAGCCTTCGGTACGCTAGAAAGCGAGAGCCCGCGATGTCCGATGTGTCACGTGCGCTGCAGCTGCCTAGTGGAGAGATACTTCCCCGGGAGGCTGTCTCCTCCACAAGCACGCGTGCGGCAGACGCCGAGGTCATCCCCTTTGCGATCGTCGAAGAGTTCTACAAACGCCCCGGCAAGACCATCGCCGCGCGGCTGTTCGGCGCAGACCCGCTGGACTTCTGGTTCGGGCGGTTCTATGTAGGGCTCTTCGGCGGCATTTCGCTCGTGGGGATTATCTTCGGCGTCATCTTCTATCTCTACGAGGGTATCGTCAACGAGGGCACCCTCAATCTGCTAGCCATGCGGATCGACCCGCCGCCGATCGCGGCCGGCCTGCGTGTCGAGCCCGGGGCCCCCGGCTTTTTCTGGTTCCTCACGATGGTGGCCGCGACAGTGGCCTTCGTAGGCTGGCTGCTGCGCCAGGTCGATATCAGCCTGAAGCTGGACATGGGCCTGGAGATCCCGATCGCCTTCGGCGCGGTGGTCTCCTCGTGGATCACGCTCCAGTGGCTGCGCCCGATCGCGATGGGCGCCTGGGGCAACGGCTTCCCCCTCGGTATCACCCACCACCTGGACTGGGTCTCGAACATCGGCTACCAGTACTACAACTTCTTCTACAACCCGTTCCACGCGATCGGCATCACGCTGCTGTTCGCCAGCACGCTGTTCCTGCACATGCACGGCTCGGCGGTGCTCTCCGAGGCCAAGCGCAACATCACCGAGGATAACATCCACGTCTTCTGGCGCAACATCATCGGCTACAGCATCGGCGAGATCGGCATCCACCGGGTGGCGTTCTGGACCGGCGCGGCCTCGGTGCTGTTCGCCAACCTGTGCATCTTCCTCTCGGGCACCTTCGTGAAGGACTGGAACGCCTTCTGGGGCTTCTGGGACCGACTGCCGATCTGGAACGGCATCGGCCAGGGGGTGCTGGGCGCCGGCATTGTGTTCATCGGCTTCGGCCTGGTGTTCGGCCGCGTCCGCAAGAACCCGCCCTACGAGGACCTGCACGACGCCGAGAACCGCGGCGGCCTCGAGGGGACGCTCGGCAAGCCGATCTACATCGGCTGGATGGACAAGCTGGTGGGCAGCGGTCAGGTGCTGCCGATCTACCTCGGCGTCTGGGGTATGATCTCGGTCTTCGCCTTCGCCGTCACCTCCTTCATCATCCTGACGGAGTACGGCTGGCAGGTGGGCTGGAACCCGATCGTCTACCTGCGCGAGTTCTGGAACCTGGCGGTCTTCCCGCCAACCACTGAGTATGGCCTGCGCTTCGACGCTCCCTGGCACGAGGGCGGCGCCTACCTGTTCGCCACCTTCTTCCTGCACATCTCGGTGCTGGCGTGGTGGGCGCGCATCTGGACGCGGGCCCGCGCCACCGGCATCGGCACCCAGCTGGCCTGGGGCTTCACCGCCGCGCTGGTGCTGTACTTCGCGATCTACCTGATCCACCCGATCCTGCTCGGCAACTGGGCCGCCGCGCCCGGCCACGGCTTCCGCGCCATTCTGGACTGGACGAACTTCGTGAGCATCCACTGGGGTAACTTCTACTACAACCCCTTCCACATGCTCTCGATCTTCTTCCTCCTGGGGAGCACGCTGCTGCTGGCCATGCACGGCGCTACGATCGTGGCGACTTCGCGCTGGAAGTCCGAGTACGAGTACGACGAGATGCTCGGCGAGGGCCCCGGCACCCACCGCGCCCAGCTCTTCTGGCGCTGGACGATGGGCTGGAACGCCAACTCGTTCAACATCCACTACTGGGCCTGGTGGTTCGCAGCGCTCACCGGTATCACCGGCGCGATCGGCCTCCTGCTCAGCGGCACCCTTGTGCCGAACTGGTTTGCGTGGGCGCAGGACGCGAAGATCGTGTCGCCCTGGGATAACCCCGACTGGACGCAGTACATCTTTAAGTAGGCCGCGCCAGGACTCGGAGAGAGGATACGCACGATGATCTCGCAGCCCCCCAACCTGTTCCCGGAGGTCCTGGATGACCCGCGGCGGCGATTCTACCTCTTCGGCGGGCTATTCCTGGGCTTCATGGCGGTCGTCAGCATCGCGACCTTCTGGTGGATCTTCTACCGGGTCGTACCGCCGCCGGCCCAGCCGGTGCAGTCGGCCGTGTACGTCAACTACGACATCACGGGCAACCACATCAAGCCGGAGTCGCTCGCGGCCATGACGGCCTACATCAACGCCAACCCACAGCCGCAGGCGGTCCAGGTCCTCCAGGGCCTGACCACGGCGCAGATCTCCAACTACATGGTCGCCCAGGTCTCGGGCGGCCTGAAGGTGGACTGCTCCTACTGCCACAACATCGCCAACTTCGCCGAAGAGGGCAACATCAATAAGACCCGCGCCCGGGCGATGATGCTGATGTCGGCCGACCTGAACCAGAACTGGATCACCAAACTGCCGGCCTCCGTCGGCGGTTACGAGGTCACCTGCGCCACCTGCCACAACGGCAAGCCGCAGTTCGAGCCCTACCCGGCCACGATCCAGAACACGCTGCCAAACGACTTCCGGCTCCCGCTCGCCAAGAGCTACCCCGGCGTCGTGACGGTCACCGGCGACGGGGACAAGTCTAACCCCGATGTCGAGCTCAACCAGTACGTGATGTACCATATGAACGTGAGCCTCGGCCAGGGCTGCACCTTCTGCCACAACGCTCGGTACTTCCCAAGCTACGAGATCGAGCAGAAGGCCTACGCCATGACAATGCTCAACATGGCTAAGCACATCAACGACACCTACGTGGCGCCGGGCGGCCGCATCGCCGACGGCATCATGGCCGGCAAGTCACCCTCGTGCTACATGTGCCACCAGGGCGCGCGTATCCCGGGCGGCGCGGCCAAGCCGGGCCAGGTGCCGGAGGTGCTCTCGTCCACCCCACCGCAGCAGTAGGCCCCACGGTGGCCGGGGGAGGCCGGTACGGCCCTCTCCCGGCCCTAAAAATGTTATTACACCCCTTTCCTGTTCCCGCCTTTGTACTGAGGAGCTCCTCATGTCGGAACACACCGCCCCGACGTCGTCGTCGCTGCCGGTCAGCAGACCGCCGCTGCTGGCGCGCTCGATCGAGCTGATGAAGCCGGTGACTTGGTTTGCCCCGGCATGGGCCTTTCTCTGCGGCGCGGTGGCGAGCGGCGGCAGCCAGTGGGCCATGGCGGACGTGGGCCGCATCCTGCTCGGCACGCTGCTTGCCGGCCCGATCCTCTGCGGCCTCTCCCAGGTGGTCAACGACTACTGCGACCGCGAGGTGGACGCGATCAACGAACCACAGCGCCTCATTCCCTCCGGCCTGGTCTCAACTCGGCAAGTGTTCCTGACGATCGGGGCGCTGGTGGTGATCGGCCTCGGCATCGCCCTCGGGCTCGGGCAGGGCGTGGCGCTGATGACGGCGATCGGTATGCTGCTGGCCCTGCTCTACAGCGCCGACCCAATCCGCGCCAAGCGCAACGGCTGGGCCGGCAACGCACTCGTGGCGATCTCGTACGAGGGCCTGCCCTGGCTCGCCGGTCACCTGGCCTTCGGCCCGCTCACGGCCGGCAGCGTGGTCATGGCCGCCCTCTTCTCGCTCGGCGCCCACGGCATCATGACAGTCAACGACTTCAAGTCCATGAACGGCGACCGCGTCAGCGGCATCAAATCCATCCCGGTGCTCTACGGCGAGATCGCCGCCGCCTGGACGGCCTTCCTGACGATCAACATCGCCCAGGTCTTCGTGGTGATGTACTTCCTCTTCACCGGCAAGTGGGTGTTCGCCGCCATCATCGGCGCGCTGCTGCTGATGCAGATCCCGACCCAGTGGAAGTTCTTCAGCATCCCGGATCCGCGCAAGCGCGCAATCTTCTACAACGCCAGCGGGATCGCGATGTTCGTGTGGGGCATGCTCGCCGCAGCGATCGGAGTAAGGTAGTATGGACCCTGTTCTTGTCGTCGGCGCCTCGGTGGGCGGCTCCACCGCGGCGGACACGCTGGCCCGCGCGGGCGTGCCGGTGGTGCTGCTCGAGAAAGACCTGGCGCACGTCAAGCCCTGTGGTGGAGCCGTGCCCCCGGTGGCCTTCACCGAGTTCGACCTGCCGCAGTCGCTGATCTCGCGCAAGGTTCACCGCGCATTGGTCCACTCCCCCTCGGAGCGCACCGTCGAGATCGCGGTGGCTGGCCTCCAGCCAAGCGACGACGACTACATCGCGATGTGCTGCCGCGAGGAGTTCGACGCGTTCATCCGCAACCGGGCGGTGGCGCGCGGAGCGCAGCTCATCGAGGGCCAGCTGCTCGACCTGCGCTTCGATGCCGCGGGGGTGACGGCCACCTACCGCCCGAAGGGCCAGCGCCAGAGCACCGAGCTCCGCGCGGCCGCGGTGATCGGCGCCGACGGAGCCTACTCACCTACCGCCAAGATCCTCGGCCTGCCGAACCTGCCGCGCTGCGTGGCGATCCAGGAGCGCATCCGCCTCCCCGAGGAGCAGATGCGCCGCTGGGAGGATACCGCCGACCTCTACCTCGGGCCGGAGGTGAGCCCGGACCTGTACGCCTGGGCCTTCCCAAAGAAGGACCACGTGGCGGTGGGGATCGGCACCGGCCCCGGCCACACCAAGCGCGCCCGCGAGCTGCTGGCGAACCTGAAGCGCCGCATCGCCCCCGAGCTGGAGGGGGGTGTCACCTACCTCGAGGAGGCACACGCCCTGCCGATGCAGCCGCGCAAGCAGATCGCCTTCGAGCGCGCAATGCTGGTGGGCGACGCCGCCGGCCTGGTGGTCAATACCTCGGGCGAGGGGATCTACTGGGCGATGAAGAGCGCCAAGCTGGCCGCTGAGACGCTGGTGGAGAGCTTGCCGGACGCGTCGCTGGCCGCGCTGCGCCGCTACGAGCGGGCATGGTGGAAGTCCTACGGCACGATGTACGGCTTTCTGCGCTGGCTCCAGAAGTGGGGCTACGGCAACGCGCGGCAGATGGAGGTCTTCACCGACATGTGCCGCAACCAGGATGTGCAGCGCCTGACCTTCGAGAGCTACATGCACAAGACGATGACGCCGGTGCCGTGGCTGGCCCAGATGCGGATGACCGGCGACATCATCGCGGCGCAGGTGCGACACTATGTTCAGCTAGAAAGGCGCGCATGGCTGCCCTCCTCCTCGCCTGCGCCTGCGCGCTCGGCACGTGGTGCCTCGCGCTCGCGCTGATCGCCCTGCTGGATCGCCTACCGCGCGCGGGGTTCGATTGGGCGCTCTCGGCCGCCACACTGCTGCTGGTGGCCGCACTGGTGGGGCTGCGCCTCACGCGGGACGACACGAGCGCCGCGGGGGCCGGCGCGGCGTTCGGTATTGCGATGTGCGCCTGGGCCTGGCAGGAGCTGGCCTGCGCGCCGCGTCGGGCGCGGCGCCGGGTGGGCTTCGCGCTCGAGACGAGCCTCGGTCAGGAGCTGGCCTGGGCGCTGTTCGTGGCAGGCTGCGCCGCCCTAACGTGGGACGGCGCGAACCTGGCGGCGCGCTGGACGCTCCCGACGCTCTGGCTGCTGCACCTCAGCATGCGTCTGAACGCGCTGGCCCAGTACCACGCGGGCGCCTCGGGCCCGCTCCTCCGGCCGCCGTGGTTCGCGCCGGGCCTGCCGGCCGCCCAGCTGCTCAGCGCCGTGTTCCCGCTCACTGTGACTGCCGGAACCGCCGCATCTGTGTGGGCGCTGGACACGGCGCTGGCGCAGGGCGGCGTCACCGGCGAGGCGACGGGGCTGGCGATGATCGGCGCCGCGCTGGCGGGAGGGATGTGTGGGCACTGGGCGATCGTGCTGCGGCTACCGCGCTGGGAGCTTCCGCCCCTACCGCGGTCAGCCGCTCCCCCTCTCCCGCGGCAGAGAGAGAGGGGGCAGGGGGTGAGAGCCTGATCACGCTCGCAGCGCGATGACGGGAACGTCAGCCTTGCGGATGACGCGCGCAGTGGTGGTGCCGTACCAGATATCCTCACCGCTGCGCGGCCCGTGCGTCGCCATCACGATCAGATCGATGCCGTGGGGCTTGACGTAGCCGAGGATCGCGGTGTGCGCCCGCCCATCGGCCTGCTGGAGCGCTACGCGCACGCCCTGGGCGCTCACACGATCGGCTAGAACCTGCATCTGGCGCTTGTCCACCTGGTAGAGCTCGGTGGGATTGACAGCGGCATCGCGCTCGGTCTGGTTCGTCTCGACGGACGGCGGGCGGTCGGCGCCGAAGGCGTGCAGCAGGTGGAGCTCTGCACCGACCCGCTTGCAGAAAGCGATGACCTCATCGAGCGCCAGCTCCGACCGCGACGAAAGGTCGATCGGGAACAGCACGCGGCGCAGCTCCTGAGGCAGAGCACCATTGGGCGGGAGCGCCAGCACCGGCAGCGGCCCCTCATAGATCAGCTGCTCGTAGTCGCTGATCAGGGTCGCCAGCCGGCCGATGAAGCCGCGGCGTACGGGCAGAGTCACGACCACGCCGCCCTCGTCCTGGGCGATGTCGCGCAGGCGAACCATGCGCTCCTTCGGCGGCACCACGATGACCTCGACCGGGCCTTGGCCGTTGAGCTCGCCGAGCGTCTCGGCCAGGCGGCGCTTGCAAAACTCCTCGTAGCGCTTGCCGAGGACATGCATCACGTACAGGGGGCGCCCGAGCGCACCGGCAAACGCGGCCACCCCAGGGAGCGCGCCGAGCGCGCGGTCCATGCCGGTGGTAGGAAAAATGAGCGGCCCTTTGTTGATTTCCACAGCAACCTCCCTTGTACGCCTAATGTGGGGGATATGTGTAAGCTTTGTGCATGTAGTCGAGTGGATGAGCCGTATTATAATCGTTTCATACGCGAGGCTCAAGTTTTGAGGCCATATTGTCGATGTACACCCCAGAGCAGCTAGCACGGCGTGACGCGAGCATCTGGACACTTGTCCAGGCAGTGCTGGCGCCGATCCAGTTCCTGGCCTTCGTGGTCAGCTTCGCGCTGGTGATCCGCTACCTCGTCACCGGCGAGGGGTACGCGATCGCCAACGCGAGCGTGCTGGTGAAGATCGCGCTGCTGTGGGCCATCACCATCACCGGGATGATCTGGGAGAAGGAGATCTTCGGCCACTACTTCATGGCCCGCGAGTTCTTCTGGGAGGACCTGGGGAACCTGGTGGCGATCCTGACGCACAACCTGTACTTCGTGGCCGTGGCGCTCGGCTGGGACAACCGGGCCGTCATGACACTCATGCTGCTGGCGTACTGCACCTACCTGATCAACTGCGCCCAGTTCGTCTACCGCGGCGTGCAGGCCGGCAGGCAGCGGCGAGCGGCAAGGACAAACGCATGACAACCACCGCTCGCGCCATTGTGATCCCCGCGGCAGACCGCCTCGAACTGCGCCAGGTCGAGCTCACGGCACCCGGCCCCGACGACGTGGTGGTACGCACCGCCTACACATCGATCAGCGCCGGCACCGAGCGCATGCTGCTCGCCGGGCGCATGCCGCACCCTATGCTCGCCTTCCCGGTGATCCCCGGCTACGAGACGGTGGGCCGCGTGGTGGGGCTCGGCGCGAACGTGCCACCCGCATGGGAGGGGCGCTGGGTGTACGTGGGCGGCGCACGCTGCTACAGCGGCGTTAACCCGGCCTGGGGTGGCCAGTCGGACACGCTGATCGCCGACCACCGCCGCGCCGTGCCGCTCGACGGCCTCGAGCCGCGCCAGGGGGTGCTGCTGGCCCTCGCAGCCACCGCGCTGCACGGAGTTGATCTCCTCTTTGCCACCGAGGGCACAGAGCACGCCGAGCGAGAGCGAGCGAGGGCAGCAGAAGCGACTCCCCCTGAGCCCGCTGTGTCCTCTGTGGCTACGAAGCGCGTGCTCGTGCTCGGGCAGGGGCCGGTGGGCCAGCTCGCAGCCCGCATCGCCCGCACGCGGGGCGCCTGGGTGGCCGCAGCCGATAGGGCTGGCTCGCGGCTGGCGCTGAGCAGCGCGAACGCAGTCATCAACACCGCCGAGACGCCGCTGGCCGAGGCGCTGGGTCAGCCGGCTGATATGATCATCGAGGCCACCGGCTCGATGGCTGCGCTGGCCGAGGCGCTCCCGCAGCTCGCGCCCGGCGGATCCGTGCTGCTGCTGGGCTACTACGACGAGCTGCGCCTGCCGTACATGCCGCTGTTTCTCAAGCAGGCGCGGCTGCTCACGGCGCGCGAGTGGGCCCCGGGCGACCTCGAGCGCTGCCGCGACATGATCGCTTCGGGCGCGCTGGATGTGTCCGGGCTGATCACGCACACCTTCGCCGTGGAGCAGTTCGCCGAGGCGTACCGGGCGGGCCTCGATGAGCCAGAGTGCCTGAAGCTGGTGATGGAGTGGGAGTAGAGATTGCAGTTTTCACTGTACACGTTGCACTAAGGGGGGTTTGATGGCGCCACGCATGCTTGCGGTCTACGGTAAGGGCGGGATGGGCAAGAGCTTCTTCACGTCCAACCTTACCGCCCGCCTCACCTTCGACGGCCACCGGGTGCTGCAGCTCGGCTGCGACCCGAAGCACGACTCGTGCAACACGATCTTCGGCGGCCACTCGCTGCCGACGCTCGGCGAGCAGTGGCGCGTCTTCAAGGAGTCCGGCCGCGAGGAGCAGCTGGCCGTCGGCGACGTCATCTTCCGCAACGAGCTCCGCCCCGGCGCCACAATCTTCGGCTGCGAGCTCGGCGGCCCTGAGGTCGGCCGCGGCTGCGGCGGACAGGGGATCTCCTCGGGCTTCAAGACTCTCGAGACGCTCGGCATGAGCCGCTGGAGCCTCGACTTCGTCGTGATGGACTTCCTCGGCGACGTGGTCTGCGGCGGCTTCGCCACCCCGCTCGCCCGCTCGCTTGCCGAGCAGGTGATCATCGTGGTGGGCCACGACCGGCAGTCGCTCTACGCGGCCAACAATATCGCTCGCGCCGCGCAGTACTTCCGCTCGATGGGCGGCACCACGCAGATCCTTGGCCTAGTGGTGAACCGCGACGACGGCTCGGACACCGCCGATCTGTACGCCCGCGCCACCGGCCTGCCGATCCTGGCCCGCGTGCCGCTCAGCCGCCGCGTGCGCGAGCTGGCCGACGCCTGCAGGCTGGCCCTCGAGGAGCCGCAGTTCGACGCGATCTTCGGCGACCTCGCAGGTCGCATCGCGCGCCGCGAGATCGCGCCCTGCGACAACTACACGCCGCTGGGCTACGACGCCTTCCTGCGCGTATTCGGCGCCGAGGAGCCACCCGGGCGGCCCGACTCGGCCACCGCCAACGACATGTTCGGCGGCGCGAAGGTGGTCACGATGCCCACTCTGACGCTCACGCCGATCATCCCGCAGGTGCAGCTCAGCGACCCGGTGCAGCTCAAGGTGCAGAAGATGGTCGAGGCGATCGGCATGTACGTAACCGACATGGCCCGCACCGACCGCGAGGGCATCACGGTCACGTCTGGCTCGATCGAGATCCGCCTCGGCCACGCCGAGGACATGGACAACAAGCTGGCCTTCCTATCGGCCCTGCGCCGCAGCGGCCAGAGCTTCAGCTACGTGGATCTGCGCCATGCCGATGCACCGAGCTACCGCTGATGTTCGTTTGGGGATTCTGGATTGCCGGGGGCGCATCCAATCTCCGTATGCCGAGGGCGCATGACAGCAGAGACAGAAGTCGATCTCAAGCAGCTCAACACCCTGCTGGTGGATAAGCTCAAGGTGAGGCGCCGCCCGGTGGCCGTGACCTACTGCGCCGATGGGCCGCCGCCAGGCTACGAGGCGAGCAGCGTGGTGGCCTGCGCAATTGTGCGTGAGGCCGAGGGCGGCCGCAAGGTCTACGTGGACCGCGAGCACCACGACTGCTGGGTGGGCCAGTACCACCTCGGATGGCTGCCAGACGCTGGCACGCTGATCACTGAGGGCGAGTACCTGACGATGGCGCAGGGCTTCTTCACCGAGGAGGCCGCGCGCCGCAACAAGGCCCAGAGCAGCTCGCTGCCGCCGGGCGCCATCCGCGCCCTGGCCGCCGCCCCGCTCGACGAGGTGCCCGACGGAGTGCCGGTGGACCTGTTGATCTGCGTCACCGACCCAATGCACGCTATGCAGATCGCCGGGGCGGCCTCGGTGCGCGAGGGCACCTTCCCGGTGGGCGAGATCGGCCCCTCGGCCTGCGCCTCGATCTTCGCCACCCCCTGGCTCACGCGCAACAGTGTGTTCGCCACCGGCGACGGCGGCGGCCGTATGCACAACCGCGTGGCGCAGGGCGAGATGTTCGTCGCCATCCCACGCCACCACTTCCGCTACATCATCGAGCTCATCGAGAACTTCCGCATCGACCCGGAGCGCATGCGCGCGCTGATCATGCCGTCGCACGCCCCGGAGCCAGAGACCACGTAGTCAGCAGCAAGGAGACCTGTATGGACGCTCTCATCCTGCTCCAGAGCACGTCGTTCCCGCCGCCGTCCGCCTTCATGCTCTGCTTCCTGCCACTCGCCATCGTCATCCTCGGGTTCATCTTCGCCGCCCGCGTCACGGACAAGCAGGCCACAGACACCTACCTGCGGCTCGACCCGGCGAAGTCGAACGACGAGGCCGGCACGCCCGTGTAGCATCGCCCGACCACGACGGCGCGAGGGCGGGCTTGGGCTCGCCCTCGGTGCCCGTGTCACTCGCGCGCACCTCGCGCTGTTCGTATTTCCGCTCGCGCCCGTAGTGCAGACTCAGTCGCGCGGCACAGAAGGAAGCCCCTATGGCAGAGACCATCCCGCTCGCCGCCACGCCCGCCCAGGGCCAGGTCTGTAAGCTCCACCCGCAGTCCATGTGCCCCGCGTTCGGTTCGCTCCGCATCCTGACGCGCATCGAGGGCTCGCACCCGGTCATGGCCACCGACACCGGCTGCCTCTACGGGCTCACCTTCATCACCCACTTCTACGGTGCGCGCAAGTCGATCCTCGCGCCCACCCTCGGCAGCGCCGAGCTGTTCGCGGGCGAGGTGGTCGAGGGCACCCGCGCCGCGATCGAGGTGGCCGCGAAAGAGCCGGGCTGCCAGCTCATCCCGGTGATCTCGCTCTGCGTGGCCGAGACGGCCGGCATGCCCGAGGAGCTGCTGCCGCGACGGGCCGGCAACGCCGAGGTGGTGCTGGTGCGCGTCCCGGCCTACGCCATCCACTCCCACGCCGAAGCCAAAGACGTGGCGATAGAGGCGCTGCTGCGCCGCATGGGGGACCGCGAGAGCCGACCCGAGCCGCGCACCGCTGTGCTGATGGGCGAGGTCTTCCCTGGGGACCAGATCGCCGTGGACGGCGTGCTGCGCCGCATGGGGGTCGAGTCCACCATCGCGCTCCCCGGGCGCTCGGTAGACGACATGCGCCGCGCCGGCCGCGCCGCCGCCCTCGCCCCGCTCCACCCGTTCTACAAGGGCACCATCCGCCTCTACCGCGAGTGGGGCGTGCCGGTGGTGGGCGGCGCCCCCGTGGGCATCAGCGGCACCTACGCCTGGCTACGCGCCGTCGGCCGCATGCTCGAGCTCGACCAGGACACCGTCGAGCGCGTGGCCGTGGAGGAGCGCGACCGCGCCCAGGCGATCGTGGACGCCCGCCCGCTCAAGGGCGCGCGCGTGCTCGTCACCGGCTACGAGGGCACCGAGCTGGCCTACGCCCGCGTGCTCGTCGAGGCCGGCGCCGAGGTGCCCTACATCTCCACCTCGATCGGCACCGACCCGCTCACCCTGCCGGACGAGCTCTGGCTCCGCGGCCGCGGCACCCAGGAGGTTGTCTACCGCAAGGCCCTCGAGGAGGACATTGCCGCGCTCGACCGCTACAAGCCGGACTTCGTGCTCGGCACCACGCCCTTCGCCGCCGCCGCCAAGGAGCGCGGCATCCCGGCGATGTACTTCACCAACCAGCTCGCGTCGCGCCCGTTCTTCCTCGCCGGCGGCATGGCCGCCACGCTCGCCTTCGTCGCCGATACCATCGGCCGCACCGACCGGTACCGGGCGATGCAGGAGTTCTTTGCGGAGTAGCGCCATGCCCCCTTCTGTCATCCGAGACCTGTCCGACACCTCCGGCTACTGGGCAGCGGCCTGGACGATGTGCGCCATGCCGGACGTCCACGTGATCTGCGACGCGCCGGTGGGCTGCTTCAACCTCGTGGCCACAGCCGTGCCGGACTACACCGACGCCGTGCCGCACATCGAGAATATCACCCCCGCCACGATGACCGAGCAGGAGGTCGGCGGCAAGGGCACCTCGGACAAGGTCCGCTGGACCTACGAGGGCCTGCGCGACTCAGGCGTGCTGGAGGGCAAGCGTGTGATCGTCGTCTCCACCGCGGAGAGCGAGATGATCGGCGCCGACCTCTCCTCGGTGGTCACAACGCTCGGCGAGGGCACCACTTTCTACTGGAGCAACTCCCTCTCGGACGACGAGTGGATCGGGCGCGACCGCGTGCTGCGCTGGCTCTGGCAGAACTACGGCGCGCCGCAGAGCTCGGCCACGCGCGTCCCGCGGAGCGTCAACATCATCGGCCCGACCCTCGGCTGCTTCAACGCGCCCTCCGACCTGGAGGAGCTGCGCCGCCTGATCGAGGGGGCCGGCGGCACGATCAACCTCGTCTACCCCTACGAGTCGCTGCTGGCCGACACGCCGCGCCTGGCCGAGGCGCAGGTCAACGTGGTGCTCTACAAGGAGTTCGGGCGGGGCCTGGCGGAGGACCTGGGGCAGCCGACGCTGCTGGCGCCCTACGGCATGCGCGAGACCACGGCCTTCGTGCGCGAGCTTGCGCGGCTGCTTGGCACCGAGGCGCAGGCCGAGGCGTTCATCGCGCGGGAGAAGCGCACCACGCTGCGCGCCGTGTGGGACCTCTGGCGCGGGCCGCAGGGGGACTGGTTCGGCACGACCGACGTCGGAATCGTCGCGGGGATGTCACACGCCGAGGGGCTGGCGCGCTACCTGGGGGATGAGCTCGGCATGAAGATCGCCTTCGTGGCTGCGCGGCCGCTGCGCCCCGGCGACCCGAACAATGACGCCGTCCGCGCGATGATCCACGCCAAGGCGCCGGCGTTCCTGTTCGGCTCGGTCAACGAGCGCATCTACCTCTCCGAGGCCGGTGCGCGCTTCACCACGTTCTTCCCGGCCGCGTTCCCCGGCGCGGTGGTCCGCCGGGCCGTCGGCACGCCCTACCTCGGCTACCGCGGCGCGGTATACGTGGTGCAGGAGATCGTCAACGCGCTCTACAATACGCTGTTCAACTTCCTGCCAGTGGATGCGGCCTACAGCGCGCCGCGCTCCGGGCCGGTCAGGGCCGACGAGGCCCCGGGCAACCTGCCCTGGGAGCCCGCCGCCAAGGAGCTCCTCGACGCCGCGCTGGAGAAGCTGCCGTACATCCCGCGCATCTCGGCCAGCCGCCAGATCCAGATGCAGGTCGAGGCTCTCGCCCGCGGCCGCGCCCTCAAAGAGATCAGCGCCGAGCTCGTCGAGGAGGCGCTCGCCACTACCAAAGCGTGAGCTGTGAGCCTCGAGCCGTGAGTCGTGAG
>JBDLTZ010000226.1:0-52708 GCA_039805565.1 Chloroflexota bacterium | reverse complement strand
CGCCGGCTGATCACCCGCCCCAAGTGGCCGCCCGCCACGCTCATCAGACCAACAATCAGCGCCAGTGCCGCCAGCAGGGCGGCCCACTCCACCACTGTGCGCGCAAGCAGCTCCACCGATGGCACTCCGCCGGCGAAGTCGATGAGCACAATAATGCCCGCCACACCCGCGAGCACCGTCGCAATGAGTCGTTTTGGGTCACGGAAGAAGGACATCGGGACAGTCTCTCATGGCAAATGCTGGACATCGTCACGGAGAGCACGGGCGAGCGTAGAGCTGGAAGATGTGCTGGCGCGGTTATGCCCTCGCTCTAATACCTCCGGCCGGGGCGCGCTGCGCTAGATGGCGAAGCGGAACCCCACCGCCGAGAGCGCAGCCAGCACAACGATGGCGACGATCACGGCGGTGCGGAGTGCGTCTAGGGTGAGCAGGCGCGCCTGAGGCGCCGCCGAACGGGTCAAGTAGGCCTCGGCCGCGTAGATCTCCTCGCCGATCAGGGCTCCGTCAGCTGCCAAGTACACCAGCGGCAGAGCGGTGGTGCTCGTCGCGCCGGCGAGCTGCGGTGTCTCGCGCTGGGCGCCTACCTCGCCGGCCAGCAGGAACTCCTGCCCGAAGCTGCCGATCAGCTGACTTGCTTGGAGGGGCTGCCGCCCGTACAGTGTGGTGACGCCTGAGGCGTACGCCATCGGGTCCTGGTGCGCCAGCAGTTGGACGTTCGTCGGATCGTAGTCCTGGCCCAGCCCGGCGCGCTGGTACGCCTGGCGCAGCGACCCGCGAAGCGCCAGGTGTGCTACGGCGTCGCCGCTGCTCGCTAGGATCGGCGCGCCGTTCAGCGCGGCCTCGGTGGCCACCGCATTGGCCGCCAGCAGACCGGCCACGGTTTCGGCGGTGGTCGCGCGTGACCCGACGCCGCCGCTGCCGGGAGACAGGTGGATCGCACGCCCCGTCTCGGCGCCGAGCGCCAGCGCACTCCGTATCAGCTCAAGAGCTGCTATCGGGCGACGCGGGATAGGCCGGTCGCCGGCCAATGCTCTGCGGTGATGCAGCAGGATGAGAATGACAACGAGCAGGATGACAATTAGGAGTGTGAGTGTATCTGGGGGAAGCGCCACGAGCGGCCTCCGGACAATTCTTTACACGGGCAGGCCACATATTGGCTTTGAGTGTATCCCAAAAGGGATCGTTTGTCAACAACTTGGGGATGGGCCCGTGGGGCGGCCAGGAGAATACGGGGGAGTGCGTGGGATTACTCTCGCGCTACGAGGCGTTGGAGTGCTCGCCAGCCCTCCTCGTCGCCGAGCGCGCTGGCGTAGCCGCGCCAGCGCCCCGTGGGGAGCAGCGGCCGTGTGAAGAGCGCCGTCTGCGCCGCAAGGAAGCTGACCGGGCCGAGGACGTCAAGCACAATCCTGGCTGGCGCATCGAGCCCCCGGCGCGTGATCCCCGCCGCTAGCTCCTCGATCGCCTTATCCCGCTGCTTGGGGTCCATCGTCGCCTCCGTCACGCGCCTACCCGTTGCGTGGCTCGCGGAAATTGTCGCTGTCTAGCACGATCGTCACCGGCCCATCGTTGACCAGCGCCACTTGCATGTTTGCGCCGAAGCGCCCGGTGGCCACCGCGACCCCCAGCGACCGCAGAGCGTCTGCGAAGGCCTCCACGAGTGGCGCAGCGACCTCTGGCGCCCCCGCCGCCGTAAAGCTTGGCCGTCGCCCGCGCCGGGTGTCGGCGTACAGCGTGAACTGGGATACGACCAGCGCCTCACCCCGGACATCCAGCAGCGAGCGGTTGAAGCGACCCTCGTCGTCGGCGAAGATCCGCATGTTGGCGATCTTGTCCGTGAGCAGCTTCGCCTCGGCCAGAGTGTCCCCGCCCCCGACGCCGAGCAGCACCAGCAGCCCACAGCCGATTGCGCCGACCACCTCACCCTCGACGGTGACAGAGGCCTCTGTGACGCGTTGGATGACTGCTCTCATCGCCCCGCCACCTTATCGGAACCGCTGTTCAGGTGGGCGAACACGATCCTGCCGGTCTGCGTCTGATACACACGCGTCACGGTGGCCGACACATCCTTGCCGATCAGCCGCCGTGCGTCCTCCACCACGATCATCGTGCCGTCGTCTAGGAACGAGATGCCCTGCTCGCGCTCGCGCCCGACGTCCCGGATCGTCACGACGATATCCTGGCCGGGGACCACCGGCGCGCGTACTGCGTCAGCGAGCTGGTTGAGGCTCAGCACCTTGACACCCTGTAGCTCGGCCACCCGCCCGAGGTTGTGGTCGTTGGTGATGATCGGGCAGTGGTACTGGCGCGCCAGCACAACCAGCTTCTCGTCCACCTGCTGGCTGTCTGGCACCTCCACGTTGATCACTTCGACAGGCGTGGGTGAGCTCTTCTGCATCGTGTTAAGGATCTCCAGCCCGCGCTTACCCTTGCCGCGGCGCAGCTCGTCAGCTGAGTCCGCCAGTGTCTGGAGCTCGTTGAGCACAAAGTGTGGCACCTGTAGCGTGCCCTCCAGGAACCCCGTCTGGCTCACGTTGGCGATGCGGCCGTCGATGATCGCCGAGGTGTCGAGCAGGTAGCGGCGCTGCGGCTGCACGGCGCCGAGGAGCTGCTGCGGGAGAACCAGCGACGAGCTGCGCGACGCCCGCAGCAGCTCGCCGATCTCTTTCTTGCGCGTGGAGAAGATCACGCCCCCGATGTACGCCAGGGTCAGCGCAGCGGCAATCGGGAGCACCTGGCCGAGTGGCGCGGGCAGCTGCGCGAGCGGCACCGAGAGCAGCACGGCGAACACCAGGCCGATCAGCGCCCCGAGGGACATAGCGGTCAGCTCTGCGATCGAGATGCTGCGGAGGTAGCGCAGCCAGTTCTGGACCGGCTCGATCGTCCAGCGGTGGGTGGTGAGGAGACCGAGGCCGGCGCCCGCCAGCGTGAGCAGCTGCGTCGCCAGTACCTCGTTCTGGTTCGGGGAGGGGCCGGAGAGTATCGCGCCGAGCATGCTGCCCACATAGGCCAGCGCGCCCATGCCCAGGATCCTGACGAGGAAGTTGAGGCTGATGTTCATAGGTGACTACCGACCACAGACCACCGAGCACCGCCAGTCGGCGCCGGACCAGCCGCTGCGAGGGGTATTTCGCTACTCCGTTTCGTCTGCATCGTCATCCTGGTCGTCGGTTGTCGGTCGTCGTCGGTCGGTTGGCGGCCGCTGTGCCCGGCCCTCGAGCGCCTGGTCTACCGCCTCGGCCAGCGAGCGCGTCTCCAGCGCGGAGAGGCCATCTACGCGCAGAGCGGCTCCTGTGACGGGGAGGTACGCGCGGCTGAAGCCGAGCTTGGCGGCCTCGCTTAGCCTCCGCTCGAGCTGCCCCACGCTTCGGAGCTCACCGGAGAGGCCCACCTCCCCCACCAGCACCGCGTCCTGCCGGACCCGCTGGTTGCGGAACGACGAGGCGATCGCTACGGCTACGGCGAGGTCCGCGGCCGGCTCCCCGATGCGGAGACCGCCCACAATGTTAACATACACGTCCTGATTGAACAACGGCAGCCCGACACGTTTCGAGAGCACGGCGATCAGCATCTGGAGCCGGTTCATGTCGAAGCCGTTGGCGGTCCGGCGCGGCTGTGGGCTCGCGGTGTTCGAGGTCAGTGCCTGAACCTCTACCAGGATCGGCCGTGTGCCCTCCATCGTCACCGCCACCGCCGAGCCCGGCGTTCCTGCGCTGCGCTCGGCCAGGAACACCTGCGACGGGTTGGGAACCTCCTTGAGGCCGAGCTGCGTCATCTCGAACACACCCACCTCGTCGGTCGAGCCGAAGCGGTTTTTCACGCCGCGCAGCAGCCGGTACTGGTGGAAGCGCTCCCCCTCGAGGTACAGCACTACATCGACGATATGCTCCAGCACGCGCGGACCGGCGATCGCGCCCTCCTTGGTCACGTGCCCCACCAGGAACATCGGGATGCCGCTGTCCTTGGCCGCCCGCAGCAGGCGCATCGCCCCCTCGCGCACCTGGCTGACGCTCCCCGCCGCCGAGGTCACGTCCTCGAGGTAGACGGTCTGGATCGAGTCGACGATCACCAGCCGCGGCTTGATCTGCGTGATCTGCTCCAGGATCGCGTCCAGGCTCGTCTCGGAGTAGATCAGCAGGTGCTCCGGGTCCAGCCCCATGCGCGCCGCCCGCAGCTTGATCTGCTGGCCGGACTCCTCCGCCGATACGTACAGCGCCGGCCCGACCTCGTCGGCGAACTTCGCGGCCGCCTGGGCCAGCAGCGTCGAGTTATGGACGATCAGATCGTTTGCCACGAAGTTGGCGTGTGCGGGAACGGTGATGTCGTAGACAGGCGCCTCAGCTGCCTCGACGATGCTCTCAATTTCATCCCAGTAGATGTCCCCGTGAGCGAGGGCCTGGAGATAGGTGGATGGATACGTATTCGCGAGGGCGACAACCGTGCTTCGACACAGCGGACGGTCTTCGTGATTGGGGTGCACAACCACTCCAGCCTCGCGAGACATCTGTGTGTAGGAAACCCCGGCCACGAGTTCGCGCACGTGGCCCCAGAAGTTGGCTTCTGTCGGAACAGTATCGAAGTGGGTTGATGGCAGACGCGGCTCCTGAATCGTTTCGAGCCGAGCCTTTGCTTCGGCTCGCCCCAATATGCCGATCTCGGACAGAAAGCGTTTCACTTCGCGAGACCCAAGTACCTGGAGCTCGAATGCTGTGTATGGAGCGCCTCGTACCTGTAAACGCTTGGTCCGCAGCTGCGCAATAAACCCGAACCGCAGCAGCAGATGCTGGACATCCTCTGCGAGGCGCCGGCTGATTGTAGTGTACGAGATTCCAGCAATGCCACGGTTTGAGACGTAGATCGAACCATCGCATGTGAACAGTATCTTGAGAAACAAGGTGAGCTTGCTGGGCTCAAGTCTGAAGATTGCTTCGGGAACAACCTTTGTCGCTGCTGTAGTATGTCTCAGACTAACCTGCTGGAGTAAACGTGCAACCGGCGTGGTCATCTCCGCCTGGTCGCGCCTGTCTGGGGCCAGCCGCTCGAGGGGTACGCCAGCCGCTTCCGCGAGGCGACGCAGCTCGTCTGCGCTCGGTGCACTCTCCGCGCGCCGCCACATGTTGAGCATCGCCTCGCTGACACAAGCGGCTTGTGCCCAATCGGTCCACGAGCCGCCGAGCTCGCCGTGTATGCTCCTCAACGCTCCGGCAATCTCCTGGCGCGCAGCTTCTCGCTGCCCGGGGGGCACAACGAAGCGATAGGTGGCGGCGCGGTTACCGCGCTTCCGGTAGCAACGAAGCGTCATCCCGAAGTGATCGGCCACTGTCTGGAGGTCGGCGGCGACTTCCGGCAGCGCGGTGGTGACATGTACGCTGCTCTGGGCATCGCTGTCCGAGAGGATGTAGGCGATCAGCTTCACCTCGGCGTCTGGCATTGTCTCGTTGCCGAAATACGGGAGAGCGCGTGGTGATGCGATCCGATCTCCTCGGTGGAGCCCTCCGACTTCGCGCCAGCCCACCGGCGTGAGAACAGGGTGAGAGGGGGTGCACTGGAGGTGGCGTCCAAGGCGCGTGCGGATCTCAACTGTCGGCCGGATCCCATTGTCATGAAAGGCTGTGACGCAAGCCGGCCGCAACTGATGGCTGATTGTATTGAGGCCGAGCACGGCTCGATCGGTCTGCTGCCAGTCGGTGATTGGCAGATAGTCCCCTGTGCGTGGGTCGAGCACTCGCGTGTTTCCCACGACGCACTTCCCGATTCCCGGTTCGCCGCCGATCAGCACCAGGCTCCCCGGCACGATCCCGCCGCCGAGCACCCGGCCGAACTCGTCCCCCAGCACCGGCAGCCGCGTGAAGCCGCCGATCGCGATCTCACGCAATGGGGTCGGTCGGTTCGCGCCGGTGGATGTGGCGCCGCCGCGGCTCTTGCCGGCCGGCTCCTTGCGCTCAGCCTGCTCCACCAGGCTGTCCCAGGTGCCGCAGTCGGGGCACTTGCCCATCCAGCGCGTCTGCTGGGAGCCGCACTGCTGACAGAGGAAGATCGTGCGCGTTTTCGCCACGTGGTGCCTCGGGGTTTCTTTCACGGCGGGTGACCGAGCCAAGAGCTCTGCCGTGGGCATTATAGCACAAATGGGCTACGGGATTCCCCGTAGCCCATCCGCGTCCATCGTCGTGAGCTGCTACACCACCGCGTCGGCGGGCTCCGGCTCAGCCGGGGTGTCGTTCAGCTCCCGCGCCGGCCGCAGCCGGAGGTAGGTCTCGCCGTTCTCCAGCGTCGCCGTGTCCACCACCACGGTGTCGCCCGCCTGGAAGCGGCCCTCGAGCACGCCCTCGGACAGCGGGTCCTCGATCAGGTTGGTGATGATGCGGCGCAGCGGCCTCGCGCCGAACGCCGGGTCGTAGCCGCGCTTGCCGAGCAAGTCATAGGCGTCGTCGCGCGGCTCGAGCATCAGGTTGTGCTCCTTGAGCTGCTCCTGCACCCGCCGCAGCATCAGCCGCGTGATCTGGTTGATTTCCTCGCTCGTGAGCGGCTGGAAGATGATCGTCGCGTCGATGCGGTTCAGGAACTCGGGTCGGAACAGCTGCTTCAGCGCGTCGTCCACCTTCTTCCGCACGTCGTCGGTGTCGATGTCCGCGCCGGTGCCGAAGCCCGAGAAGCCGATGCGCGAGGCGCGGCGGATGTGCTCGGTGCCGACGTTCGAGGTCATGATGATGATTGTGTTGCGGAAGTCCACCCGCCGGCCCTTGCCGTCCGTCAGCTGGCCGTCCTCGAGCACCTGCAGCAGCAGGTTGAAGGCATCCGGGTGGGCCTTCTCGATCTCGTCGAACAGCACCACGGAGTACGGCTTGCGGCGCACCGCGTCGGTGAGCTGGCCGCCCTCGCCGTAGCCGACGTAGCCGGGGGGCGAGCCGACCAGGCGCGACGTGGTGTGGCGCTCCTGGAACTCCGACATGTCGATCTTGATCAGCTGGTCCTCGCTGCCGAACATAAACTCGGCCAGCGTCTTCGCCAGCTCGGTCTTGCCCACGCCGGTGGGGCCGAGGAAAATAAACGAGCCGATCGGCCGTTTGGGGTCCTTCAGGCCGGCGCGCGCGCGGCGCACTGCCTTCGAGATCGTGACGATCGCCTCCTGCTGACCGACGACGCGGTTGTGCAGGAAATCCTCCATCTGCAGCAGGCGGGCCGTCTCGTCGCCCTTGAGGCGCTTGACCGGGATGCCCGTCCACATGCCCACCACGTCGGCGATGTCGTCCTCGGTCACGTAGGGCCGCTCGACGAGCTTGGTCTCGCCGCCGATGCCGAGCTCGGCCTCGATCTTATCGATCCGCGCCAGCATGCGCTCCTCGCGGTCGCGCAGGTCGGTGGCCAGGTCATACTGCTGGTCCTCGATCGCCGCCTCACGCTCCTTGCGGATGGCCTCCAGGCCGCGCAGGGCATCGCGCAGCGAGGGCGGGGTGGCCGAGCGCGTCATGCGAACGCGGGCCGCCGCCTCGTCGATCAGGTCGATCGCCTTATCGGGCAGGAACCGGTCCGGCACGTAGCGCGCCGAAAGGTGGGCCGCGGCCTTGATCGCCTCGTCGGCGATCTGGAGCTGGTGGAAGTCCTCGTAGCGGCTCTTGACGCCGCGGAGGATCTCGATTGTCTCCTCCTCGGAGGGCTGGTCCACCATCACCGGCTGGAAGCGCCGCTCGAGGGCCGCGTCGCGCTCGATGTATTTGCGGTACTCGTCGAGCGTGGTGGCGCCGATAGTCTGCAGCTCGCCGCGCGAGAGGGCCGGCTTGAGGATATTGGCCGCGTCGAGCGTGCCCTCGGCCCCGCCGGCGCCGATGATCGTGTGGAACTCATCGATGAACAGGATGCAGCGCGTCTCCTTGATTTCGTCCACCACGCGCTTGAGGCGCTCCTCGAACTGGCCGCGGTACTTGGTGCCCGCCACTAGCGCACCCATATCCAGGGTGACGACGCGCTTGCCTTTGATGCTGTCCGGCACCTCTCCGGCGATGATGCGCTGCGCTAGGCCCTCGACGATCGCCGTCTTGCCGACGCCGGGCTCGCCGATCAGGGCTGGGTTGTTCTTGGTGCGGCGCGAGAGAATCTGGATCACGCGCTCGATCTCGTGGCTGCGCCCGATCACCGGGTCCAGCCTGCCGGCCTCGGCCATCTCGGTCAGGTCAGTTCCTAGCGCGTCCAGGTAGGGTGTCTTGCTCTGGCGCTGCGCCGGCTGCCCGCCGCTGCCGCTCGCGGCGCTGCTGGCTCCTGGGCGCTCCATGCTCGCGCCGGTGCCCTGGCGCAGCACGCGCATCACCTGGGTGCGGACTTGCTCGAGCGAGACGCCGAGGATGTCCAGCACACCGGTCGCCACGCCCTCGCCGTTCCGCACGAGGCCGAGGAGCAGGTGCTCGGTGCCGATATAGTGGTGGTTGAGGCGCTTGGCCTCCTCAACCGCGTAGGCGATCACTTTCTTAGCCCGCGCCGTCAGGTCCTGGTCCTGGCGCGGCGGCCCCTCGCCGGGGCCCACAATGAACTCGACCGCGTGGCGGGCCTGCGAGAGCTTAACGCCGAGGTCGTCCAGCACGCGCGCGGCGACCCCCTCGCCCTCGCGGATCAGGCCAAGCAGGATGTGCTCGGTACCGATGTAGGGGTGGTTGAACGCACGCGCCTCCTCGGTAGCAATCTGAAGCACCTGCTTTGCCCGCTTTGTGAATTTATCAAACGCCCGCTCGGACATGGTCGTTCTCCAACTAGTGTGACTGACCCAACAGGTCCGCTCCTGCGGTACTCTCGTCCGCCGATATTGTACCAGCCGAAGATGAGAAATGGGTGAATGCGCTTAGGTTTCGGCCTCGTCGAGCGCCGCGCCCGGCTCGCCCCCCTGGCGCATACTCAGCCCCATGCGCTTGCGTGCCGGATCGATGCGGATGATGCGCACCTGGACGATATCCCCCTCCTGGACGACCTCGCGCGGGTGCTGCGCGCGCCCGTCCCCCATCTCTGAGACATGGATCAGGCCCTCGACTCCGTCCTCGATCCGCGCGAAGGCGCCGAACGAGGCCAGCTGGGTGATGGTGCCCTCGACGACCTGGCCGAGCTGATAGCGCGTGCCGATTGTGGTCCACGGCTCGTTCTGGGTTCTCTTGATGGACAGCGCGATCCGCTTGCGGTCGTTGTCCACGCTGAGCACATAGACGTTGACGTTGTCGCCCGGCCGCAGCACCTCGCTCGGGTGCTTCACGCGGCTCCACGAGAGCTCCGAGAGGTGGACGAGCCCGTCGGCCCCGCCGATATCCACGAAGGCGCCGAAGTCGCACACCGAGGTCACCACGCCCGGCCGAACATCGCCCTCCTTGAGGGAAGAGAGGAGCTCGCCCTTGCGGCCCTCGCGCACGTCCTGCACGGCCTGGCGCTCGGAAAGAATCAGGCGGTTGCGCACGCGGTTGATCTCAATGACCTTGAGCGGCAGGAACGTGCCGACCATCCTGGCCATGTCGGACTGCTTCTGCGTCTCGGGGCCGCGGCTGATGCCGCTCACCTGAGACGAGGGCACGAAGCCGCGTACGCCGTCCAAGTTCACGAGCAAGCCGCCTTTGTTGTAGTTCACCACCTTGGCCTCGATCACCTCGCCGGACTCGTGGACGGTCTGCAGGTGCCGCCAGCTCTTTTCCTGGCGCGCCTTGTCAACCGACAGCACGGCACGGCCCTCGCGGTCCTCCGTCTGAACGACGAACACCAGCAGCTCATCCCCCGGCTTCAGCTCTGAGCGGTCCTCCGATAGGAGTGATTGCATCTCCCGTGCCGGGACTACGCCCTCGGCCTTTGAGCCGATGTCGACAAGGATCTCATCCTTGTCAACGCGCATAATGATGCCGTCGACGGTATCCCCGTATTGCAGGTTGCGGTAGTCGTGCGCGGGGTTCGCGAGGAATTGCTTCATCAGCGCGAGGTCTTCTTGCTCTTCGTCCGAGAGCACGTTTGAGACATCGCCCTTCTGATAGGAGCTCGGAGTTTCTTGCTCGTGGGTCGCAGCCTGTTCTTGCTGTTCCATGCGCCTTCCTTGAGAGTCGCAGGCAGGGGGGACAGGGCTTCGCGATGGTGGTAATGGGACTTTATGGTATTATACGACCTCCAATACGAAAACGCAAGGGTCCCACGCTGCTCCGGCGCGCTCCGAAGCCCTAGGCGGTTGCCATACCGGTTGCTTTCGAGTATACTCCAATGCTGGATCGGTACCGAGTCCCCTGCGATGAACGGCCGTTGCAGCGGCTCTGTCTACCGTACCCCGGCTACCCGCTACCTGGAAAGCGAGACTCGGTTTAGTGCACCCGCCAACGACCATCGTTGGGCATCTAGCTCCGGATCTGGATTGCCTGACGGCAATCTGGATCTTTATTCGTTTTGCCGGCGCTGTGGGCGCCGATCTGCAGTTCGTCCCCGCGGGCTCAACGCTGAATGATCTCCCGGCTGACGCCGATCTGCGCGTGGTCCACGTCGATACCGGAGGGGGGCGCTTTGACCACCACCGTAGCGGTAGGCAGGGCACCTGCGCCGCCGAGCTGGTGCGCCGCGCCGTCGCCCCGACGGACATGGCGCTCGAGCGCATGGTGCGCCAAGTATGCCACCTTGACAACGCCACCGCCCCCGCGAGCGAGCAGGGCTACTTCAACATCAATTCCCTGATCGCCGGCTATAACATGCTTTTTCCCAACCGCCCACACCATGTCGCATACGCAATGCTGCCCAATCTGGATGCCTGGTACGAGCACGAGGCGCGGCAGCTTCGCCTCGAGGCCGCGTTCGCGCAGCGCCTCGAGTTTCAGACGCCTTGGGGCCTGGGAATTGCAATGGAGAGTGAGGACGGGGGCTCGAGCCGGCTGGCATACAGCCGGGGCGCTGTCCTGTACGCCTACCGCGACGGCCACGGCTGGATGGGCGTCGCCGCGCAGTCGCGCTCCCACGTCGACCTGTCGCCGGTCTACAGCGATCTGCGCCGTGTCGACACCGGTGCTGACTGGTATCTGCACCCGAACAAACGGCTGCTCCTGTGCGGCACCGCGAAGGCGCCGCCGCGCGTCCCTTCCCGCCTGACGCTGGCAGAGCTGGTGGGGGTGATCCAAGGGCGCTCTGGCACAACAAACATACGGTCGAACTGAGCTTCTTCAGGTGTTTCGTGCGCCGCCCCGGCGGCCTAGATATCAGTGGTTTTGAGGAGTGACATGGCCCAGAAACAGGCTTCGACAAATAATGCACGCAGCGCAGATACGCCAGTCGCGGCTCCGCCCATCCCCGCCGATACGCTGATCGACTATTACCGCCAGATGGTGCTCATCCGCCGCTTCGAGGAGAAGTGTCAGGAGATGTACACCAAGGCGAAGATCGGCGGCTTCCTGCACCTCTACATCGGCGAGGAGGCTCTCGGCGTCGGCGCGATTGCCCCGCTCGAGCCGCAGGACCACATCTTCACGCACTACCGCGACCACGGCCACG
Source organism: Chloroflexota bacterium (assembly GCA_039805565.1). GTDB lineage: Bacteria > Chloroflexota > Chloroflexia > Chloroflexales > Roseiflexaceae > CALJIC01. Next base: position 41,233 of record JBDLTZ010000226.1, on the reverse strand, counting down.
CCATCGCGCGCGGCCTCGACATCAAGCCCCTCATGGCCGAGCTCTTCGGTAAGGTCACCGGCTGCTCCAAGGGACTGGGCGGCTCGATGCACTTTGCCGATGCCTCGAAGAACTTCTGGGGCGGCTACGCGATCGTCGGCAGCCACCTGACGCTGGCCTGCGGCGTGGCGCTCGCCTGCAAAATGCAGAAGACGAACGGCGTGGTGATGGTCTTCTTCGGCGATGGCGCCACCAACGGCGGCGAGTTCTATGAGTCGCTCAACTTCGCGCAGCTCTGGAAGCTGCCGGTGGTGTTCGTCTGCGAGAATAACCTGTTCGCCATGGGTACCCCGCTCGATGTGCACTCCTCCGTCACCGAGATCTACCGCAAGGCGTGCGCCTTCGACATGAAGGCCGAGCGTGTGGACGGCAATGACCTGCTGACGATGCGCGAGGCCGCTGTCCGGGCCGTCGAGCACGCTCGTAGCGGCCATGGCCCGGTGCTGCTCGAGGCGATGACCTACCGTTTCCGCGGTCACTCGGCCCAGGACACCCAGAAGTACCGCACGAAAGAGGATGTGGAGAAGTACCGCTCGGGCGACCCGATCGACCGCTATCGCCGCTTCCTGATCGACCAGAGCATCCTCAGCGAGAAGGACGCCGACGCGATCGATGAGCGCGTGGATGACGAGGTCGAGGCGGCCGTGGAGTTCGCCGAGGAGAGCCCCGAGCCGGGCCACGAGTGGATCCTGCAGTCGGGTGTCTATGCCGCGCCGATCGAAGTGAACCCGCCGATCCACGGAGAGTAGTGAAACGTGCAACGTGCGATGCGGCCACGGCCAGACCGGCTGCATGGTGCCCTTTTCACTTTACACTTTGCACTACAGAGTTGAGGATAGTACAAAAACATGCCAGTTATCACTGTACGTGAGGCGCTGCGCCAGGCGCTCCACGAGGCCATGAAGGACGAGAGTGTCTTCATTATCGGTGAGGATATCGGCCACTACGGCAGCACCTACGGCGTCACGGCCGGCTTCCTCGAGCAGTACGGCCCCGATCGCATCCGCGACGCACCGATCGCTGAGTCCGGCATCGTAGGGCTGGCCGTGGGCGCAGCGATGGTTGGCATGCGCCCGATCGCCGAGATTATGTCGGTGAACTTCTCGCTGCTGGCCTTCGACGCGCTGTTCAACCACGCCGCGAAGATCTACAGTATGTTCGGTGGCCAGATGACGGTTCCGATGGTGCTTCGCACCACTAACGGCTGGACACAGCTCTCGGCCACCCACTCGCAGTCGTTCGACTCGATGTTCGCCTACATGCCCGGCCTTAAGGTCGTGGCGCCGGCCACCCCATACGATGCGAAGGGCCTGCTGCGTGCGGCGATCGAGGACCCGGACCCGGTGGTGTTTATCGAGCACACGCTGATGTACACCATCAAGGGCGAGGTCCCCGAGGAGAGCTATACCGTTCCGATCGGTAAGTCGACTCTGGCGCGCGAGGGTAAGCACATCACGGTGGTGACCTACTCGCGCATGGTCCACCTCACGCTCCAGGCCGCCGAGATCCTGGCGAAAGAGGGCATCGAGGTCGAGGTCGTGGACCTGCGGACGATCCGCCCGCTGGATATGAGCGTCGCGATTGAGAGCTTCAAGAAGACCCACCGCGGCGTCGTGGTCACCGAGGACTGGCAGTCGTTTGGCACCAGTGCCGAGATTTCCTCCCGGCTGTACGAGTATGGCTTCGATTACCTCGACGCGCCGATCGCGCGCGTAAACTTCAAAGAGGTGCCGATGCCCTACTCGAAGAACCTCGAGCTCCAGACGGTCGTCACGGTTGACCGCATCGCGGCCGCGATCCGCAACGTCCTGGCGTAGAGCGGGGGGGCGCAAGCCCCGAGAAGGATCGTTGTTCTTCTTCTTGGAGGGGCCACACGCCCTCAGGGCGCCCCTTCAAACCCCGTGGTGGGTGTAGGGAGAGGCAGACCATGCCAGATATTACGATGCCCAAGATGGGCTTCGACATGCAGGAGGGGACGATCGTCAAGTGGCTGAAGAAGCCCGGCGACGACGTCAAGAAGGGCGAGGCGATCGCCGAGATCGAGACCGATAAGGTCACGATCGAGATCGAGGCGTTCGCCTCGGGCACGATCTCCGAGATCGTGGTGCAGGAGGGTCAGACGGCACCGGTGAACTCGGTGATCGCGCGGCTCGGTGGTGACGGTGCCAGCAGCGATGAGGCGACTCCAGCGCCCGCTGGGGCTAGTGAGGGCGCCGCGGCGCCCGCTGGGGCCGGCGAGGGCGGCGAGGCGCGCCCCGATGCACAGGCGGCCAGCACTGGCAGTTCTGCTGTCGCGGCACCGGCAGCGCAGCCCGCGCCCGCAAACGGGCAGACGCCGATCGATGCCGCGAGCGAGCTCGAGGTGAAGGCCTCGCCGCTGGCCCGACGCATGGCGCGCGAGGCCGGCGTGAGCCTGCGCCAGATCCAGGGCAGCGGCCCTGGCGGGCGCGTCGTGCGCGATGACGTCGAGGCGTTTGTCGGCAGCGGCAAGGCACCGGCGGCACCGGCGGCACCGGCGGCACCGGCGCAGCAGGCTCCTGTGGCGTCCCCGGCGGCTGCCCCCGCTCCGGCACCGGCTGCTCCGGCACAGCAGACCCCGGCACCGGCGGCACCAGCACCGGCGGCAGCTCCGGCACAGCAGGCCCCGGCGGCAGCTCCGGCCCCCGCTCCCAGCAGCGGCGGCAAGCTCGTTCCGCTCACCAGCATGCGGCGAACGATCGCCCGGCGCACGCTGCAGAACTGGCAGTCCATCCCGCACGTCTTCGTCACCTTCGACGTGGACATGGGGGCGGCGCTGGCGCTGCGGAAGCAGGTCAATGAGGGTCTGCCCAAGGAGGCCCAGGTCTCCGTCAACGACCTCGTGCTCAAGGCCAGCGCCACAGCCCTGGTGAGCAACCCGCAGCTGAACGTCTCCTACACCGAGGAGGGCATCCAGCAGCACGACGTCGTCAACCTCTCGATCGCGGTCGCGCTCGAGAGCGGCCTGGTGGCGCCAGTGCTGATGAATGCCCACGAGCGCTCGCTCGGCTCGATCGCGCGTGAGGCGCGGCGGCTGATCGGCCTGGTGCGCGAGGGCAAGCTCACCTCCGACATCCTGAACGGCGGCACATTCCAGGTCAGCAACCTCGGTATGTTCGGCGTCAGCGAGTTCGGCTCGCTCATCTCGCTGCCGCAGGCCGCAGCCCTCGCGGTGGGTGCCATCCAGCGCACGCCGGCCTTCGTCGGCGACACCGATGAGGTGGTGGCGAAGCAGATCATGAAGATCACGGTGTCGGCCGACCACCGCGCGCTTGACGGCGCGGAGGCGGCCAAGTTCGGCGCCGAGGTCAAGCGGCTGCTGGAGAACCCGCTGGCGCTGCTCGTCGGCTAGGGACGGACACTGGACGAAGGACCGAAGACCGAAGCGGGAGACAGAGCCCGCTTCGGTCTTCGGTCCTTCGTCTTTGGTCTGAGACTCCTGTGTCAGCGGGCCGGCGTCTGGTCCTGATGCACGGCGGCCATCTGCGACTCGGTGGGGTCCATCGCCCGCACGAGGTCGGTCATCGAGAGGATCCCCACCGGCCAGAAGCGGCCGTCGTTGCGCTCCTCCACCACCACCAGGCGGTGAATGTGGTGCCGATTGAGCAGCTTGACCGCCCGGCTGAGCTCCATATCCGGCATGCAGCTCACGACACTCCGGGTCATGACGCTGCTCACGGGGCCCTGGATCACCTGCTCGTAGGGCGAGCCATCCTGCCAGGCCCGGATCACATCTGTCTGAGAGATAATCCCCGCCAGATACCCCGGCCCCTCGACGACGACGAGCGCATGGATACGGTGCGTCTGCATCAAGCGCATGGCCTCATCGACCGGGGTTTCGCTCGGGCAGGATATCACCCCGAAGTGCATCACGTTGCGAACGTATCTTTTTTCCATGTTGGCCTCCCAGTTTTTTCTACCCACTTCCGCTAAGTATAGCAGCGCCAGTTTCACACCTGCGCCGGTGAGCCGTGCTATAATCTCGGGCGGCATCCCGTCGAGACATCCGACACTGCGGCAGGGGCCGTGTTGTGCCCGCCGTCCATACAATCAGGAAAAAGCATGCGTGCGGCCGAAGTGACTGTCGACTGGCTGAAGACTATCCCCTACAAGGTGCAATCGCCGTACCGCGCGCCTAGCATCGACGGCGTGATCGTCAAGGATCTGAAAGTTCATCTGGACGGCCGGGGCGATGTGATCGAGCTGTGGAGCAAGCCGTGGGTCGAGTCTGAGGGACTTGTGCTCCCCCAGCACGTCTACCAGAGCGCCACGGACTACGGCGTGGTGAAGTGCTGGCACCTGCACGATGTACACACCGACCAGTTCACAGTGACGCGTGGCAAACTCCAGGTGACGCTGGTCGATATCAGGCCTGACTCTCCTACGTTCGGCCACGTGAATCCGATCTTTCTCGGCAGCACTCGCCCGCGGCTGATCAAAATTCCGCCGCGCGTGATGCACGGGTGGAAGGCCCTGAGCGAGCCCGAGGTGATCGTGGTGAACCTCCAATCGCACGTCTACGATGCTGCCGATGAGTTCAAGTTCCCGTGGGACTGCGTGCTCGAGGACGTGTGGGAGCCGAAGAACGGGTAGGACCACGGACGAACGGCGAAGGACCAAGGACCACGGAGTACCTCTTCTTTGGTCCTTGGTCCTTCGCCTTTGGTTTTCAGTCTTCCGTCACTCGCCGACGGCGTGGGGGATGTGGTTGATGCGAGCGACGCGTCCGCCACGGTCCACCTCGACCGCGACGACGTCGATGCGCCACTCGCCGCTATGTGATGAGGCCGCCAGGTAGCTGTAGGCCAGCTGCACCAGTCTGGCCCGCTTGGTCGCGTTGACTGATTCCTCCGGCGAGCCGGCGAGGGCGCCCCTGCGTGTGCGGACCTCGACGAACACGAGCGACTGGCCGTCTTGTGTCACGATGTCGAGCTCGCCGCGCCGACAGCGCCAGCGGCGGGCGACGATCTGGTGGCCGGCGCGCGCCAGGTAGTTCGCAGCCGCTTCCTCGCCGAACTCGCCGAGCCGCCCGCGTGTGTCCACACGAGGCACTACGGGTAGATCCCGCGGGTGCGAGTGGACTGAGCCACGCGGTCCACAGCCAGCAGGTACGCTGCGGTCCGCATGTCGGTCTTGCGCTCCTGGGCGGCGCGGAGCACGTTCTGGAAGGCGCCGGCCATGATGCGCTCGAGCTGAGCGTTCACCTCACGCTCGGTCCAGAAGAACTCCTGCAGGCCCTGCACCCACTCGAAGTAGCTCACCGTGACGCCGCCCGCGTTGGCGAGGATATCCGGGATCACGAACACGCCGCGGTCGAAGAGCACCCGGTCGGCGTCGGGTGTGGTGGGGCCGTTGGCCGCCTCGCCGATGATGCGAGCCTGGATACGGTCGGCGTTCTGGGTGGTGATCTGGTGCTCGAGGGCGGCCGGGATGAGGATGTCGCAGGGGAGCTCGATCAGCTCAGCGTTGGTGACGCGGTCCGCCTCGGGGAAGCTCGATACAGTGCCGGTGCGCTCCTTGTGCGCCAGTACGTCGATCACCGAGATCCCGCCGCGGCTGTACACCCCGCCCTGGCTGTCGCTGATCGCCACGATCGTCGCGCCCATCTCGTCGAGCAGGCGGGCGATGGTGGCGCCGACATTGCCGGCGCCCTGGATGGCCACGCGCGCGGTGGTGATGTCGAAGCTGAGCGCCTCGACGGCCTCGCGCAGGATGTAGGCCAGGCCGCGGGCGGTGGCTTCGTTGCGCCCGTGAGAGCCGCCGATGTTGATCGGCTTACCCGTGACCACCGCGGGGACTGTGTGGCCGGCGTGCATCGAGTAGGTGTCCATGACCCAGGCCATCGTCTGGGCGTTGGTGCCCATGTCGGGGGCCGGGATATCACGGTCGGGGCCGATCAGCAGGCCGATCTCGCTGGTGTAGCGGCGCGTGAGGCGCTCGAGCTCGCCGAGTGAGAGGCGCTTCGGGTCGAGGATGACGCCGCCCTTGGCGCCGCCGTAGGGGATGTTCACGGTGGCGCACTTCCAGGTCATCCACATCGCCAGTGCGCGGACGTCATCGATGTCGAGCGCGGGGTGGTAGCGGATGCCGCCTTTGGCGGGGCCGCGGGTGATATTGTGCTGGACGCGGAAGCCGGTGAAGACCTCGATGCTGCCGTCGTCCATCTTGACGGGGAAGCGCACGGTCAGCTCGCGCTGCGGCACGCGCAGGATCTGGCGCAGGCTGGGCTCAAGGTTCAGACGCTCAGCGGCGATGTCGAACTGCCGCTGGGCGTTGGTGTAAATATTCTCCGGCTTGCCGGCCATAAGGGCTCCCTTCTCATCAGTGAGCTATGCCGCCTGGGACGGCGCTGTCCCTGCAGACACCCTTTGCTCAAAGTATAGCATGGCTCGCGCTTCTCATGCCCCGGTCCTGACGCCGCGCCCGAGCACTCGGCGGGCCAGCGCACGCTCCTCGGCCCCGATGCCCCCTAGCGCCCACAGCGCTGCGAGGTAGGCGGGTGCGGCCGCGAGAGCGGCGAGCCACGCGCCGCCCGGGACGAGCGCGCGGGTGGCGAGCATGACGGCGCCCATCATGAGCGCGGCGGTAGCTGGGCGCCAGACCAACCTGGGTAGCTTGAGAGCCACCCCCTCGGCGCGCAGGGCTGCGAGGAACGGCACGATCAGGGCTACTTCTGTTGCCACCGTGACGGCGGCGGCGGCCAGGTAGCCGTAGCGCGGGATCAGCAGCAGGTTCAGCGCCAGGTTGAAGGTGGCCGCCGCTGCGAAGGCGCGCGTGATCGTCCCCTGGCGGCGCACGGCGATCAGCACGTACTGGGCGACGCCGCTGGCGTAGGCGAGTGGCAGGTACCAGATCAGCACCGCCAGCGCCAGCGCGGCGTCCGGCAGATAGGCTCGGCCGCCGACGAGCAGGATGAGCTCTGGCGCGAGCAGGGTGATCCCCACTGTGGCCGGCCAGGCGAGGAGCTGGAGCAGCCCGACGGCCCGCGTGGAGGCGCGCTCGAGGGCCGCGCGGTCCGCCACTGCGTAGCGGGCTAGCACCGGGAACAGAGCCGCCACGAAGTACGGGGGTACGATCTGAGTGACGTTGATCAGCTTGTAGGCCGCGTCGTAGATCCCGACGCTGACGTCATTGCTGGCGGCACGCATGATCACGATGTCGAAGCGGAAGAACACCGCGATCAGCAGGCTGTTGAGAAGCAGCGGGAAGGCCTCGCGCAGCATCGCGCGCCCCTGAACCCAGTCCCAGGCGAACGTCGCGCGGAACAACATACGCTGCTGGAGCTCAAGGAAGACGGCGGCGTTGAGCGCGGTGATCGTCAGGGCCACAGCCGCTAGCGCTACGACGCGGCCCGGGATGTCTGGCAGGAGTACGAGCGCCGCAGCCCCCACGAGGACCTTGGCGATATTCGTGACTACCAGGACGAGCGCGGTGACTTCCATGCGCTGCATAGCCTGGAAGGATGCCGAGCAGGCCGCGGCCAGGGCTGCGGGGAACAGGTGCAGCCCCAGGAGCGCCAGCGCGAGCACGGCGGCGGGGCTGAGCGGGTTGCCGAGCAGCTCGTAGCCAATCACGAGCGCGGCGCACACCGGCAGGAGCAGCGCGGAGATGCCCCAGCGCAGCAGCAGCGTGATGCTGAACAGCCGCGGCGCGCGGGCTGGGTCGGCCGCCACCTCGCGCACCGTGAGGTCGTTGAGGCCCCAGTTGCTGACGGTGACGAAGTACAGCCCGACGATCAGGGCCACGAAGGCGTAGGCACCGCTGCCCTCGGGGCCGAGGGCCCGCAGCGTGATCACGGCGAAGCCGAAGTCGATGAGCTTGTTGAGCAGCCCGGCGGCGATCGGGAGGGCGCTGTTGCGGGCGATGACGCGGGCGGTGTCGGCGCTGTCCTCGCGGTAGTAGCGCCGCCAGAGCCAGGCGGCCACGCCGAGCAGCGGCAGCAGGGCGGCGACGGCGGCCAGGAAGAGCTGTGCGGACGGTGTGAGCATACGGGCGGATTATAGCAGATGGCGGCGTTCTACCCGCCTGAATGGCGAGACCCGGAGGCGCTGCGCCCCCGGGTCTCGCATCCGTCAAATCGAAGGATTCGCGATATTATCTAGAGTTCGACGTCCGTCTGCGAGAGCGGCAGCGAGGTGGCGATCAGGCCGCACTTGTCGTCGGGCGGGCTCTCCCAGCCGCCCTGGCTCCCGGCACAGGCACGGCGTCCGCGTTGATGAACATCGCGCCGACGGAGGCCGTCAGGCCCTTGCTGGTCGTGACGCTCGCACTGGTTCCGCCGGCGCCATCACCGTTGTAGAAGACGTCCTGGTCCTCGGTGGTCGGCTCGATTTTGCCGGCCGAGTCGGCCTGCCGCCGACCTTGATGGTCAGTGTGCGAGCCTGGTACCCGCCCAGCGTGCCGATCGTCCAGGTCAGATTCTCCTTCTGGAACCCGTTGGTGTCCGCAGGCGTGATGCTGACAGTGCCCGTGTTCGCGCTCGGTTCGAGCGGCTTGGTCTCGTTGCTGAAGTTGTCGGTGACGACGACGTTCGTGAGGGCTGTGCCGCCGCAGTTCTCGACCCGGAGCATGACGAGGAAGTAGGAGGGCAATGTCGCCGCCTCGACCGCAACAGGGATGATCTTGTCGCTCAGCAGGAGGTTGTCACTCGTCTGTGTCTCTGGCTGCTGTAGCGATTTCACTGAGTAGAGGTTTTTCCGGGAGCTGCGGCCCCCAAGCCCCCGCTCTGCGCTGAAGCGCGCGCACGGCTCAGGTAGGATTGCTCTATGGGAGAACCACCCACGATCGCATGCCGTCGCTCACCCACTCGACCGCGCCGTCGATCCGCTCGTGGTAGAGCCGGGCGCCGCCGACGGCGCGCTCGCGGTAGGTGAGCTCGACCACATCGTCGGCGTGGTAGCCGTCGGTGAGCAGGATATGCCGGGCGCGGGTCTGCGTGACGAGGGGCGTGCGGGGGTCGCGCTCCCACGGGAATGCCAGGAGATCACAGCGGCGCAGGGTGCGCGGCGGCACCAGGGGCGGGGTGTGGGACAGCAGGGCGCAGGTGGCGCCGTACTCCACGCGCAGCAGGGCGCCCTCGTCGTCTGTGGCGAGCACGGTAAGTGTGGCGCCGCCGATATCGAGGCGGGCGCCGGGGTGGGCGGCGCGGATGGGCGTGCGCTGGTCGATGAGGAGGCGCCGCCACTCGGCGAAGGCCGCACCACGCGACGAGGTCGGTGGCGCGAGGGCCACGGCGGAGTGGTAGCGGGAGAGGGCCGCCACTTGGCCGGGGAGGCGGTATGCGTCGGCGCGGGTTAGCACGACGGCGTCGAGGTGGCGCTGCCAGGGGGGCATAGCCCGCCCCAGGGCGGCCGCGAGCGCGGCGGGGTCGGCGCCGCCGTCGATCAGCACGAATCCACCGGCGGGCGTGCGGATGAGGGCCGCATCGCCGTCCACCGCTGGGAAGAGCACGTGCAAGCGGCCATCGGGGCGGGTGTGCCAGGCGAGTGCGGCGAGTGTGGCGAGCAGCAGGGCGGCGCGGGCGATCGTCTGGCGGCGGGTGTCGGGCGTGGTCTCCTCGGCAGCCATGCGCTCCTCAGGGGTGCGCGGGTCGCCGGGGGCGCCTGCTGGGGTGGTTGGTTTCGGTCTGCCGTTAGTCTACAAGGGTAGCATTACCGGATGCAGTGATGAAGGACGAAGGACCGATGGTCAAAGGCTTCCCAGCCTCGGCCATCGGGCCTTCGTCCTTCGTCCTCGATCACGACGCCAGCCGGGCGGCGCTCCACAGGGCGAGCATGCTGTCGTGCGCCTCGCGGGCCGACTGCTCGGCCGGCTGGTCGGCCAGGCGCTTCTCGAACGGCTCGGGGGTGACCGGCCCATCGTAGCCGAGCTCGCGCAGCGCTCCCATAAAGCCAGCTAGGTCGATCACGCCGGTGGTGGACGGAAGGCGCCGCACTTGGTCGAGCTGCTGCTCCACCGGCACGCCGGCGGGCGCATCGTTGACGTGGACGTACACCACGTCCTCGGGTCGCATCGCGCGGATGTCGGCGGTGGTGCCCAGGCCGGTGTACCAGTGCCAGCTATCCACGAGTAGGCCGACGTTGGGGCCGATTGCCTCTGCCAGGCAGAGCATGCCTTCCAGCGTGTAGATGAAGCCATAGCGCTTGCCCTCGCGCATGGTGCGCGGGCCGATGAACTCGAGGCCGAGCCGGCAGCCGTGCTCGGCGAGCACGCGGGCCGCCGGGCCGAGCTGCTGCACGTGGAAGGCGAAGTTCTCGCGGAACGGCCGCTCATCGGAGAAGGGCAGCAGCCAGGTGGAGACACGGGTGCAGCCGAGTCTCTGGGCCAGCGCGGCCTGCTCGGCGAGCGCCGTGAGCGCCGCCTGCTCGTACGGCTTGCGCCACTCCACCGTCAGGCCCCAACCACCGGCGCGGATACCGGCCTGGGTGAATAGGCCCGCGACCTCGTCGGCTGAGGTGGCGCGAGCGAGCTGGACGGCCTCGGTCACCGGGAGGTCAATCCCCTCCCAGCCGGTCTGTCGGGCGAGTGCGAGCGATGTGCGGAGGTCGGCGCGGATCCCGATCGCGCCCGGGCTCATGTTGCGAAACATAGCGCTACCTCATGCTCGGATGGCGACGGCCTCGATCTCGACGCGCACATCGCGCGGGAGGCGCGCCACCTGGATCGTGGAGCGGGCGGGGTGGGCGGACGTGAAAAACTGGGCGTATACCGCGTTCATAGCGGCGAAGTCGTTCATGTCGGCCAGGAACACGGTGGTCTTCACCACCTGCCCGAGCGAGCTTCCGGCGGCCTCAAGCAGAGCCTTGAGGTTCGTCAGCACGAGCTGCGTCTGGGCGGTGATGTCGCCGTCGAGCAGCTCTCCGGCAGGCGTCAGCGGGATCTGGCCTGAGCAGAAGACCAAGTTGCCTGCGGTCACGGCCTGGGAGTACGGGCCGATCGCCTGCGGCGCGTCGGTGGTGGAAATGATCGTGCGCTCCATCCTCATCCTTTCCTGGCGCGCCCTCGCGCCGCCAGTGGTGTGTAAGTGCTGTCCCGTCTATTGTAGCGCACATCCGATGGAACGCATTTGACAGTGGTGCGTGGCCTGGTGTATGCTATAAATGCTGTATTAGAGCAGCACGGAGCACTAAATAAGGCCCAGTATTAAGGGGTTGTTACGTTGGTAATACGCGCTCAGATGCATAGCAGCGACCTCTCCACCCACCAGATATGTGTGCGTTGGAGCGAGGGTGAGCTGGTGCACCGGCGTGTGTGGCTCGGCAGCCACGGCCGCTGTCCGAGAGCTCAAGTCTGCGGCACTCGAATGCTACGCGCGGTGCTCGCCGCAAGCGCCGCCGACGTGATAGGCTAAGCGCACTCTGTCGAGGGTCATCCCTGTACAAGAGCGCATGCCTGTCGTATGTAGCTTTTGGAAAGGGGGCAGATCCTTGGGGCAACGAGTCCTCGTTCTCAACGCCAGCTACGAGCCGCTCCAGCTCATCTCTATTCGCCGCGCCGTCGTCCTGCTGCTGCAGGATAAGGCCGAGCTCGTCGAGGCTGCCCAGCAGCGGCTCCGCGCCCGCGGCATCTCCTTCGAAGTCCCCGTCGTCATCAGGCTTGTGCGGTATATCAAGATCCCGCGCCGCTTGCGTCTGCCTTGCTCGCGCCGCGGCGTCATCGCCCGCGACCGAGAGACGTGCCAGTACTGCGGGGTGCAGCCCGGCCGTGGGCACCTGACGGTAGACCATGTTCTGCCGCGGTGGCGAGGCGGCCCCACGACCTGGGAGAACGTTGTCGCGGCGTGTCGTGAGTGTAACCACCGAAAGGGCGGCCGCACGCCGGAGGAGGCCAACATGATCCTCCTGACAGTCCCGCGCCAGCCTCAGTTCGTGGCCTTTGCGCTGCTCGGCGAGCTCGAGCGGCACGACGTGTGGAAGAAATACGCGTACGCGTGATGCGTGGGGAGTCCCCGTCCCCACATGTTCTCAACCTGTGACACAACCCGCTCGAAACCTCCGCGCCTGGGCGCGCGGCATCAAGCGCGAGACCCACGCGCTCTATCTGGCCGCACGTGATCGCCGCACTCCCTGGTACGCGCGCGCCCTGGCGGTGTGTGTGGTGGCCTACGCGCTCAGCCCGATCGACCTGATCCCCGACGTTGTGCCGGTGCTGGGGTACCTCGATGACGTCATCCTGGTGCCGCTGGGGATCTCGCTGGCGCTGCGGCTCATCCCGCCCGCGGTGATGGCCTCGGCGCGTGAGGAGGCGGCCTCCGCCGAAGGGCGCCCGGTGAGCCGGGCCGGCGCGGTGGCGGTGGTGGTGGTGTGGCTGCTGCTGGCCGCGCTCGGGGTGGCGTGGGGGGTGCGGGCGCTCGGCTGGTAGGGCCACCCGAGTGCTGAGGACTGAGTGCTGAGTGCTGCGGACAGAGTGCTGAGGACTGAGTGCTGAGGACTGAGGACTGAGTGCTGAGGACTGAGGACTGAGGACTGAGTGCGGCGCCGAGGCGTGAGGCTTGAGTTGTGAGTGCTGAGTGCTGAGTGCGGCGCCGAGGCGTGAGTCGTGAGTGCTGAGTGCTGAGTGCGGCGCCGAGGCGTGAGTGCCGAGGTGTGGTCGAGCTCGTACAGCTTCGATCGCACCCCGGCACTCGGCGTTTGGCGTTCGGTGCTAGCGGCCGATCGGTCGGCTGTCGAAGGCCTGGATGAGAATCACACTCGGCCGCGGCATCCCCTGGCGGTCAGGCCAGGTGCTGATCGGCTCCGCGAACGTGCCGCCCTCGCCGGCGTGCTGGATGGCGAGGAACAGCGTGCGGTTATCGGGCGTGAACTCAGGCCCGCAGACCTCGGAGCCGGGCACAGAGGAGAAGAACTGCTGCACGTTGCCGCGCTGCGCGCCGGCCGTCGGGATGGCGAACAGGCCGTCGTTCAGCTTGATCGCGCTCGCCGCGCCGTCGGTGGCCACCCAGGCGTTGCCGGCCAGGTCGAAGGCGATGTTGTCCGGCGCGCCGATCGGGCTGACCTTGCTCTTGTCGAAGCCGGCGAAGAAGGTCGACTCGTCATCCGGGCGGCTGGCCAGGATGAAGATCTCCCAGCGGAAGGCCGTGCCGGCCATGTTGTCGCCGTTCTCGATGATCTCGATGATGTGGCCGCTGCGGTTGTTGGCGCGCGGGTTGACCGCGTCCACCGCCGGGCCGCGCTCCACGCCGCGCTGGTTGTTGTTGGTCAGCACCACGTAGACGCGCTTGTTCACCGGGTTCATCTCGACGTCCTCGGGGCAGTCCATCTTGGTGGCGCCCGACGAAGTCGCAGTTGTAGCCGAACTGCTGCTCCTGCGCCTCGCGCGTCTGGTTCCAGACGTCGAGATCTATCACGGTAGAGGTATGGTAAACAGCGACGTTTGACACACGGTATTTCGCTTGTTACATGTGTGTAAATCGTTTGTGATCGGGATATGTGCCGGTGGGGTGTGCGAGAGGCGAGGCTGGAGAGGTTTCGGGGGTGTTCCCCCGAAACCTTGTGCGTGGGGAGATCCGGCTACGCGGGCTGCTCGGCCTTCTTGCGCCAGTAGCGCTCGAGCCCGTTGTAGCTCATGCTCACCGCGCCGGCCTGCGCGTACTGTGCCCGGATCTCGGGTGGGATATCGCCGCTCAGCTCGGCCTCTGCCAGCTCCGCCAGCCGCCCCGCGCCTGTTTCGGCGTCCTCACCGCGCGCCATGCTGCGCCGCACGGCGTCGGCCCAGCGCAGCGTGCTCGACCACATCGCGTCGATGTGCCGCTCGGGGTCGTGGGCCGGTCCGAAGTGGGTGAGGCAGAGCGCCCGCGGCCCGATCTGGAGCAGTGTGTCGAGCGTGCGCCGCCAGGCCTCCAGGTCGATGTCGGGCGGCGGCGTGGCGGGGCGCACGTCCTGCGAGCCGGGTATGCGCAGGCCGGCGGTATCCCCCACGAACGCCACACCGCTGTGGTCCTCCACGTACAGCACGTGGTGCGAGGCGTGGCCGGGGGCGTCGTACACCTGCAGGGCGCGCCGCCCGAGGCGCACGGTCTCGCCGCCGCCGAGGGTGGTGATGTTGTCGGCCGGCACCGGCAGGAACTCGCCCCACAGGTAGTCCATCTGGCCGCCGTAGATCCGCGTGGCACTGCGGAGCAGCTTGTCGGGGGCGATCATGTGGGGCGCACCGCGGTGGTGGACGTACACGCGCAGGTGGGGGAAGTAGCGCACGAGCGATCCGGTTGCGCCGGCGTGGTCGAGGTGGATGTGGGTCAGCAGCACGGCGCGCAGGTCGCCGAGGGCCACGCCGTGGGCCTTGAGGCCGGCTTCGAGCTGCGGCAGGACGCTGGCGGGGCCGGGGTCCACGATCGCCGGCTCGTCGCCGAGCAGTAGGTAGGTGCCGACAACGTGCGGCCGGCCGAGGTGCATGTCGTCGATCAGGCGGATGTCGGTGGGGAGGCCGTAGGCTTCGGGAAAGCTCATCTTCTGCCTCTCTGACGGTGTGTGGAAGCAGGAAGGTGCGGAGGGGACACCCTGCCGCACCTTCCGCCGCCGATTATACCGCCGCCGGTTACGCCTCAGCGCCGTGGATGGCGCGCCAGACGCGCTCAGCGCGCAGCGGCATGTCCAGGTTGGTCACGCCGAGGTGGCTGAGCGCGTCCACCACCGCGTTGACGATCGCAGGCGTCGAGCCGATCGTGGCCGCCTCGCCGATGCCCTTGGCCCCGAGCGGGTTGTGCGGCGTGGGCGTCACGGTCTTATCGAGCGCGAAGTGCGGCAGGTCGTCGGCGCGCGGCAGGGTGTAGTCCATGAGCGTGCCGCTGAGGAGCTGGCCGCTCTCGTCGTAGACGATCTCCTCGAACAGCGCCTGCGCGATGCCCTGCGCCAGGCCGCCGTGGACCTGGCCGGCTACGATCATCGGGCTGATGCGCGGGCCGCAGTCGTCCACGCTGTAGTACGAACGCACGCGCACCTCGCCGGTCTCGGTGCTGACCTCGACCACCGCCACGTGGGCGCCGAAGGGGTAGATCAGCTCCGGCGGCTTGAAGTAGTCGGTGGACTCCAGCCCGGGGGTGACGTCGTCTGGCAGCTTGTCGGAGTAGGCGCGCTTGGCCACCTGCCCGAGCGTCAGGCCGCTGTCGGGCGCGCCCTTCACCTGGTACTTACCCTCCTCGAGCACCACGTCGTCGGGCGAGGCCTCGAGCAGGTGTGCGGCGATGCGGCGCGCCTTATCGCGCACCTGCTCCACCGCGCGCACCAGCGCCCCGCCGCCCACTGCGAGGCTGCGGCTGCCCATGGTGCCGTTGCCCATCGGCGTGGTGGCGGTGTCGCCCCACTTCACCACGATCTGGTCGAAGTCTGCGCCGAGCTGGTCGGCCACGATCTGCGCGAAGGTGGTGGCGTTGCCCTGGCCGTGGGGCGAGATGCCGGTCATCACCGTGACGGTGCCGCTCGGCTCGACGCGCACGTGGGCGCTCTCGTAGGGGCCGAAGCCGCACATCTCCACGTAGCAGGCGATGCCGATGCCCATCAGCGTCGTGTCGCCGGCGGCGCGGCGGCGGGCCTGCTCGGCGCGCAGGGTCTCGTAGCCGGAGACCTCAAGGGCCTTGGTGAGCGCCTTATCGTACTCGCCGGTGTCGTACAGGGTGCCCACGGGCGTTTTGTACGGGAAGGCCTCGGGCGGGATGAAGTTGCGCCGGCGCACCTCGACCGGGTCCAAGCCCATCTCGCGCGCCACCGCGTCCATCAGGCGCTCGAGGTAGTAGGCCGCCTCGGGGCGCCCGGCGCCGCGGTAGGCCGCCACTGGCGTGGTGTTGGTGAACACCGCCGTGACCTCGAAGTCTACCGCGGGGATGGCGTAGGTGCCCACTGCCATCGCGCCGGTGAGGTTCGGGATGCCGGCCGCGACCGGGTAGGCGCCGAGGTCGGCCAGCACCCGCGCGCGCAGCGCTGTGACCACGCCGTCCGCGTCCACCGCCGCCTCGTACTCGGCCAGCTGTGCGCGGCCGTGGGTGGTGGCCTGCATGTGCTCTAGCCGGCCCTCGACCCAGCGCAGGGGGAGACTGTAGCGTTGCGTGAGCGCTGCCAGTGCGACCTCCTCGGGGTAGATGCCGATCTTGATGCCGAAGCCGCCGCCGACGTCGGGGGTGATCGCGCGCACCTGGTTCTCGTGCAGGCCCAGCACCTCGGCCAGGTCGCGCCGGATCCAGTGCGCCGCCTGCGTGCTCGTCCAGATCGTCAGGCCGCCGGTGGTGGAGTCCAGCGCCGTCGCCACGGCGCGGCCCTCCATCGACACGCCCGACAGGCGCTGGCTGTTCATGCTGAGCTTCACCACCTTGTGGGCGGTGGCGAAGGCGCCCTCTACGTCGCCGCGGTTGCGCTTCCAGACGTGGTCGACGTTGCTCTCGAGCTGCTCGAACAGCCGCGGCGCGCTCGGGTCGCCCGCGCGCCGCATATCGACGACCGCCGGCAGCGGCTCGTAGTCCACCAGCACGTCGCCCACGCCGTCCACGGCGGCTGCCGGGCTGGTGGCGATCACTGCGGCCACGATCTCGCCGACGTGGCGCACCCGCCCGACGGAGATCGCGTAGTGCGAGAAGGGGCGCTTGGCCTCGCCGGAGACGTCGGCACCCTCGCCGCCGCCGAAGGGAAGCGGGCCGTAGGCGTCGCGCAGGTCCTCGCCGCTCACCACCGCCACCACGCCGGGCCGCACCAGCGCGGCGGACGCGTCGATCCCGCGGATGCGGGCGTGCGGGTAGGGGCTGCGGACGAAGGCCACGTGGTGCAGGCCGGGGAGCTTGAGGTCGCCGACATACTGGCCGGCGCCAGTGATCAGCCGCGGGTCCTCCTTGCGACGGACTCGCGCGCCGATGAGCGATGCGTACGCCATTGGACGGGCTCTCCTGGTTCAATGTGGATCGAAGGGATGAGTCTATTGTACCATCACTCTTTTTATATCTGGCAGCAGCGCTTTACAGCAGAGTGCACAAACGTTGGTCACGTCTGATGGTTGTGTACAGCGTCCTGATGCCCCCCGGCTTTCGCGTTCAGCGTTCAGCGTTCATTGTTTCGCTCTAGTCCGTATGCGGAGGGCAGCGATGAGTGAGCTCTTCAACAGGCGCTACACCGCCCAGACCGACGGGCCGTTCGTGGTGTTCCTGATCGGCGTGCGTTTCAACCGGCTGCGCGCCATGTGCCGCTGGCTCCCGGTGGCTCAGGCGATGAGGCCGATGCTCCAGACGCTCTACGCGCACCCGGAGAAGGGCTTCCTCGACGGCAGCACCTGGCTCGGCTGGCGCAGCGTGCTCTTGGTGCAGTACTGGCGCTCGTTCGAGGACCTCGAGCGCTTCGCACGTAGCCCTTCGGACCCGCACCGCGACGCCTGGCGGCGCTTCAATCAGTCCGTTGGCTCGGACGGCACGGTGGGCATCTGGCACGAGACCTACCTGATCGAGCCGGAGCGCCACGAGGCGATCCACGGCAACATGCCGCGCGTCGGGCTGGCTGCCGCCCTCGGTCACAGCCCGGTCACGGCGGGGCGCACCGCGGCCCGCGAGCGGCTGCGCGGCGAGGAGGTCGGCGTATAATAGGGCATCCTGATCACAACTGGAGGTCCCATGCCCGACCTGTCACAGCTCATGAACGCCGGGCTCGGCGCGCACCTCGGCATCGCGGTCGCCGCGGCTACGCCCGAGCGGGTGGTGCTGACGATGCCGGTCACGCCGCAGCACCACCAGCCCTTCGGCTACCTGCACGGCGGCGCGTCGGTGGCGCTGGCCGAGACTGTCGCAAGCATTGGCGGCTTCCTCAACTGCCCGCCCGGCAAGGCGGCCTTCGGCCTGGAGATCAACGCCAACCACCTGCGCCCGGTGCGCTCCGGCACGCTCACCGCCGTCGGCACACCGCTGCACCTCGGCCGCAGCACGCAGGTCTGGCAGATCGCCATCGCCGACGAGCAGGGCCGCCCGGTCTGCGTCTCGCGCTGCACGCTGGCCGTGGTGGATGCCTAGTAGCGCTTTTTTCTGCATCATGCTCGCCGGACCAGCGCATCGTGCGTGAGGGGCTGGTCGCGCTGCTCGAGGACGAGCCCGACGTCCAGATCGTGGGCGAGGCGCGCGACGGCCGCGAGGCCCTCGAGCTGTACGGGCGGCGGCTGCCCGACGTCGTGCTGATGGACCTCCACATGTCCGAGGTGGGTGGTGCAGACCACCCGCCGCATTCGTGAGCGCTTCGCCACCGCGCGCGTGCTGGTGCTCACCACCATGCCACCGGCGAGCACATCTTCACCGCTCTGCGGGCCGGCATCCAGGGCTACCTTCTCAAAGACGCCTCGGCCGACGACCTGCTGGCTGTCATCCGCGCTGTTTACCGCGGCCAGACGCTGCTGCCCCCCGAGGTGGCAGCGCGCCTCGTGGGCGTCAGGGAGGCCGGCGCCGGCCAGGACTCTGTGACCCGTGCGAGCTCGAGGTGCTGGCCCTGATGGGCCAGGGGCGCAGTAATGCCGAGATCGCCGAGACCCTGGTGATCGCCCCGCGCACCGTCAAGGTCCACGTGCAGCACATCCTCGGCAAGCTCGGCGCCTCAACCCTAGAGCGTGGTCAGCATCGCCGCCAGGCAGCGGCTGATCACGCTCTAGGGTTGAGCTGAAGCCCCAGACGTCAGCGCTCACCGGTCTGCCCGGTCCCGTTGCACCGCGCCGTACGGTTTGACACCCCATAACGCGCTCGGCTACAATTTTATCTCGACATATGTTTGCGCGGCAGGCACAGCGCCGTGGCCTGCCCACACAATCCGCGGCCCGACGGCGCTGTCGGACCGTAAGGAGGCAGCACGTGACCACCACGATCGATACCCCCACATCCTCACCCTCCGCTATCTCTGTCCCCGGACCTCGTGCCCAGGCGCTCGTCGCGCGGGACGGCAAGGTCTTCGCGCCCTGCATGGGTCGCGTCTACCCCTTCGTGATGGAGCGCGGCGTCGGCTGCGACGTCTGGGACGTCGACGGCAACCGCTACCTCGACATGAACGCCGGCATCGCCGTGGTATCGGCCGGGCACTCGCACCCGCGGCTGGTGCGCGCCATTCAGGATCAGGCCACGCGCTTCACCCACATGGCCGGCACCGACTTCTACAACGAGCAGATGGTCACCCTCGGCGAGCGGTTGGTCGCCACCATGCCCGCCTCGAGCGAGTGGCAGGTCTTCCTGGGCAACTCCGGCACCGAGGCGGTCGAGGCGTCGATCAAGCTGGCGCGCTATGTGACCGGGCGGCAGGGGATCATCGCATTCTTCGGCGCGTTCCACGGCCGGTCGTACGGCTCGCTCTCGCTCACGGCCTCCAAGCCGGTGCAGCGCCGCGGCTACTACCCGCTGGTGCCGGGCACCTTCCACGCCTTCTACGCCAACCCCTACCGGCCGCCCTTCGGCGTGGCCGAGGAGCGCACGACCGAGGTCTGCCTGGACTACATCGAGCACACCCTGCTCCACACCATCGCCCCGCCGCGCGACGTGGCCGCGATTATCGTCGAGCCGATCCAGGGCGAGGGCGGCTATGTGGTGCCGGCGCCCGGTTTCATGCAGGGCCTGCGCCAGATCTGCGACCGCTACGGCATCTTGCTGATCGCCGACGAGGTGCAGAGCGGCGTCGGGCGCACCGGGACAATGTGGGCCTTCGAGCACGAGGGGGTGGTGCCGGACATCGTCGCCTCGGCCAAGGGGCTTGGCGGCGGCGTGCCGATCGGCGCGATAATCGCGCGCAGGGACCTGACGCACCTGTGGGAGCCGGGCTCGCACGGCAACACCTACGGCGGCAATGCGCTGGCGTGCGCGGCTGCCAACGAGGTGATCGACCTGGTGCACGAGGGGCTGGCGGCCAATGCGGCCCGCGTCGGCGCGCACCTGATGGCCGGGCTGCGCGAGCTTCAGGCGCGCTACGAGGTGATCGGCGACGTGCGCGGGCGCGGCCTGATGATCGGCGTGGAGTTCGTGAAGGACCGCGGCACCCGTGAGCCGGCCCGCGCCCTCGCGCACCACCTGATGGAGGAGTGCTTCCGCCGCGGCCTGCTGGTGCTGACCTGCGGCGCGTCCACCGTGCGCCTCTGCCCGCCGCTGGTGCTCACGGAGGCCGAGGCCGACGAGGCGCTGAACACCATGGAGGCCGCGCTGGTGGCCTGCCTGTAGGGCGAAGAGGACCGAGGACGAGGGACGAGGGACGAAGGACAAAAGACGCTTTGGTCTGTGGTCCTTCGTCTCTGGCCTCCAGCCTCCGGTCTCTGGTCTCCCCTACGCCGGCGGGGGCATCGCGATCGGCGGCTGCGCCGGCGGCTGCTCCCCGCGCCGCTGTTGCACCGCCAGCCACCCCCCGAGCGCGCCCGCCCCAAGCGAGAACAGCAGCCACAGCAGTCCGAAGCAGAACCCTAGCACCGGGGCTACAATGTTCAGCAGCGTATCCACGTCCTGCGGGGTGAGCGCCTCTGCGCCCTGCTGCTGGCGCACGGCCTCGTCAAGCATCTGCCGCGCCTCGGGCCACGAGCGCACCAGCGCGATGTACAGCACGAAGCCGAGCACCGTGCCGGCTAGCACCCCGACCCCGGCCAGTGCCCCGGCCAGGACCCCCTGCCCCATCCCCGCCAACTCGCCGCTCCAGCGCACCCCCACGTAGCCCGCAGCGCCCCCCAGCAGCAGCGCCCCGAGCGGCCCGCAGCAGAGCTGCCCCAGCGTTGGGATGATCGTCAGCCCACCGATCACGATAAAGCTCACCAGCCCGAACAGCAGCCCGGACTTCACTCCCCCGGACATGGCCCCTCCAGCTCGTTCAACGCGTTCAACGATGGTGACCTATTATAGCAATCCTGCCGCTGGCACGTTTGACACCCCATCTAGCATCCTCTAGAATAGCTCACGCAGACCTTTCTGAGGCACCATGGCAGCTCCGCAAGTGACACTCCTCAACGGCGCCTGGCGCCTGCTCCCGGTGGATTCGTTCCGCCAGGGCTTCTATCCGCTAGACGACGCCGCCTGGCTCGAGCAGGAACTCCCCGCCCACTGGCAGCAGCACCCGCTGCTCGAGCGCTATACCGGCAAGGTAGTGTACCGCAGGCGCTTCGCGCTTCCTAGTGCTGAGCGGCCAGTGCTGAGCGCTGAGAGTAGCAGCGCCGCGGTCAGCGCATCCTCACGACTCACAACTCACGGCTCCGTACACTCGGCTGCGCCGAGAACGCCTTCGGCGTACAGCACTCACGACACTCTCCTCAGCACTCAGCACTCAGCACTCAGCACCCGTCACTGGCTCCGCCTCAACGGAATCTTCTACCGTTCCCGCGCCTACCTCAACGGCGTTGACCTCGGCACGCACGAGGGGTACTTCATCCCCCACGAGCATGAGGTTACGACCTGGGTTGCCGAGCAGAACGAGCTGGTCGTCGAGGTCGAGTGCCCCGAAGAGCGTGACAAGACCGGCAAGCGGCTCATCACCGGCATCTTCTCTCACTGGGACAGCATCGACCCCACGCTCAACCCCGGCGGGATCTGGCTCCCCATCGAGCTGATCGCCACCGGCCCCGTGCGCCTCAAGGAGGCCCTGCTCCAGACCGAGACGGCGGGCGCCGAGGTCGCCGAGCTGCGCTTCCGCGCCGTGCTCGACTCGGCGAGCGCCCAGGACGTAACGCTGCGCTGGACCTTCGTGCCGCAGAACTTCGCCGGCGCCGTGCAGATGGTGGAGCAGCGCCGCACCCTGGCCCCCGGCGAGGCAGAGGTGGCTGGCGTCCTCCAGCTGCGCGACCCGCACCTCTGGTGGCCGCACGATATGGGCCACCCCAGCACGTACCGTGTCACTCTCGAGGTCCTGGTGGGCGACGAGCCCTCCGACGCCCGCAGCTTCGGCTTCGGCATCCGCACCTTCGAGATGCACGACTGGGTGCCGCACATCAACGGCGTGCGCTTCTTCATCCGGGGCAGCAACTACCCTCCCACCGACGCCCGCATCGCTACAGTCACCCGCGAGCAGTGCGACGAGGACATGCGCCTGGCGCGCGACTGCCACATGAACATGCTCCGCGTCCACGGGCACGTCGGCCACCCGGCGCTGCTCGAGGCCGCCGACGCCGCCGGCGTGCTGATCTGGCAGGACTTCCCGCTCCACTGGCTGTATCGGCGCGAGGTGCTCCCTGAGGCGCTGCGCCAGGCCCGCGCTATGGCCCGCCTGCTCTACAACCACCCATCGGTCGTGATCTGGTGCATGCACAACGAGCCGATCTTCGTCACCGATACGAAAGACGAGCGGATCGTGCAGCGCCTGCGCACCTACGCCTTGGTCTTCCTCTTCAGCTGGAACCGCGACGTGCTCGACACCCGGCTGGCGCGCGCGGTCGAGGAGGAGGACCCGACGCGCTGCATGGTGCGCAGCTCCGGTGAGTACGCCGTGCCCTTCGCGCGCCCCGGGACCGACGGCCACTACTACTACGGCTGGTATAAAATCTACGGCGAGCTGCGCTCCTGGGAGCAGATCATCGAGCGCTTCCCCGACAACATTCGCTTCGTCACCGAGTTCGGCGCCCAGTCGTTCCCCAACGTCGAGAGCTGCCTGAAGTTTATGGACGCCGACGTGCGGAAGATCGACATGCGCCGCCTCACCGAGCGCCACATGTTCCAGCCGAACATCATGGACTACTGGCTGGACTGGCGCTCCGCCCCCTCGCTCGAGGCGCTCGTGCGGTTGACCCAAGGCTACCAGAGCCACATCAACCGCTTCTACATCGACCGGCTGCGCTTCTACAAGTACCGGCCCACGGGCGGCATCCTCCCGTTCATGTTCCACGACCCCAACCCGGGCGTCTCGTGGTCGGTGCTGGACTACTGGCGCGTGCCGAAGGAGTCCTACCACGCGTTGCGGCTGGCCTTCAGCCCGCAGTACATCTTCACACTGCTGCCGCCTGACGCGCGGCCGGCGCGCGCCCCGCTCGACCTGCCGGTCTACGCGGTGAACGACGTCCACCACGATGTCTCGGCCGTTGCCACCGCCGCCCTCACTGGCCCTGGCGGCGAGGAGCTCGCGCGCGTCGAGCGGTCGCTGACCCTCCCGGCGGACTGTATGGCCCTCGAGATCGAGCGGCTGCGGCTGACCCCCGAGCGGCCGGGGACGTACGCGCTGACCCTCACACTGCGCCTCGCCGGGGGTGAGGAGCTCGTCAACAGGTACGATATAGTCATTGCCTAACACCCAATCGGTGGAGAAGTCTGGAGAGGCATAGCCTCCTCAGCTACTATAATGAGGGAACCCATGCTCAACAAAGCCCGCGCCATCGAGAACGAGATCATCCGCCTCCGGCGCGAGATCCACAAGCACCCCGAGCTTGCCTTCCAGGAGGTCCGCACCTCCGCTCTGGTTGCCGACACCCTGCGCGAGATCGGCGGCATCAACATCCGCACCGGGGTCGGCAAGACCGGCGTAGTGGGTGAGATCGGCAACGGCGACGGCCCGACGATCGCCATCCGCGCCGACATGGACGCCCTGCCGATCATTGAGGAGGTGGACGTCCCGTTCAAGTCCGAGGTGCACGGCAACATGCACGCCTGCGGGCATGACTCGCACACCGCCATCCTGCTGGGCGTGGCCCACCTGCTGAAGCAGGAGTTCGCGCAGGGCGGGCTCAATGGCAAGGTGCGCTTCCTGTTCCAGCCGGCCGAGGAGGCCTCCGACAGCGAGGGCGTCAGCGGTGCCCCCCGCATGATCGAGGATGGCGCGATGGAGGGCGTGGACGCGGTGATCGCGCTGCACGTGGACTCGACTATGCCGGTAGGCCAGATCGGCCTCAAGCAGGGCGCGAGCTCGGCGGCGGTAGACAGCTTCCGTGGCTACATCACCGGCACCGGCGGCCACGGGGCCTACCCGCACCAGGGCACCGACCCGCTCTGGATGCTGCTGCCCGTCATGCAGGGCCTGCACGCGATCGTGGCCCGCCAGGTGGACCCGCTGAAGCCTGCGGTGGTCAGCCTCGGGGTGGTGCGCGGCGGAACTGTCTCGAACGTCATCCCGGCCGAGGTCTACCTCGAGGGCACGCTCCGCAGCTTCGACCCGGACGTGCGCGAGCAGCTGATCGCTGACGTCGAGCGCTCCTTTGCGGTGGCGCGTCACTTCGGCGGCGACTACCGGCTGCACATCGAGCGCGGCTACCCCTCGGGCGCCAACAACCCGACGGTCACCGGCTGGATGGAGGGCGTGATCGGCGATATGCTCGGCGCCGACGCGATCGACCGCTCGCGGGCTGGCATGGGCGCGGAGGACTTCGCCTACATGACGAAGCTGGCTCCCGGCGCGATGTTCAACCTCGGCGCGGCCGTGAACGACGGCGTCAAGCGGGCGCACCACACGCCGATCTTCGCGCTCGATGAGAGCGCGTTCGCGATCGGCGCGGCGGTGCTGGCCGAGACCGCGCGGCGCTTCCTGGCGGGCGAGGTCAAGTAGGGGTCGTGGGCGAAACGGAAGGCCGGGGGCGCATTTGCGTAACCCCGGCCTTTTGTTGTTGGTATTACCTGCCAATGGCGGAGCGGCGAAGAGGCCGCGGTGGCGACGTGGGGCGTGGGCGACGTGGGGGGACGTGGGGCGACGGAGCAGCAACCAAGATCACTTCGACGGGTAAGTTCTTAGTGGCTGCTGCGTCCCTACGATATCGTCGTCGTCGCCACGGGGATCATCGCCGCGTTGCGGTGAGCATCATCGCCCTACCGTCCAGCCACCGCCGCGCCCGCCAGCGTCTCCCACACCACGCCCGGGAACAGTCCCAGCAGCAGCACCAGCACCGTGCAGGCCACCAGCGCCCCGCGCAGCGACGGGGCCACCGCCACCGGCCCGGTCTCGGCCGGCGGGTTCATCCACATCGCCTTTAGGAAGCGCAGGTAGTAGTACAGCGCCACCAGCGTCATCAGCACCGCCACCACCACCAGCCACAGCGCCCCTGCCTGGTAGCCCGCCAGGAACACGAAGAACTTAGCCCAGAAGCCGGCCAGCGGCGGGATTCCCGCCAGGCTCAGCACCAGCACCGTCAGCAGCGTCGCCAGCGGCAGGTTGCGCCGCGCCAGCCCGTCCAGGTGGCGCAGGTCGTCCCCGCCGAGTGCCTGGCCCACCGCGGCTAGCGCGCCGAAGGCCCCCAGGTTCGTGAGCGCGTAGGTCACCAGGTAGTAGAGCAGCGTCGCTGTGCCAAACTCCTGGTCCGCCGGCCGCGCCGAGGAGTAGGTCAGCAGCGCCAGCAGCGCGAACCCCGCGTGGCCGATGCTCGAGTAGGCCAGCAGACGCTTGGCGTTGGTCTGTGGCAGCGCCGCCAGGTTGCCGAAGAGTACCGTCAGAAGCGCCATCGCCGCCAGCAGCCCCGTCCAGCCGCCGAAGCTCTCCAGCCGCGGCGCGCCGGCCGCCCCCGGGAAGGCCACCGTCAGCAGCCGGTAGAGCAGCAGGAACCCCGCCGCCTTCGAGGCCGTGGAGAGGAAGGCCGTGACCGGCGTCGGTGCGCCCTGGTACACATCCGGGCTCCAGGCGTGGAACGGCACTGCCGCGATCTTGTAGCCCGTCCCGGCGATGATCATCACCAGCGCCAGCGTCAGCAGCGGCGTGCCCTGCCCGCTCTCCACCGCCCGCGCCACCTCGGAGAACAGCGTCGCGATGATCGGCTCGCCGCCCGCCGCGCGGTTGGCGCTGGCCGTCAGGCCGTAGGCCAGGCTCATGCCGTACAGCAGCACCCCCGAGGAGATCGAGCCGAACAGGAAGTACTTCAGCCCGGCCTCGGCTGACGCCACGCGGTTGTGGAAGTAGCCGGCCAGCACGTATAGCGCCACTGAGGAGAGCTCGAGCGCCAGGTAGGCCAGGATCATCTCTGTGGCCGCCGCCATCACGCACATCCCCAGGGTAGAGAGCAGCAGCAGCGCGTAGAACTCGCCCGGGTTGCCGAGCGGCTGGAAGTCCAGCGCCAGCAGCACGGCCAGCAGCGCCGCGCCGATCAGGAGCAGCCGCGCCACGCTGGTGAACTCGTCGGTGGCGAAGGCCCCTAGGATTGGCTGCCCGCCCGGCCCGCCGGCCTGGAGGTTGCGCCCCAGGTTGATCAGCACGTTCAGCAGTGCGTTGCCGCCCGGCTCGGGCACCGTGAACAGGAAGCGGCTCTGCACCAGCGTCACCACGAAGACCAGCCCCAGCCCCACCGCCGTGAGCTGCCCCGCCGCCTTGCGCCGCTCGGCCTGTGCGGCCTCATCACGCCCCCACCGCTCCAGGATGTCGGAGCCGAGCACCAGCAGCGCCAGCACCAGCAGCATCAGCTCGGGGAGGAGCCGCGGGATGTCGGTTATCTGGAATGTCACGTCACTACTCCTACGTCGGGTGGAGCTTCAGGGGAGGTCCCAGCCTTCCCCGCGCCCCTCCCCTACCTCCCCAACGATAGTGTACCCGCCCGCTCCAGCGCCTCGGCCACCGGCTCGACGCTCGCGCTGATCGGCTCCGTCAGGAAGCCCGGTGCGATCCCGCTCACGATCAGCACTGCCGCCAGCAGCGTCGCCGCCGTGTACTCCTGCCATGTCAGCTTCGGCAGGCGCAGGAACTCGGGGTTCTTCAGCTCGCCGAAGAACGCCTGGTACATCGCCCGCAGGATGTAGCCGCCGGTGATCGGGATCGAGATCCCGGCCAGCACAGCGATCAGCGGGTAGCGCTCCCACATCCCCATGAAGATGTTGAACTCGGCCCAGAACCCGGCCAGCCCCGGCATACCCATGCTCGAGAGCCCGGCGATGATGAACACCACCGCCGCGAACGGCATCACCTGGAACAGCCCGCCCAGCTCGGGGAACTGCCGCGTGTGCGTCCGGTCGTACACCATGCGGCCGACTACCGCGAAGAACAGCGCCGTCATGATGCCGTGTGCGAACATCTGCAGCACTGCGCCGGTCATGCCGATGGTGTTGGCCGCCGCCAGCCCCATCAGCGTCAGCCCCATGTGGCTCACCGACGAGTAGCCGATCATGAACTTGAAGTCGCGCTGCACCATCGCGATCGTCGCGCCGTATACGGCGTTGATCAGCGTGGCGATGGCGATCGGCAGCAGCCAGGCCGCCGCCCCCTCGGGCAGCAGCCACATCGCCACTCGCAGACACCCGTAGGCCCCCAGCTTCATCAGCACGCCTGCGTGCAGCATCGAGACGGCCGTGGGCGCGGCCACATGCCCGGTGGGGCTCCACGTGTGGAACGGGAACATGCCGGCCAGCACGGCGAACCCCACGAACAGCGGCGCGAAGAACGCCACCTGGAAGGCGCGCGGGAACAGCGCCGCCTGCGACAGCAGCCGCATGTCGAAGGTGCGGATGCCGCTCGCAAAGTACATTGCTACCATGCCGATGATGATCAGTGCCGAGCCGCCCATCAGGTACAGCGTCAGCTTCATGGCGCCGTACTCTTTGCGCGTGCTGCCCCAGATGCCGATCAGCAGGTACATCGGCAGCACTGCCAGCTCGTAGAACACGAACAGCAGGAACAGGTCGACCGCCACGAACACGCCGTAGACGCCGGCCGCCAGCAGCAGCAGCAGCACCCAGTACTCGCGCACCCGGTCCTCGATGTTCCAGCTGATCAGCGCGCCGGTGAAGATCACCAGGCCGTTCAGCACCAGCAGCGGCAGGCTGATGCCGTCCACCGCCAGGATGTAGTTGATGCCCACCTGCGGCAGCCACGGCAGCTCCTCGACGAACTGCAGCGTCTGGCCGCTCGTGTAGTCGTAGGCGCCGTACACCAGCAGCGTGAGCACCAGCGAGACCAGCGCGAAGCCGGCGCCCACCAGGCGGATGGCCTGCCGCTGGTCGGCCCGTAGGAACATGATGATCACGGCGGGCGCCGCGAGGCTGAGCCAGATCAGGCTGAGCCAGGGGACGTTTGTCGGGAGGGCGAAGAGGTTCATGGGCTCAGGCTCCAACAATCCGTGTGAACACCGCCGCCAGCGCTGTGGCCGCCCAGTTCGAGAGCTCCATGATCGGCGCGGGGTACACCCCCAGCAGCAGCAGCAGCGCGAGCAGCGGCGCGGCCGCCAGGAACTCGCGGCTCAGCAGGCGCATGTCGGGGTCGCGCGGCGGCATCCGCGGGCCGTGGAAGACATTGTTGTACATCCGCAGCAGCGCCAGCGCCGTCACCACCAGGCCCACGGTGGCCAGCAGGGTGAACAGCGGCAGCGTGGCCCAGGCGCCGCGGAAGATGAAGAACTCGCCCACGAACCCGGCCAGCCCCGGCAGCCCGAGGTTGGCGAACAGCGCGACACCGAAGGCGCCCGCCAGCACCGGCATGGTGCGCCGCAGCCCGCCGAGCTCGGCGATGGTGTAGGTGCCGGTGCGGGCCGCAAGCGCCCCCGCCAGCAGGAACAGCGCGCCCGTGCTCAGCCCGTGCGCCACCATCTGGAACAGCGCGCCGTTCACGGCGATCGCCCGGCTCTCGGCGCCCGCCGCACCCGCCGTGGCCGCCGCGGCGATCGCCAGCCCCACGTACCCCATGTGGTTCACCGACGTGTAGGCGATCAGCCGCTTGATGTCGCCCCGCACCTGCGCCAGCGCCCCGAACGCCCCTGCCACGATACCCACCAGCGCCAGGGCGCCGATCGCCGGGCCGAAGTACTGCGACGCCTCGGGAACTAGCGGCAGCATGATCCGCAGCATGCCGTAGCCGCCCATCTTCGACATCACCGCCGCCAGCAGGATCGAGCCGGCCGTCGGCGCCTCGGCGTAGGTGTCCGGCAGCCAGGTGTGGAAGGGCCAGATCGCCAGCTTGATCGCGAAGGCGATGAAGATCGCCCAGAACGCGATCGATGCGTACAGCAGCGGGAACCGCCCCAGCACGGCGGAGATGCCGATGTCATCGACATAATTAAACAGGATCGTCTGGAGGTCGTCGGTCAGCCCCTCTGCGCCCAGGCCCTGCCCGAGCCGCGCCAGGCTGATCAGGTCGAACGTGCCGGCGCCGGCCCGCGCGGTGGCTACGTAGAAGAGCTGGAACAGCAGCAGCAGCCCCACCGAGCCGGCCATGGTGTACACGAAGAACTTCAGCGCCGCCCCGCGCCGCCGCTCGCGGTCGCGCCCCCAGCTCTGCACCAGGAAGTAGGCCGGCACCAGGCTGAACTCCCAGAAGATGAAGAAGAAGAAGAAGTTCAGCGAGACGAAGTAGCCGAGCATGGCGGCCTCGAGCAGGAACAGCAGCGCGTAGTGCGCCTTGACCCGCTCGGTCACGCTGAAGCTCGCCAGCATCGCCACCGGCGCCATGAGCGCGGTGAGCAGCACAAGCGGCATGCTGATGCCGTCCACGCCCAGGAAGTAGTCCACCCGGATGGCCTGCACCCAGGGGACCTTCTCGACGAACTGGACCACGCCCTGGCCCTCGGCCACGGCGCGCGGGTCGAACCCGGCCCAGACTACGGCGGCGATCCCTAGCGGCACGGTGGACCAGGCGGCCGCGCCGATCTTCACCAGCCGGTCGTCGAGCCGCAGCGCGCCCGCCAGCCCGACGAGCAGCAGCCCGGCGAGCGGCGTCAGCACCAGCAGCGTCAGCCAGGGGGTGGTGGCGTATTCCAGGTAGGTCATGGTGTCCACCTGCAGGGGCGCAGCACGCGCCCAGTAGTCAATCAGGGTATTGTCCGGCGCCTCAAGACTCGCGCCTCAAGACTCAAGACTCATCGCAGCCCGTACAGGAACACCGCGCCCAGCACCACCACGCCGGCGAACACGATCGCCACGTAGTCCTGGATCTTGCCTGTGGCCGAGCGGCGCGCCTGGTCGCCTCCGGCGGCAGTGCCCGCCGCCAGCGCGTCGGCGCCATCGTTCAGCAGCGTGTCGTCCAGGATGAAGTTCACACGGCCGATCAGCTGCGTCAGGCTGCCTGTCCCGTCCACCGCCCGGTCGAGCACGCGCCGGTCGAGCCAGTCCCACGCCTGGGCCAGCCCGTTCACCAGACGCGTGAAGGTTGCCACGTACAGCTCGTCCACCTGGAAGCGCCGGTTCAGCAGCCCGAAGACGCCCGGCAGCAGGCGCTCCAGCGGGTCCTTATCCTCGGCGCTGGTGAAGGCGCCGCGGTACACCAGGAAGCCCGCGCCGATCCCCAGCAGCGCCACCACGCTCGCCGTCATCATGATCGCCGGGCTGAACGCGCTCTCCAGCTTCTGGCCGGGGAAGAAGAAGCTCTTGAGGTGGTGCCACCCCTCGTACGGCAGGTTCGCGAAGCCGGCCAGCGTGGCGAACACCGCCAGCACCGCCAGCGGCGCCGTGATCGTCCAGGGGCTCTCGTGCGGCTCGTGGCGCGTCTCGTGGGGGTGCAGGTGCTCGGTGGTGTCCTTCTCGTGGTACGGCAGCTCGCGCGGCTGGAACCCGCGGAACGGCCCGGTGAACACCACCGTCATCTGGCGCGTCATGTAGAACGCGGTGAGGAACGAGGCCAGCAGCAGCACGCCCAGGATCACCCAGCGCTCGTGCGCCGCCGCGTCGGCCAGGATCTCGTCCTTGCTCCAGAACCCCGAGAAGCCGGGAAAGCCCGCCAGCGCCAGGTAGCCCGCGGCGTAGGTGGCGAACGTCAGCGGCATGAAGCGCCGCAGCCCGCCCATGTTGCGGATGTCCTGCGAGCTGTTCGAGTCCCGCCCGACCGCCGCCTCCATGCCGTGGATCACCGAGCCGGAGCCGAGGAACAGCAGCGCCTTGAAGAAGGCGTGCGTCAGCAGGTGGAACATCGCCGCCACCCAGCCGCCGATTCCCAGCGCGGCCACCATGAACCCGAGCTGCGAGACTGTCGAGTAGGCCAGGATGCGCTTGATGTCGAACTGAGCCATGGCGATCAGCGCCGCGAACAGCGCGGTGAACGCCCCCACCGCCGCTACCACCGTCAGCGCCTCGCCTGCCTCGAACACCGGGAAGGTGCGCGCCACCAGGTAGACGCCGGCCGCCACCATCGTGGCGGCGTGGATCAGCGCCGAGACCGGCGTCGGGCCTTCCATGGCGTCGGGGAGCCAGGTGTGGAGCGGGAACTGCGCACTCTTGCCCACGGTGCCGCCGAAGATCAGCAGCCCGATTGCGGTGGCCGCGCTCATGCCGAGCGCTGTCTGCGTTGTGGCAAGCCGTTCGAGCAGCTCGGGGGCGAAGACCTGCCCCGGCGCAGCGCCGAGCTCCAGTGAGCCGGCCTCGGTCCAGAGGTAGGCCAGCCCAACCATCAGCAGCACGTCGCCGATGCGCGTGGTGATGAACGCTTTGCGCGCCGCCTGCCGCGGGGTGATCTGGTTCGGGTCGGGGTAGCTCTTCTCGTAGCGGAAGCCGATCAGGAGGAATGAGCACAGGCCCATGATCTCCCAGGCCATGAAGAACAGCAGCAGGTTGCCGGCCATCACCATGGTCAGCATCGCCGCGGTGAAGAGCGAGATCAGCGAGAAGAAGCGCGACTGTCGGTCGTCGTGGGCCATGTAGCCCACCGAGTACAGGTGGATGCAGGTCGAGGCGATCGTCACCATCACCAGCATCGCCGCAGCCGCCGGGTCGATCATGTAGCCCATCGTCAGCGACGCGTCGCCGCCGGCCGGCGCCCAGGCCACCTGCCGCACGATGTTCGGCGCCGGGAAGTGGAACGCGCCCTCCGGCATGCGGGCGCTGATCGCATCGCGGCTCATCGCGCCGCCGTCGGCCGTCACGATCACGCCGCCGGCCACTTCGGCGCCCACGCCGAGCGCCAGCACCATAGCGGCCGCCATCAGCGCCGTGGCGAGCCAGCCGCTCGCGGCGCGGTTGAGGCGCAGCGGCGTCAGCGTGATCGCGGCGTAGGAGAGCAGCGGCAGTAGCGGGATGAGCCAGGCAATCTGTAGGAAGGTTCCCATGCGCTACCCCTTCAGGCTATCCACCTCGTCGGCGTTGACGGTCTGCCGCAGCCGGTAGATCGCGATGATCATCGCCAGGCCTACGGCCGCCTCGGCCGCGGCCACAGCGATCACAAACAGCGCGAAGGTCTGCCCGGCTACGACGTTCGGCTCGAGGTAGCGCCAGAACGCCACCAGGTTGATGTTGACGGCGTTCAGCATCAGCTCGACGCCCAGCAGGATGCCCACGGTGTTGCGCCGCGAGAGGGCGCCGAACATGCCGATGCAGAACAGGCCCGCCGCCAGCACCAGCACCCAGGAGAGCGGGACGGCCTCGACGATTGATGGCATTGCTATTCTCCGCTGGCGCTCTCGGAGCTTATGGCCGACGTCGCCTCGGGCTGGCGCGGTGCGGGCCGCCGCAGGCGCACCCGCTCGGCCAGCGTCAGCACCCGCCGCCGCTCGTTGCGCTCATCGAAGGCGATCACGATCGCGCCCACCAGCGCCACGAGCAGCAGGATGGACGCCACCTCGAACGGCAGCAGGTACTCGCGCATAAACGCGGTGCCGATCTCGCGCGCTGTGGCGATCCCCGCACCCTGGCCGGGCTGCGGCGGCGGCACGACGCTCCACGCGGTGGTGACTACTGTGGGTACCAGCAGCAGCCCAAACAGTGCCGCGGCCACTATTAGTCCCACCCACCAGCGCTGGTAGAGCTGCCGGTCGGTCTCGCCCGTCGTGTCGCGCGTCAGCATGATCGCGAACAGGATCAGGATCGAGATCGCGCCGACGTACACCAGCACCTGCGCCACGCCGATGAACTCGGCCTCCATCAGCATGTACAGCGCGCCCACCGCGAAGAATGCGGCGATCAGCCACAGTGCGGCGTGGATGATGTTTTTGACCGTCACGACCATGACCCCGGCCGTAAGGATGAAGGCCGCCATGATCAGGAAGAGGATCTGGATGAAGGTGTTCATGCGGCCTCCGGCGCCAGCTCCGCCAGGCTCTCCGGCCCGGCTGGGCGCTGGTTGATCGAGAGGACCCAGTAGTATGCCGCGGCGTTGATCGCCCCCGTCACCACGAAGGCCAGCAGCAGGCGCTGCCACGCCGCCAGCCCGTCCAGGTTCAGCAGGCCCGACCACTGCGCGGCGCTCCAGCGGGTGATCGCTACCCACAGGGCGATGCACGCCAGGTTCACGAGCGCCATCGGCAGCAGGTACTTCCAGGCGAAGCCCATGAGCTGGTCTACCCGCAGCCGTGGGAATGCGCCGCGGATCCAGACCATGCAGAAGATCAGGAACACCGCCTTGCCGACCATGTAGGCCACCGAGAGGACTCCGGCGGCCACCTCGCCCCAGCCGCCCAGCGCGGCCAGCTGCGCCACGCCCGGCCCCTGCCAGCCGCCCAGGAAGGCAGTCACGGCCACCATGGAGAGCACGAAGTTGAGGACGTACTGCCCGAGGTAGAACAGCGCGAACTTCATGCCGCTGTACTCGGTCATGTACCCCGCAACGATCTCCGAGTCGGCCTCGGGGATGTCGAACGGCGTCCGCTCGCCCTCGGCCAGCACGCAGATGTAGAAGATCACGAAGCCCACCAGCCCCACCGGCGTGAAGACGTTCCACCCCAGCCCGAGGTCCGGCGCGCCGGGGATGCTCGTGCCCACGATCGGCAGGCCCGCCTGCTGCTCGATGATGCCCACCAGCGACATCGTGCCGGCCAGCAGCACGGCGCCGAGCAGCGCGGTGACGCCCGGGATCTCGTACGAGACGAGCTGCGCCACGGCGCGCATGGCCCCCAGCAGGGCGAACTTGTTGTTCGAGGCCCAGCCGGCCATCATGAGCCCCACGCCCGAGACTGAGGCCACGGCGGCCACGAACAGCGCGCCGGTGTCGATGTCGGCCGGCACCACGCCGCGCCCCCACGGCACCACGGCCATCGCGAAGGCGACCGCGGCCAGTACCACCATCGGGGCTAGCAGGTGCACCCATCTGTCGGCCGCGGCCGGAACGATGTCTTCTTTGGTGAACAGTTTGGCGCCGTCCGCCACGAGCTGCAGCGAGCCCTCCGGCCCCACGCGGTTCGGGCCGAGCCGGTCCTGCATGCGGGCCACGCCGCGCCGCTCGATCCACACCAGCATCATCGTCATCACCGCCGCTACCACCAGCAGCACGATGGCGACGATCAGGTGGGCGGTGAGCTCGATGAGCCAGCCGGGGGCGATGCTGCCGAGCAGCGATCGGAGGATGTCGACCATGGTGGTATCCTGGAAGGCTAAACGCTAAAGGCCAAACGCGAAACAGTGGGGCGCTGCGATACTGGCTACGACCCGTTCGTCTCGCCGGTGGCCTTCTTCGCGGCGTTGGCGGCGCGGATGGCGGCGAGGCGCGCAGCCTTGTCGTCGGTGGGCTGGGGCGCAGCCGGCTGCGCCGCTGGTGTCTCGGTGGGCAGAGAGGCGTGGGCTATTGCGCCCTGCTGCGCCCGTACGTCTGGGGCGGCCTCGCCGTTCGCCTTGGCAGCGTTCTTGGCGCGGATGGCGGCGAGGCGGGCGGCCTTGTCGTCGGTGGGCTGGGGCGCGGCAGGCTGCGCCCGTTCAGATGTCGCGGCCTCAGTCGTCGGTCGTCGGTCGTCGGTCGTCGGTGCAGCGGCTTCGTCGGTCGCCTTGGCGGCGTTCCTGGCGCGTATGGCGGCGAGGCGGGCGGCCTTGTCCTCGGCGGGCTGTGGCGCAGCAGGAAGCGCGCCAGGTGTTTCGTCGGTCGTCGGGGCAGCCTCGCCCGCTGTCTTCGCCTCATTCCTGGCACGGATAGCGGCGAGGCGGGCGGCCTTGTCCTCGGCCGACGCGGGCGCGGCGGGTGCAGCGGCGGCGGGTGCAGCGGCGGGGGCCGGCTTCGGCGCGGACGGCGCGGGCTTGACCGGCGCGGCAGGCGCCGGAGCGGCTGCCGGCACCTTGCCCTCGGCCTTGAGCCGCTCGTGGACCTGCGGCGCCACGCCTATCAGCCCGCTGCGGCGCTTCGCGTTGCCCTGGAGCTTCTTCAGCGCCCCGTCGCGTACCTCGGCCCAGAAGGTCGGCGCGATCTGCTCGTAGTACGAGATCGGTCGGTTGAGCTGCTCCTTGCCCACCGTCAGCCCGCCGTGCACGTCCGTCGAGAGCTCGAAGTCGTGGTCCATCTTGATCGCGTCGAAGGGGCAGACCTCGGCGCACAGCCCGCAGCTCATGCACGCGTCGTACTCGATCACGAACTCGGCCACCGCCGGCACCGCCTTGCCCGTGGCCGGGTCCTTCGCCTGCGTCATGTGGATAACCTGCGGCGGGCAGATGCGCTCGCACTGGAAGCACGAGGTGCACAGCTCCTGGCCGCTCTC
Source organism: Chloroflexota bacterium (assembly GCA_039805565.1). Lineage (GTDB taxonomy): Bacteria > Chloroflexota > Chloroflexia > Chloroflexales > Roseiflexaceae > CALJIC01. The sequence goes on along the minus strand of JBDLTZ010000226.1, from coordinate 6,019 downwards.
GTCCTCGTACAGCAACACGGGGAAGTTGCGGAAGGCCTCGGGGAGCTGCGTGCGCTCCTCGGGGTACTGCACCGTGAAGACACCGCTGGTCTGGCTCGGGTCGTCGAGCTTCTTCACCAGCGCGTCGCGGAAGTGGCGGATTACCACGTCGAGCCCCGCCAGCAGGCCCTGGCCCGCCCGCATCCTCGTGGTCCCGCGGTCCACGACGTAGGCCTTGCCGCGCTCAAACTCGATCGTCATAGTGCGCCTCTTTTGCCACTGAGCGCAGGAGATCGCCGAGCATTGCGTGCCCGAGCTTCTGTGCTCTCTGTGGCAAAACACTTACCGGTCTACTTCACCCATCACGATGTCGATGCTGCCGAGGATCACCACTACGTCGGCCACCTTGTGCCCGCGGCACATGTCGGCCAGCGGCGTCAGGTTGATGAACGAGGGCGCCCGCACCTTGTAGCGGTACGGCTTGTCGCTCCCATCGCTCACCAGGTAGAAGCCGAGCTCGCCCTTCGGCGACTCGACACGCCCGTAGGCATCGCCGGCCGGCGGCCTGAGCGCCTTCTGCTTGCCGATGTTCGCCATCGCCGGGTTGATGTGCCCGCCCGTCGTATCCGGCAGCCGCTCGATCACCTGCTCGATGATACGATAGCTCTGGCGCATCTCCTCGATTCGCACCAGGAAGCGGTCGTACACGTCGCCCACCGCCCCCACCGGCACGTCGAAGTCCAGTTGGCCGTAGACACTGTACGGCTCAGCCTTGCGGATGTCGTAGGGGATGCCCGAGGCGCGCAGCACCGGGCCGGTGACGCTGTAGGCGATCGCCACCTCCTTCGGCAGGATGCCCACGTCCACCGTGCGCGAGAGCAGGATCTCGTTGGTGCGCAGCAGCCGCTCGAACTCGTCGAAGAACGGCGGCAGCGCCTTCATCAGCTGCTTGAGCTGCGGCATGAACTCGGGCGGCAGGTCGCGCCACACCCCGCCGAAGCGGAAGTAGTTGCACATCATGCGCGCGCCTGAGGCCATCTCGAACAGGTCGAGGATCTTCTCGCGCTCGCGCATGCCGAAGGCCAGCGGGGTCTGCCAGGCGCCCATGTCGTTGAGCATGAAGCCGGCGGCCGCGGCGTGGTTCAGGATGCGCGTCAGCTCAACCATCAGCACGCGGATGTACTCGGCGCGCTCCGGCACCTCGATCCCGGCCAGTTTCTCCACCGCCACCGCCAGGGCGTGATTATTGGCCATGGAGTTGAAGTAGTCCAGCCGGTCGGTGTACGGCATCGACTGGATGTAGGTCGAGACCTCCGCGAGCTGCTCGTGGTTGCGGTGCAGGTAGCCGAACACCGGCTTCAGGTCCACGATCGTCTCGCCGTCCACCGTCACCTCCATGCGGAAGACGCCGTGGGTCGAGGGGTGCTGTGGGCCGATGTTGATCTGGAGCTCTTGCGTGTTCAGCATAGTTGTGAGCCGTGAGCTGTGAGCCGTGAGCCGCGAGTCCCTCAAGACTCACCGCTTAGGACTCGCCGCTACTCTTCGTCGTCTCCAAAGTACTTGTCCCCCTGCCGCGGGAAGTCCTTGCGCATCGGGAAGCCCTCGAACTCGTCCCACATATAGATGCGGGCCAGGTTCGGGTGTCCCTCGAACGTGACGCCGTACAGGTCGAAGGCCTCGCGCTCTTGCAGGTCGGCGCCCGGCCACTCAGGTGTGAGCGAGGGGGCTGTGGGGTGGTTGCGCGGCAGGCGAGACTTCACTGCCACCGGTGGCCCGCCGCCCAGGTGGAAGAAGTGGTACACCAGCTCGATCACGCCATCGGCCAGCATGTCCACCGCGGTGATGTTCGAGAGGTACTCGTAGCCGAGGGTGTCGCGCAGGTACAGCGCCACGTCCGGGATGCGCGCGGCGTGTACCACCGCGTCGTCGGTTGCCAGCAGGTTGGCCGGCTCCTTCTCGCCCTTCTTCGCCGGCGCGTGGCCGTTCTCGTGGGGCCGTGGCCGGTTGGGGGTCTCCGCCAGCGCGCCGGGCAGGTCGCGCGCCAGGCGGGATCTGAGCTCATCAGCGGTCAGCGCGGCCATCGCTCACCTCCGCCGGTTGCCGAAGATCGTCGGCGGCGATCTCAGGGGCGACGCCCCTGGCCCGGGCGGGGGAGTCCAGCGCCACTGTGTCGTCCATGATCGGGAACTGGCGTGGCACCTCGGGGTGCTCGATCTCACCGCTGCGCCGCTCGTCGAGGCCCGGCCGGCTGTAGGGGCTCAGCAGCGGCAGGCCGCCCACCGGGTCCACCAGCTTGCCGTCGATCTCCAGCCCGCGCGCGCCGAAGGTGGGCACCGGGAAATCCTTCGCCTCGCGCTTGCCGTACCAGCGCACCCCGCCGAGCTTCTGCCGGTCGATCTGGGCCTGGAGCGTCATTAGCGCGTGGAGCAGCGCCTCGGGCCGCGGCGGGCAGCCGGGGATGTAGACGTCCACCGGGATCAGCAGGTCCACCCCGCGCAGCACGTTGTAGCCGTCGCGGAATGGCCCGCCCGAGGTGGCGCAGGCGCCCATCGAGATCACGTAGCGCGGCTCGGGCATCTGGTTGAAGAGCCGCACCACCTGCGGCGCCATCTTCTTCGTCACCGTGCCCGCCACGATCATCAGGTCCGCCTGACGCGGCGAGGCGCGGAACATCTCGGCGCCGAAGCGCGCCAGGTCGTAGCGCGAGAGGCCGGTGGCCATCATCTCGATGGCGCAGCACGCCAGCCCGAAGGAGAGCGGCCACAGCGAGGAGCGCCGGCCCCAGTTGTACAGCCGCGTGACGGTGCTGAGGAAGACGCCTTCCTTCTCCGCTGCGAGCTGGAGGTCTTTATCGTCCGTCATCGGCATATCCTCATTAGATGACCGGGAGGGCTCGGGGGGCGAAACCCTCCCTACATCCACTCCAGCGCGCCCTTCTTCCAGGCGTACACCAGCCCCGAGACCAGAATGAGCAGAAAGATCGCCATCTCGATCAGCGCGAACAGCCCAAGCTGGCCGTAGGCCACCGCCCAAGGGAACAGGAACACTACCTCGATGTCGAAGATCACGAAGGCGAGCGCGTAGAGGTAGTACTGGATCTTGAACTGGACACGGATGTCCCCGATCGCCTCCAGGCCGCACTCGTAGGTGCTCTGCTTGATCGGGGTGGGCCGCTTCGGCGCGAGGATCCGCGCAGCTACCAGGGGGATGACCGGAAATAGCACCGCGGCAATGAGGAAGACTCCAACGAAAGCGTAGTTGGACAACATGCTACGCTCCTGGTATTCACAACGGTTTGGAAGGGGCTGCTGACGGAGCTGAGTATATCACATGCGCAAGCCGCGCTGCAAACGAACGTGGTGAATAGGGGTTAACTAGGGGTGGGTAAGAGGCAACGGGCGCCTCACGACTCAGCACTCAGCGCTCAGCGCTCAGCACTCAGCGCTCAACACTCAGCACTCAGCACTCAGCACTCAGCACTCGCTCATCGCACCAGTCGCATCTCGATCCGCCCGAGCCGCACGATGTCGCCCTCCTCGACGATTGTCGGGTCGCGAACCTCGATGTCGTTCACGAAGGTGCCGTTGGTGCTCCCCAGGTCCTCGAGCACCCACTGGTCGGCCCGCAGCTCGAGGCGCGCGTGCTGCTGCGAGAGGAACGAGTCGTTCAGCGCGATCTCGCACTGCTCCATGCTCCGCCCGATGATCGTGCTCGGGCTCAGTGGGAAGGTCTTACCTGCGGCCACGCCGCTCTGCCCGCTCCGCAGCACCACCAGCTGGCCGTACGGGCTGGTCTGCGCCCCGCTCGCGCCTGCCTGCCCTGCCCCCTGGAGATCCCGCATCACGAAGCGCAGCACCTGCCAGAGGAAGAAGTAGAGAAGCAGCACCACCGCGACGCGCAGCAGCAGGATGATAATATCGATCGACGTGTTGGCGATGTCGAGCATTGGGTGCGTTCTGAGTTGTCAGTCGTGATCACTGGGATCTGGGCGCCCGCCCAGACTTCAAGACTCAAGACTCGTGGCTCACGACTCTTTGAACATGAGCTCGAGCCCCCCGAGCGAGATGATGTCGCCGTCGCGCAGCGCCCGCTCCGTCACCTGCTCGCCGTTCACGAACGTGCCGTTGGTGGAGCCGGTGTCGGTGACCCAGAAGCGGCGCGCCCGGTAGCGCAGCTGCGCGTGGTGCCGCGAGACGCGCGTGTCCTCGAGGATGATGTCGTTGTTCAGGCCGCGCCCCACCGTCAGCAGCGTGCTCTCCAGCGGGATCACATGCGTGCCGCCGCGCGAGGAGAGCAGCAGCCGCGCCCGCGCCGTGGGGGCTGCCTGGCTCTGCGCCGGCTGGATCACCTGCGTCTGGCTGTTCGCGTCGCCGCCCGTGGCCGCCTGCGTCTCCGCCACCACCTGGATGGAGCGCCGTGGCACTCCGGCGTCCGAGGCCAGCTCGACGCGCGGGTGCTCGAGCATGCTGAAGCCACGCTCCTGCGCCAGGTCCGCCAGGTAGGTGGCCATCTCGCGCTCTACCTCGGCGCGGATCGGCGCGAACGCTGTCATGTCCTGTGGGTTCAGGAACGCGCGGTAGACGTTCGGCACGATGATGCGCTTGACGCTGATCGTCTGGTGAGTCTCCATCGCGCGCTCGAGGCGCTTGGCGATCTCGGCCGGTTGCACCGGACTGCGGAACAGCCGTGCCACTGACCCCTCAACCATATTCTCCATCAGGCTCTCGAACCGTGACAGCGCCGACATAGCTTTACTCGCGCGATCGTGGAAAAACGGCGACCAGATGCCGCACACAGATATTCTACCACAGCCAGATGAGACGACGGACGACGGACGCTCGTCAGCTCTCGGTCCCCGGCAGCTGGCCTCCAGCCTTCGGTCCACCGCTGCGATAGTAGTCGCACAGCTCCCGCACCACGCACTGCTCGCAGCGCGGTACGCCCCACACGCACACCCGCTGGCCGTGGCGCAGCACGTTCAGGTGGAAGTTCCACAGGGTCGCGGCGTTGCGCGGGAGCAGGCGCGGCAGCAGCTCATGGGCCTGCTCGGCGCTGACGTGCGGCGCAATCAGGCCGATCCGGCCGCTCACCCGGTGCACGTGGGTGTCGACCGGCAGCACCGGCTTGCCGAAGCAGAACAGCAGCACCAGCGACGCCGTCTTCGGCCCGACGCCTGGCAGGGACTGGAGCCAGGCCATACCCTCCTCGGGCGTCAGGTCGGCCAGGAAGTCGATGCTCGGCGCGCCGCGCTCAGCAATGATCTGCGCTAGCACGGCTTTGATCCGCGGCGCCTTCTGCTCGGGCCAGTTCGCCGGCGCGATAGCCTCGGCCACACCCTCCACCGGTGCGTCGCGGATCGCCTCCCAGCTGCCGTACGCCTCCCACAGCTGGCGGAAGGCCTTCGCCTCGTTCGCCCCGGTCGTGCGGTGCGAGAGGATCGTTGAGATCAGCTCGTGCAGCGGCTCGCGGCGCGCTGCCCACGGCCGGATGCCGTACTCCTCGCCCAGACGCACGTGCACCGCCATCGCGCGCTCGGCCAGCGCCTCACGCCCCTCATCGTCCGCCCGCGGCTCGCTCGCCCGCTCGGTCATCGTCGCCCTCCTGACGTGCCGGTAGGCAACCGCCGTGCCAGCAAGCAGGCGGGGCGCGGAGCCGTAGCTCCGCGCCCCGATCCCGATAGGCTTTCGGCGTCCCGTGCTACCCGTCCAGCAGCCCGCCGATCACGTTGCCGATGTTGCCGCCGCCGCTGCTGCTGCCACCCACCGGGCCGATGTACGGTGCCACCGCCTTCGCCAGGTTCATGGTCGGCATCGTCTGGAGCCAGACGCGCCCCGGCCCGCGCAGCGTCGTCAGGAACAGCCCCTCACCGCCGAGCAGGATGTTCTTGAACCCCTTCACCATCTCGATGTCGAAGTCCACCGTCGGCTCGTACATAGCCACGTGGCCGGTGTCCACCTTCAGCGTCTGGCCCGCGTCCAGCGTATACTCCACGATCTCGCCGTCGAGGCAGACGAAGGCGATCCCCGGCCCCGTCACCTTC
>JBDLTZ010000225.1:0-11953 GCA_039805565.1 Chloroflexota bacterium | reverse complement strand
ACAGCTGGGCGAAGATCGCCGCGCACACCGCCGACGTGTACCGCCGCACGTACGAGGCGTGGCGCAAAAACCCCTGGGGCGCCGCCCTGGCCCCGCGGCTCTAATACGCGTAAGCTGCTGGATTTGCCGTATAATCACATCTGCGTTATCAAATGAAAAGGTGCTTCTCCATCTGCTGGAGCCCAACATGGCACGCGCGAAAACAACGCGCTATAAGAGTATCACTCGTGTTGATCACCCACCAAAGAGAACATTCGGCTACTTTGTGCGCGTCCGCTGGGACGGCGTGACCCATATGAAGTTCTTCAGCGACAAGAAATACGGCGACGGCCTCGCGGCGCTCGACGAGGCCATCCTGTGGCGCGACCGCACCGAGCGCGAGCTCGGCAAGCCGCGCACCGAGCAGGTGGTGGTAGCCTCGCACCGGCGCAACACCACCGGCGTCCTCGGCGTCCGCCGCCGCATGAAGGACAGCTACGACGTCTTTGAGGTCACCTGGCGGAAGGAGTCAGGCAAGCTCGGCCGCACCAGCTTCTCAATCGCGAAGTATGGCGAGCGCAAGGCCTTCCGCCTCGCAGTGCGTCTGCGCCGCGCGCATGAGCAGATCCGCCTCAAGCGGCCCCGCGTCCGCGAGGAGCCCACCGGCATGCTGGTGCCCTGGCACACGATCCGATGACCAGCGCTGGGCGATCTGAGCTATGAGCGTGCATGAGCGCACCCGGCTGCTGGCCGTGGTAGGCCCCACGGCCGTGGGGAAGACGTCGCTGGCTATCGCCCTCGCGCGGCGGCTCGGCGGCGAAGTGGTGTCGGCCGACTCGCGCCAGGTCTACCGCCTGATGGACATCGGCACCGCCAAGCCCACCCCCGAGGAGCGCAAGGCCGCCCCGCACCACCTGATCGACATCGCCGAGCCAGACGACGAGTTCTCTCTGGCGACCTACCAGGACCTCGCCACGGCAGCGGTCGCCGATAGTACGGCCCGTGGGCGCACCCCGATCCTCGCCGGCGGCACGGGCCAGTACCTCGCGGCGATCCTCCAGGGCTGGCAGCTCCCGCGCGTCGCCCCCAACCCCGAGCTGCGCGCCCGCCTGGAGCGCGAGGCCGCAGAGCATGGGGCCGAGGCCCTCCACGCGCGCCTCGCGGCCGTAGACCGCGAGGCTGCCACGGGGATCATGGCCAGCAACGTGCGCCGCGTCATTCGCGCACTCGAGGTCTTCGAGCTCACGGGGGTGCCGATCTCGGCGCAGCGCACCATGCAGGCCCCGCCCTACGACGCGCGCGTGATCTGGCTCACGCTGCCGACGCCCGTACTCTACGCCCGGATCGACGCGCGCGTGGACGCGATGCTTGCCGCGGGTCTGCTGGACGAGGTGCGTGGCCTGGTGGCCCACGGCTACGGCTGGGAGCTCCCGGCCATGTCAAGCCTCGGCTACCGCGAGTTTCAGCCCTACCTCGCCGGCGAGTGCACGCTGCAGGAGGCCGTGCAGCGCCTCAAGTTCAACACCCACGCCTTTGCCCGCCGCCAGAAGGCCTGGTTCGCGCGCCTGCCCGGCGTGGTCCAGCTCCCCGCCGACGCCCCCGACCTGCTCGAGCGCGCGCTGGCGCTGACGTCAAACGCTGAACGCTGAAGGCCGAACGCTGAAGGCCGAACGCTGAACACTAGCTCGGTCGTGCCGCGGCCCTCACGACTCACGACTCTGACTGACGCCTCAGCCATACTCAGCACTCAGCACTCAGCACTCAGCACTCACCCCCGCTCGAAGCGCTGGGTGGCGATCGCCAGCGCCGAGAGCACGTAGGCCAGCGACGCCGCCACGATCACCGGCCCGAAGCCATACTGGACCTGCAGCCAGCCGCTGATCGACGAGCACGCCGCCCACCCCAGCGACCACAGCATGCTCATCAGGCTCACCGCGGTGCCGCGCTGGCGCGCCGAGGTGTTCTGCATCACCAGCGCGTCGTTGAGCGGGAAGCTCGCCCCCACGAACAGACCACGCAGGAAGAACCCCGCCGCCGCCGGGAGCAGTGCCGGCGCGGCCAGCATCAGCATTGCCGGGGCGCACAGCAGCCGCAGCACCCACGCCGCACGCCACAACCCCAGCCGCGCGCTCACCAACCCACCCAGCAGCGCGCCCAGACCCATGCCGCCCGCTGCCCAGGCCAGCATCGCCCCCACCGCCGCGTCGCTCAGGCCGAACTGCTGCCGGAAGAACAGGTTCTGGAACGGCAGGAAGAGCCCCGCGCCCAGCCCGAGCGCCAGCGACGGCAGCGCCAGGCGCACTAGCCCGAGCCGCGTGTGCCGGGCCGGCTCCTCCACAGCCTCCGTCGCCCCGCCCGCCCGCGCCACACCCGCCCGCAGCCGCAGCACCGGCAGGACCGAGGCGAGCGCCAGCGCCACCACCATGGCCAGCGCCGCCCGGTAGGCCGGCGTGTCCTGCGGCCCCACGCTCAGCACGCCCGCCGCCAGCGACGGCAGCACGCCCGCTGCCACGCTGCCCAGCAGCCCGATGATCAGCGCTGCCGACGCGTTCAACCCGAAGATCGAGGCCCGCTCGTCGTCGCGCGTCATGCCGGTGAGCAGCGGCACCGAGGAGGTGATCGTCAGCACGTTGGCAGCCCCGGCCAGGAAGTAGCTCAGCGCCAGCAGCTCGAACGAGGGCGCGACCAGCACCAGCGTCCAGCTTATGGCGAACAGCAGCGCCCCCACCATGAGTGACCGGCGCGGCCCCGCGCGGTCGATCAGGGCGCCGATCAGCAGACCCAGCACAACCCCCGCAGCGCGGTAGATCGTAGAGAGCAGGCCCGCGGCGTCGGCGGCGTAGCCAAGACTCACCAGATAGAAGTTGAACAGCAGATCGGCGATGCTGATCGAGAGGCCGAAGATCAGGCTGTGGGCGAGTACGCGGCGGACGGGCGGGGAGATGCGCGACGCGGCCGAGCGGGCGCGAGTTCCGAGCGAGAGCACAGTGGTTCCTTCCGGGTTAGCTCAACAGAGGGATCACCAGAATACCATACCTGGCCGCGCTTTCCCCCACCCGCAGGACGTCCTGTACAATGGGGCGGCTGTCCCTCAGCGATACAGGAGACCCGTATGCAGATCACCCCCGCCGTCGAGTTCTTCATCCGGGATGTGGAGCGCCGCCTGGAGGGCAACCCCCGCCGCGCCGCCATGTTCCGCACCTGCTTCACCAACACCATCACCACGACCATGCAGCCGATGCCGGACGGCACCACCTTCGTGATCACCGGCGACATCCCGGCCATGTGGCTGCGCGACTCAGCTGCCCAGGTGCGCCCGTACCTCGCGCTGGCCGCCCACGACCCCGAAGTGGCCGCGATGATCGCCGGCGTGGTGCGCCGCCAGATGCGCTACGTCACGATCGACCCCTACGCCAACGCCTTCAACGCCGAGTCCAACGGCCGCCGCTGGGACGCCGCCGACGAGACCGAGATGAACGACTGGCTCTGGGAGCGCAAGTACGAGGTGGACTCGCTCTGCTACCCGCTCCAGCTCGCCTACCTGCTCTGGCGCGCCACCGGCGACACCGCCCACCTCGACGCCACATTCCGTGAGGCGGCCGAGCGCATCCTCCGCACCTGGCGCACCGAGCAGCGCCACGCCAATTCCCGCTACAGCTTCGTGCGGCGCAACTGCCCGCCCACCGACACCCTCTCGCACGAGGGGCGCGGCGCGCCGGTGGCCGAGACCGGGATGACCTGGTCGGGCTTCCGCCCCAGCGACGACGCGTGCGTCTACGGCTACCTGGTGCCCTCGAACATGTTCGCGGCGGTGGCCCTGGGCTACCTGGCCGAGATCGCCCAAGCCCTGGACGACGCGGCCCTGCGCGACGAGGCCCGCGCGCTCGAGGCCGAGATCCGCGCCGGCATCGCCGCGCACGCCACGGTGGAGCACCCCGAGCACGGCCAGATCTACGCCTACGAGACCGACGGCCTGGGCAACTACACCCTCATGGACGACGCTAACGTGCCGAGCCTGCTCTCACTGCCGTACCTCGGCTGGTGCGCGCCCGACGACCCGCTCTACCTGCGGACGCGCGCCTTCGTGCTGAGCCCGTCGAACCCGTTCTTCTACCGGGGGACGGCCGCCGAGGGCGTGGGCAGCCCCCACACGCCGCCGCGCTACATCTGGCACATCGCGCTGGCGATGCAGGGGCTCACCGCAACGGATCCCGCCGAGCGCGAGCGGCTGCTGGAGCTGATGGAGCGCACTGACGCCGGCGCGGGCATGATGCACGAGGGGTTCGACGTGGACGACCCGGCGAAGTTCACCCGGCCGTGGTTCTCGTGGGCCAACATGATGTACTGCGAGCTGGTGCTGGCCTCGCTGGGGGTGTGGGTGCCGGGGAGCCCGCTCGCGAGGTGAGTGCTGAGTCCTGAGTGCTGAGTCCTGAGTGCTGAGTGCTGGCTTCTCAGTACTGGCTCCTCAGTACTGGCTCCTCAGCACTGGCTCCTCAGCACTCAGTACTTGGAGCGTCTCCTCCGCGCAGCGGTCCCAGCTGAACTGCGCCGCGCGGTCGTAGCCCCGCCGGCGCAGCTCCGCGCGCAGCGCCGGCTCGGTCGCGAGCCGCGCCAGACCCGCCGCGATCGCCCCGGTCTCCTCGGGGTCCACCAGCAGCGCCGCGTCGCCCGCCACCTCCGGCAGCGAGGAGGTAGTGGAGGTCAGCACCGGCGCGCCCGCCGCCATCGCCTCGAGCACCGGCATGCCGAACCCCTCGTAGAGCGAGGGGAACACAAACGCCAGCGCCTCCGCGAACAGTGCCGGCAGCTCCTCGTCCGGCACGTACCCTGTGAAGCGCACCCGGTCGGCCACCCCGAGCTCAGCCGCGCGCCGCTCGATCCCCTCCGCCAGCCAGCCGCGCTTGCCCACGAGCACCAGCCGGGCGCCGACCTCGGGGTGCAGGGTGCTCAGCTGCGCGAACGCCTCGATCAGCCGCGCCAGGTTCTTGCGCGGCTGGATCGTCCCCACGTAGAGGAAGTACGGCGTCTCCCCGCCCACCAGCTCCCACACCCGTCGCCGCCCACCGATCTCCCCCTCCCCCTGGCGCCCAACCCCATGGTGGACCACCGCGATCTTGGCCGCCGAGACCCCCGCCAGGCGCACCAGGTCCTCTTTCGTGGCGGCCGAGGGCGCGATCACGCGCGCGGCCACGCGGGCGCTCCAGACCGTCGAGAGGCGCAGGTAGAGGCGCTGGGCGCGCGTGTGGGCCTGTGGGAAGCGCAGGTACCCGAGGTCGTGCACCGTCACCACCGCGCGGGTGTGGCGGGCCAGCGGCGCTCCCAGCGGAATCACGTGGGCCGGCACGAACAGCACATCGGGCGGGCGGCGCAGCAGCTCGGCTGAGAGGCGGGCGTGCGTCCAGAGGCGCGGCAGCGGAATGGGCCGCAGGGCGAAGTTCGTCCCGAGCGGCGGCAGGTCCTCCGGCGTGCGGTTGCAGTACAGCGTGTAGCGCGTGGCGCGGTCACGCCGGGCGATGGCCGCCAGCAGCTCGTAGGTGTAGTGCTCGGTGCCGGTGCGGGCCGCCACCGCGATCCGGCTGATGTCGATCCCGATGTGCATGGGTGGTGTGCGTAATCCGTAATCCGAAACCACGGGCCGGTTTGCATCGTCTATGACAGTGCGGAGCGCGAATTACGCTTTACGGATCCGTCTCTTCTGTGCGTCGCAGACCAGGCGCTCGTATGGTATAATAATCATTGCCCTTACGCAAGCGACCGCAATTTCCCCGCTCTGGAGCCGCTATGCGCCGTCCGTCAACCGGGGGGCAGCCTGAGGAAGGCGAGCTTCCGCCGACCGCTGAGAAGGGCGCCCGTCGCAGTATCTCCAGCCGCTTGCGCTGGTCATATCTGATCTCCTCTACGCTCCCCCTGCTCCTGGTGGGCGCGCTCCTGCTATTCATCAACCTCAACACCGAGCGGGCCACGGTGTACAGCGAGCAGCGCTCGAGCGCCGACAGGGTGGCGCGCGACATCTCCCGCTACGTAGGCGCGCTCCAGCGCCAGCTCGAAAGCTACGCGCTCCAGGTGCGCCAGGGCGTCTCGACCACCCAGCTCACCGAGGCCGCCCAGGACGTCCAGGCGCGCAACTTCCCAGATCTGATCGACCTCGCGGTGATAGACGACGCGGGCCGCGAGCGGCTGCGCGTCTACCGGCTCCAGGCCACCCAGGCGGACCAGCTGCACGACCTCTCAGGCGACGACGCGGTGCGGCGCGCGCTGCAGTTCGGCGCCACCTCATACACCCCAATCAGCCCCAGCCGCGACGGCCGGCTCAGCTTCACCGTCTCGATGCCGCTGCGCAACGACGCCGGCTCGGTCGTAGGCGCCCTGCAGGCCGAGATCAGCGCCGAGCCGATCGCCCGCGAGCTGCGCCTCGCCACCGAGGCCGACACCAGCCACGCCTACTTGGTCGCCGCCGACACCGGTGCGGTGCTCCTCGACGACGGCCAGCCCGCCTTCGAGCCGCCGCGCGAGATCTGGCGCCTGGTGCGTTCCGACGAGGGCGCCGCCGAGTACTTCGGCGCCCGCGGCGAGGCGGTCATCGGCGCGTTCACCCCGGTGAGCCACGGCGAAGACAGCCGCAGCACCGGCTGGGCGGTGGTGGTCGAGCAACCCTCTGCCGACGCCTTCGCCAGCGTCCGCCGCAGCGCCCTCCTGCTCACCACACTGGTGATGCTGGTGGGTGTGCTGGCCTTGATCTGGGCCTTCCGTCAGGCGCAGCGCTTCCTCCGCCCGCTCCGCGCCCTGCGCGCCGGCGCCATGGCCCTCGGCGAGGGGCACCTCAACCACCGCATCACCGCCCTCGGCGACGACGAGCTCGGCGAGGTGGCCACCGCGTTCAACCAGATGGCCGACCACCTCGAGGCCTCGCTCGCAGAGATCGAGCAGCAGAACGAGCAGCTCCGCAAGGGCCTGGCCCTCGCGCGCGACATCCAGGTGGGCCTGCTCCCTGAGCGCCCACCCTGGAACGGCGAGTCCCTCGCCGTCTACGCCCGCTCCATCCCGGCCTACGACGTCGGCGGGGACTTCTACACCTACCTCGCCCTGCCGGAGGGCCGCGCCGCGATCGCGATCGGCGACGTGTCCGGCAAGGGGATCGGCGCCGCCCTGATCATGGCGCTCACCTCCAGCGCCGTCGAGTCGCAGGGCCGCCAGTTCGAGTACCCCGCCCAGGTGCTCACCGCCCTCAACCAGCTGCTGGCGCCGCGCCTCCGGGCCAACCACATGAACGCCGCGCTGCTGTTCGCGGTGTTCGATCCACACGCGCACACTGTGCGTATTGCTAACGCCGGCATGATCGCCCCGGTAGTGATCTCGCCCCACGGCAACCGCTTCGTCGAGGTCGGCGGCCTGCCCCTCGGCTCGATGGTAGGCGCCATCTACCAGGAGGCGCTCGTCGAGCTCGACCCCGGCGAGGGGCTCCTGCTCGTCAGCGACGGCGTGGTAGAGGCGCACGGCCCGTCCGGCGACCTGTTCGGGTTCGATCGGCTGGAGGAGACCGTCGCCGACCAGAAAACGTTCGGCGACGTGCGGGCGCTGGTGGAGCTGGTGCTCGCCCGCGTCTACGACCACATGGCCACCGCGGAGCAGCACGACGACATCACGATCGTCGCCGTGCGACCGCCGGTGACCGCCGGTGATGAGGCTGCTAACGAGGAGCAATCGGTCGGCTATGCTGTTATTTGACACCCTCCGCGGCCGAAAGGCTGAGCTGGAGATCCCCCGCGACCGCGCGCTGACACTGTATGTGTGCGGCGTGACCCCCTACGACACCACCCACGTCGGCCACGCGCACACCTTCTTGATCTTCGATGTTCTGATCCGCTACATCCGCTCCCAGGGCGGCCAGGTGAGCTACTGCCAGAATGTCACCGATGTGGACGACCCGCTCTTCGAGCGCGCCAACCGCGACGGCGTCGGCTGGCGCGACCTCGCCGAGCGCGAGGTGGCCCAGTTCGTGCAGGACTGCCGCGCCCTGAACCTCATCCCGCCCGATTACTTCCCCAAGGCCTCCGAGGAGATCGACGGCATGATCGCGATCGTCGAGCGCCTCGTCGCCTCCGGCCACGCCTACGTCCGCGACGGCAACGTCTACTACGATGTGTCCCAGGAGCCGACCTACGGTGAGATGGCACGCCTGCCCGGCTACGCCGAGCTGCTCGAGCTCGCCAACCAGCGCGGCAACAACCCCAGCGACCCGCATAAGGACGACCCGCTCGACTTCGTGCTGTGGCAGACGGGCAACCCCGGCGACCCGACCTGGCCCAGCCCCTGGGGCCCCGGCCGCCCCGGCTGGCACATCGAGTGCACGGCTATGTCCACCCGCTACCTCGGGCCGCAGCTCGACATCCACGGCGGTGGGCGCGACCTGATCTTCCCGCACCACCCCTCCGAGATCGTCCAGACCGAGGCGGCCACCGGCGAGCGCCCCTTCGTGCGCTTCTGGGTCCACGGCGGCCTGACCTGGCTCGACGGCGAGAAGATGAGCAAGTCGCTCGGCAACCTGGTCTTCATCCGCGACGCGGTGAAGCAGCACCCGGCCGATGCCCTGCGCTGGTACCTGATGTCCTTCCCGTACCGTGAGGACTTCGACTACATCCGCGCCGACGTGACGGCCACCGAGCGCAAGGTCGAGCGCCTGCAGGCGGCCCTGGCGGCCCAGAGCGGCTCCGGCCAGGCTCTCGACGCCTCCGAGACGCGCACTGCCTACTTCGCGGCCCTCGCCGACGACCTCGACACGCCGGCGGCCCTGGCGCAGATCGAGGCGCTCTCGGGCGCCATCCTGGAGACGGCCGGCGCCGGCGGCGATGTGACCGCGGCCCAAACCGCCCTGCGCGAGATGGCGGGTGTCTTCGGGTTCTGGGCGGCCGAGTAAACCAGCCCCCGAGGAGTCTGGAAGGGGCTGCCGGTTCCAAAGCAGAAGGGGTCTGAGGGCATACCACCCTCAGACCCCTTCGCTATGCAGCACCCACGGCTGCTACGCGGCGACGACGTACGACGCCGACATCTCCGGCGCGCCCTTGATCGTCTGGAACACGACGCAGTAGCGCTCGGTGAGCTTCAGCAACGTGTCCAGCTTCTCCTGCTCGGCGTCGGTGTCCAGCTCGAAGCGCAGCCGGATGGCGCGGAAGCCCACCGGCGCCTCCTTGCTCACCCCCAGCGTCCCGCGGAAGTCCAGGTCACCCTCGGCCACGACCCGCCCGCCGCGCAGCTCCACCCCGATCGCCGTTGCCACCGCCCGCACCGTGACCCCCGCGCAGGCCACCAGTGCCTCGAGCAGCATGTCCCCCGAGCAGAGCGAGAGCCCATCGCCGCCGGTGGCGGGGTGCAAGCCGGCCTCCACCAGCGCCTTGCCGGTGGTGACTTTGCAGGTGATCCCCTCGCCGAGCTCGCCGGCGGCCTTCAGCGTGATCAGCGCCGCGTCGGGCTCGGCGCGGTAGCGGTCCTTGAGCGGGGCCTGGAGCGTCCTGAGTTCTTCGGCGTTCAATGTTCCCTCTCCCTTAAAAGCGCTGGGGGCTGTGCCGAAGCGCCCGCACCCCCTGTCCCTCTCCCTGCCGCGGAAGAGGGGGGCCGACACACACACGTGCCGTGTTGTGGTCCATAGCCCACAACACGTCACACCTCATATTAGCAGATCATCCCCTTCTTGCCGGCGGGGCCGTGCCCGATCGGCTCCTCGCCCACCCAGCGCTCGTCCACCGGCTCCGAGGCCAGCTGGTAGCGCGTGTCTGTCGAGAGGCGGACCTCGTCGGAGCCGTTGTCCAGGCTGCCGTGCACCAGGAACACCGTGAACACCAGCAGGTCGCCGGCACGGTAGTCCGCCGTGAGCCAGCGCCCTCCCAGGTTCCGCTGCAGCTTCACCGGATTGTCCGACAGCCACCCGCCGTCGCGGATGTTGCCGCCGCCTCCCATGCGCGTATACCCCTCGCCGACCTTGTTCTCGCAGTAGGTGTCCACGTCCTTGCTGCCGTACCCCTCGTTGAGGCGCTGGTGGCGGTGCGAGCGCTCCAGCAGGAGCAGCCCGCCCGTCGTGAGCGGGACATCGCCGAGCGGTGTCCAGGCGGTGTACAGGCTCTTGGTGCCGCGCCCCATGTACACCACGTCCATGTGCGTGGGCGTTCCGCGCCCCGGCGAGACCGCGCGCACCCAGGTGAAGTCGTAGTGACGTACCGGGCCGCCGAGGAACAGGCCGAAGAAATCCATCATGCGGCCGCCGTACAGCAGGCGCTGAAGCTTGGGGTTGTCTTTCGCCAGGTCCGGCATGAACTTCACAGTGGTGTCGGGGTGGGCCTTCATCGCGCTCGCGGGGTAGCGCGGGTCCAGGTGGCCGGCCGCGGCCAGCCGCTCCGCCATTACCTGGCGGGACTCGAGCACCTCGTCACGGTCTAGATAGCCGGGCAGGTAGAGGTAGCCCTCCTGCAGCATCCGGGTGCGGAGCGCCTCCGGGTCGCCGAGCAGATGGGTGGCGGGTTCGAGCTCGCCGAAGTGCTCCGGCGAGGTGTCGATCTGTTTGCCCGAGGCGGTGAGCCGCGGGAGAGTGGTCTGCATCATCGCATGCTCCTCTGTCGCGCGTGGGATACACCTATCATACCTCATATGGCGTGTACCCCGCCAACGCGAAGCGCCGCCGGGCCTCCCCAACCATGTCACGTTTTATCGTCGATTGTTCACGTTCGTTGCCTCGCTACAAATGACACGCCATGCCGCAGAGCGCGCCCTGGAAACGCGCGGGCGCGCCCTGCGGCTCTCTTCGGTCGGGACGAAGACGCTAGAGCCAGGCCCGCCCGAGCTTACGCCCACGGCGCCGCCGCCGTACTCGTTCCGCGCCCCGCCGAGCTCGACCTCCACCAGCCAGTAGGTCTAATCGAACCCCGCGCTCAGTATCAGATCGGAATGTGATCGTATGATCACAGCTTTGACGGGGGGCGTGGCGATCTGCTATAATGTTCGGAGCTAAACGTAACCGGCTTGACCGCGCCGCTCAACCACGCTGGGCGGCTTTTGTTGTGGAGAATACTCTTATGGCGACCACTTCGGACCTTCGCACCGGCATTATGATCCGTTGGAACGGCCAGCTGCACCGTGTGACGGAGTTCTACCACCACGCCCCCGGCAACTGGCGCGCGATGGTGATCATGAAGCTGAAGAACGTGCAGAGCGGCAAGACGATCGAGGAGCGGGTGCGGGCCGGCTCCGACATCGAGATCGTGCGCGTCGAGAAGCGCACGATGCAGTACCTCTACCGCGACGGCGACCGGATGCACTTCATGGACACCGAGTCGTTCGAGCAGCTCGAGATCCCCGAGGACACCGTGGGCGATGGCGCGCAGTTCCTCAAGGAGAACGATATGGCGGACGTGCTGTTCTACGACGAGACCAAGATCCTCGGCGTGGAGCTCCCGCCGCACGTGACCCTCGAGGTGGTCGAGACGGGCGTCGCGGTGCGCGGCGACACGGCCACCAGCGTCAACAAGCCAGCCACGCTCGAGACCGGCGCGGTGATCTCGGTGCCGGGGTTCGTCAACCAAGGGGACTATGTCAAAGTGGACACGCGCACCGGCGAGTACCTGGAGCGCATGAAGTAGGTTGTTTCCGCGTGGGGAGGTGCGGCCTCCCCACACTTCACCAGCGGGGAGACCATGAAGAAGCTCCTTTCGCTCCTCCTGCTCGCCCTGCTCCTCACCGCGCTCCCCACGCACGCCTCGGCGCAGGAGCCTGCCCCGCCCGACCCCGTAGCTGCCCTGACCCCCGACGCACTCCGGGCCCGCGCCACCGGCGAGGGAGAGATCGCGATCGGCGCCGTCTGGATCCGCGCGCGCAGCTACACCACCTACCGCATCAGCTACCCCTCGGACGGGCTGCGCCTCACCGGGCTGCTGCACGTGCCGAAGGGCCGCGGCCCCTTCCCCGTGATCATCGCCAACCGCGGCTACAT
>JBDLTZ010000224.1:0-6332 GCA_039805565.1 Chloroflexota bacterium | reverse complement strand
TGACGATTATCTTCTCCCTGATGGACAGCCCGCCCACCGAGGCCCTGGCCGAGCCCGCCACCGCGCGGGAGCTGCCGGCGGCCGCGAAGGAGCGGGAGGAGAGCGAGGTGGCTGCGTGGAGCTGATGTGGGCGCTCGTGATCGGCGTCCTGTACGCCGCCGGCCTGTACATGATGATGCGGCGCAGCATCGTGAAGATCATCCTCGGGCTCGTGCTGCTGGGCCACGCCGCCAACCTGCTGATCTTCACCGTGGGCGGGCTCACCCGCGCCGTGCCGCCGCTGATCGCACCGGGCGAGGCGGCCCTGAGCGGAGCGTACGCCGACCCGTTGCCGCAGGCGCTGATCCTGACGGCGATCGTGATCGGCTTTGGGGTGCAGGCCTTCGCGATGGTGCTGTTCAAGCGCCTCTTCCAGCGCACAGGGGTGGACGACGTGGACTACGTTCGAGAAACGGAGGTCGGGCGATGAGCGCGCTGCTCCTGATGCCGGTGGTGGTGCCGTTCGCCACCGCGATCGCCTGCCTGTTCGCCTGGCGCAGCCGGGGCCTCCAGCGCGCTCTGAGCGTGGTTGGGGCCGCCGCTCTGCTAGCCTTCTCGGCCTGGCTGCTGATCGAAGTCGATCAGCGCGGCATCCAGGCGACCCAGGCCGGGAACTGGCCGGCGCCGTTCGGCATCACCTTCGTGGCCGACCTGCTCAGCGCGATTATGGTCACGATCACCGGCGTGCTAACGCTGGCGGTGGCGATCTACTCGCTGGCGGCGGTGGACGCCCGGCGCGAGTCGTTCGGCTACTACCCGGTGCTGCACGTGATGATCATGGGGATCAACGGCGCGTTCCTCACCGGCGACATCTTCAACCTGTACGTCTGGTTCGAGATCCTGCTGATGTCCTCCTTCGTGCTGATGGCGCTCGGGAGCGAGCGCGCGCAGCTCGAGGGCGCGATGAAGTACGTCACGCTCAATCTGCTCTCGTCTGCGCTGTTCCTGGCGGCGGTGGGGGTGCTCTACCGCGTGGCCGGGACGCTCAATATGGCGGATCTGGCGGTGCAGCTCAGGGGCCTGGAGCAGCCGGGGCTGGTGCTGACGCTGGCGATGCTGTTCCTGGTAGCCTTCGGCATCAAGGCCGCCATATTCCCGCTGTTCGCCTGGCTGCCGGCCAGCTACCACACGCCGCCGGTGGCGGTCTCGGCGATCTTCGCCGGGCTGCTGACGAAGGTGGGGGTCTACGCGCTGGTGCGGGTCTTCACGCTGCTCTTCACGCAGGATGTGGCCTACACCCACACCATCTTGCTGGCGCTGGCCGGGGCGACGATGGTGACGGGCGTGCTCGGCGCGGCGGCCCAAAACGAGTTCCGCCGCATCCTGTCGTTCCACATCGTCAGCCAGATCGGCTACATGCTGATGGGCCTGGCGCTCTTCACGCCGCTGGCGCTGGCGGGCGCGGTGTTCTACATCATCCACCACATCATCGTCAAGACGAACCTGTTCCTGGTGAGCGGTGTGGTGCAGCGGCTGCGCGGCTCGTACGACCTGGCGCGTCTCGGCGGGGTCTACCGGCTGCACCCGCTGCTTGCGGCGCTGTTCCTGGTGCCGGCCTTCTCGCTGGCGGGCTTCCCGCCGCTCTCGGGCTTCTGGGCCAAGTACACGCTGGTGAAGGCCGGGCTCGACGCCGGGCAGTACGTGATCGTGGCGGTGGCGCTGATGGTGAGCCTGCTGACGATCTACTCGATGACCAAGATCTGGGCCGAGGTCTTCTGGAAGGAGGCCCCCGCCGAGCCGGCCCCGCCGGACACGCGCGGGCTGGGCTGGATGTTGGCGCCGGTGGTGGGGCTGGCGCTGATCACAGTTGTGATCGGCCTGGGCGCGCAGCCGTTCTACGAGCTGGCGCTGCGCGCCGCCGAGCAGCTGGTCGATCCGGCGGAGTACATAGCGGCTGTGCGCGGCGACGTGGCGCTGCGGTAGGAGGGGGCGCAATGCTGTTGCTCAACGTGCTTCTGGCACTGGCGTGGTGCGCGCTCGTCGGTGCGTTCGACCTGCCGAACCTGGTCTTCGGCTTCGGGCTGGGCTACGTGCTGCTGTACCTGGCGCGGCGTCGCTCGGGCGCCGGGGCCTACTTCGCACGCGTCACCACCGTGCTGCGCTTCGTGGGCTACGTGCTGAAGGAGATTGTCGTGGCGAATATCAACGTCACCCGCGCGGTGCTCTTCACGCCGCTGGACAGGCTGCGCCCGGGGATCGTGGGTGTGCCGCTCGACCTGAAGAGTGACGTGGAGATCACGATGCTGGCGAACTTGATCACGCTCACGCCCGGCACGCTCAGCCTGGACGTCTCCGAGGACCGCCGGACGCTCTATGTCCACGCGATCGAGGTCACGAGCGCAGAGGAGTTCCGCAGCGCCACCAAGGAGGGCTTCGAGCGCGCGGTGTGCGAGGTGTGCCGATGATCGCGCCGGCGGTGATGTATGTGGTGATGCCGATCCTGGCCGCTACGCTGGCGCTGACGTTCGTGCGGCTGGCGCGCGGGCCGAGCCTGCCGGACCGGGTGGTTGCGCTGGACCTGCTTAGCACGGTGGGTGTAGCGGTGATGGCGGCCTACGTGGTACTCACCGGGGAAACGGCCTATCTGGACGTGGCGCTGGTCGTGACGCTGGTGACGTTCCTGGGGACGGTGGCGCTGGCGAACTACCTGGAGTGGAGGTGACCTGTGCAGCTGGTGCAAGATGCCGTGAGCGTGGGGCTGCTGGTGATCGGCGCGCTGCTGCTGCTGGTCGCCGCGATCGGCGTAGTCCGTATGCCGGACGTCTTCCTGCGGATGTCGGCGGTGTCGAAGGCCTCTTCGCTCGGGGCGGGCCTGATGCTCCTGGCGGCGGCGGTGTCACAGGCCGAGGTCGGGGCGGTGACGCGTGCGGTGGCGGCGATCCTGTTCCTGTTTCTCACGGCGCCGGTGGCCTCCCACCTGATCGGGCGTGCCGCCTACCGGAGGGGCGTGCCGCGCTGGAGGGGCACCGTGGTGGATGACTTCCAGGCCTACGAGGAGCGCCGTGGTCGAGGAGCGGCAGGGGCAGCGCTGGAGCACCCTCACCCCTAGCTCCTACCCCACACGAGAGCACGAGACGCAGGGGAGCGCGAGAGGTCGCCCCTCGCAAAGAGGAACACAGGGTGTCTCTCCAAAGGGGAGCGCGAGGGGTCGCCCCTCGTGAAACACTGTTCTCCACATCAGACTCTGAGAGGTCAATAAATGGATATTGTTATCATTGCGATGCTGATTGCTGGGCTGGCGCTGCTGGTGGTGGGCGGCGAGCTGCTGGTGCGCGGCGCGTCGAGCGTCGCGGCCGCGTTCGGCATCTCGCCGCTGGTGATCGGCCTGACGGTGGTGGCCTTCGGCACGAGCTCGCCCGAGATGGCAGTGAGCATCCAGGCCGGGCTTTCCGGCAACCCGGACATCGCCTTGGGCAATGTGGTGGGCAGCAATATCTTCAACGTGCTATTCATCCTTGGCGCGTGCGCCCTCATCCTGCCCCTGGTAGTGACGCGGCAGCTGGTGCGGCGCGAGGTGCCGCTTATGATCGGCATCTCGCTGCTGCTGCTCGTACTGGCACTGGACGGCGCGATCAGCTTCGTGGATGGCGCACTTCTGTTCCTCGGCATCATCGTCTACACGGTCTGGTCGATCGTCGCCAGCCGCCGCGAGACGGCCCAGGCCAAGGGGAATGAGGAGCCGGTCACGATCGACACGATCGCCGGCAAGAGCCCGCTCTGGCTGGCGGGCGCACTGGCCGTGCTCGCGCTGGCGGCGGCTGGCTACGCCTTCGGCTGGTTCAATGTGGTGGTCGTCGGGTTCGCCGGGTTCGGCGCGCTGGTCTTCATCGCCGGCTCGCTGCTCGGCAAGGGCGGCACGACGCGCGGTGGCGACATCGCACACCAGGTGGGCCTGATCCTCGTGGGCCTCGGCACGCTGGTGCTCGGTGCGGGCTACCTGATCGACTCGGCCACGTCGATCGCGCGGGCCTTTGGCGTGAGCGACTTGATCATCGGCCTGACAATTGTGGCGGCGGGCACGTCGCTGCCCGAGGTCGCTACCTCGATCATCGCGACCCTGCGCAAGGAGCGCGACATCGCGATCGGTAACGTGGTGGGCAGCAACATATTCAATATCCTCGGCATCCTGGGCCTCTCGGCGATGGTCACGCCGGGCGGGCTGAACGTCAACCCGCTGATGATCTCGTTCGACATGCCGATCATGATCGTGGTGGCGCTGGTCTGCCTGCCGATCTTCTTCACGGGCTTCACGATCGCGCGCTGGGAGGGCGCGGTGTTCCTCGGCAGCTACGTGGCTTACACCGCCTTCCTGGTGTTGGTTGCGACGCGCAACCCGGCGCTGGAGACGTTCACCAACGCGATGCTGCTGGTGGTGCCGGTGGTTGTGGCGGCGCTGGTCTGGACGGTGGTGCAGTCGCTGCGCCGTGGGCGCGCGCCGGAGGTGGTCACGAACGTGTCGTGACCGCGCCTGCGGAGGAGTTGCCACAGAGGGCACTGAACGCACAGAGGGAGATGTGCGTTCAGTGCCCTCTGTGGTTCAGTAACGGGGCACGTCAGTGCGGTAGCGCCCCCTCGGGAAGCGGCGAGACGTA
The DNA here is from genome assembly GCA_039805565.1 of Chloroflexota bacterium. Lineage (GTDB taxonomy): Bacteria > Chloroflexota > Chloroflexia > Chloroflexales > Roseiflexaceae > CALJIC01. Next base: position 1,701 of record JBDLTZ010000224.1, on the reverse strand, counting down.
GGGCCGGCCCTCCTTGCGGCGCGCGAACTCCGCCTTCGCCTCGGCCAGCACATCCGGGCGCGTCACAAGGTCCAGCCCGGTGAGCGCCATGGTCTTCGCGGCAAGCAGCATCCCCTTGAAGCCGATGCTCGATCCCGACGACGCCACGATCTGCCAGCTGTGGCCGGGCGTCCCCAGCGGCCAGCAGGTTGTCGTCACCTGGGCCGTGGGCGCGATCTGGCTCACGTCGCCCACCTCGGTGGAGCCGGGAAGCACCGAGAACGCCTCGCTGTGCGGCAGTACCTGTCCCCAGAGCGGAGTCTCCCTGAGCGCCGGATCGAGCTCACAGGCCACGCCGCGCTGCGTGAGCTCGAAGACCGCATCGACTGCGCCGGGGGCGAAGGTGGACTGGAGCTGCCTGGCAAAGGCCTGCTCCTCGGCGGTGAAGCTCAGCTCGCCGGCAGCCTGCATCTTCTCCATCATCAGCCGCGCAAGCGCCAGGTTCGGCAGGATATCGTAGCAGCCGGTCAAGAAGTCGATATCGTAGGTGGTGCCGCTCATCAGCGCGGCGCCCTTGGCGATGTCCAGCACGCGGGCGTAGATCGCGTCCACCTGGTCGCGGCGCGGGGCGCGCACGAAGTACCAGATCTGCGCGTGTGCTGGGACGACGTTGGGGGCCTGGCCGCCGCTGGTGATCACGCTGTGGATGCGGGCGTCGGGGATGATGTGCTCGCGCAGGTAGTTGACGCCGATATCCATGAGCATCGCGCCGTCCAGGGCGCTGCGGCCGTTGTGGGGGTCGAAGGCGGCATGCGAGGCGACGCCGTAGAAGTTGACCTTGAAGGAGTTCATGGCCAGCGAGGAGCCGGCCGAGGCCATGTTGACGTCGCCGGGGTGCCATGCTAGCGCGGCGTCGAGGTCATCGAAGACGCCGGCCTGCGCCATGAAGGTCTTGCCCACCAGTGTCTCCTCAGCGGGGCAGCCGTAGAAGCGCACGGTGCCGGCGAGCCTCTGGGCCTGCATGATCTCTTTCATCGCGAGGGCGGCGCCGAGGCTGGCCACGCCGAACAGGTTGTGGCCGCAGCCGTGGCCGGGACCGCCGCTCTGGATGGGCTCCCTGTCAGCCGAGAGGCGCTGCGACAGGCCGGGGAGGGCGTCGTACTCGCCGAGAATGCCGATGATCGGTGCGCCGCTACCCCAGGTAGCAGTGAAGGCCGTGGGCATGTTGCCGACACTGCGCTCGACTGCGAAGCCAGCGGCTTCGAGCTCGTCTGCTAGGAGCGCGCTGGCGAAGCGCTCCTCCAGGGCGATCTCGGGGCGGTCCCAGATCTGACGGGCCAGGTACGAGAGCTTCTCGTCGTGATTATCTAGGTAGTCCAGCGCGGCCTGCTGCGTAGACATGGTCGGGGGCCTCTCATTCGCTTGTCCGCAGCCGCGGGTCAGTGTCGCGGCTACGCGGCCGATGATACCATGCTCGGAGCCGCATGTGTCAAGCCATAATGGACTCGTATCGAGGCGAAGTGCGGTGCGCTGGTGAATACCACCACCGGCACCTCCGAGAGAGCCTGACCGACGGCGCCGCGGCTCACGAACGTGCAGGCGAGTGGCCTACCAGAAGTGGTGGAGTTCGCTCGGGGCAGTATGCGCGATCGGGACACAGTGATGGCGGCGCTCAGCCACGAGGCGTCCAACGGCCTGACTGAGGGGCACGCTACTTGTCTC
>JBDLTZ010000223.1:0-21863 GCA_039805565.1 Chloroflexota bacterium | reverse complement strand
CGGCGTCCGTGCCTTCGGTTTTCCACAGCTCATAGCCGGCGGTGGCGGTCTGAGCGATGAAGTAGACCGTGCTGCCGATCGCCGCGAAACGCTGGGGGTTTGAGTTACCGCTGCCGGCGTTAATGTTCTTCACCAGCACGGTGCCGCCGGTGGTGCCGTCGCTCTTCCACAGCTCTGTTCCATTCGGACCGTCTGTAGCAGCGAAGTACATCGTGGGGCCGACGACGACCATGTTGTTGGGGTTGGAGTTGCTCACACCACCGTAGATGTTTTTGAGCAGCGTTGTGCCGGCGTCCGAGCCGTCGCTCTTCCACAGCTCGTTGCCAGCCACGCCATCGTTGGCGGCGAAAAGCAGGCTTGAGCCGAAGGCAGTCAGGTTAACTGGACTCGACGCTACCGCCCCGGGGTTGATGTCTTTGACCAGCACCGGCGCAGTGGCCGCGTACGCGGGCACGTGGGGCAGCGTGAGTGCGAGCGCGGCTGCGATCCCGGCCGCTGCACGTGCTACCCTTCGCACCAGTGGGTTGGTGTGTGCGCCCATATGGACTCCTCAGTGACAAAAGCGGAATGCGGCGGGAGGAGCCGCCGTGACATTCTTGTCGGCTACTCCGCCTCATCGCCTATCATCTCATTTAAAGATGACAGGAGGGTTGCACCAGACGAGTACCGTTAGCGATCTGTACTAGTACCTCTCCAGCTACAGCCATCAGCAACCGTCACCCTGAAGCAGCGCCGAGAAGCTGTGGCGAATATGACACCAATGACACTTTCAGATGACAGTATTGTTCGCTGCCTGGGTGCAGCGGGCCCGCGTGGGGGTTGCGGTACAATACACAGGCGACCACGGACAATGGGAGAGAGCCTTGGAACAGTGGATCATCTGGGCGCAGCGCCTCCAGGCCATCGCCCAGACCGGGCTGACGTTCAGCACCGACCCGTACGACATCGAGCGCTACGAGCAGGTGCGTGAGATCGCCGCCGAGATCGCCAGCGCCGGCTCAGGAGCCGATATCCGCATGGTGCGCGAGCTCTTCGCCCACGATGCGGGCTACACCACCCCCAAGATCGACGTGCGCGCGGCGATCTTTCACGGCGACGCCATCCTCCTGGTACGCGAGCGCTCCGACGGCATGTGGACGCTGCCGGGCGGCTGGGCCGACGTGGGCGACACCCCGTCGCAGGCTATCGAGCGTGAGGTGTTCGAGGAGACCGGCTACACGGCGCGCGCGGTGAAGCTGCTCGCCGTGTACGACCGCGCCACCCACGGCCACCCGCCGATCCCGTTCGCGACCTACAAGCTCATCTTCCTGTGCGAGATCACCGGCGGCGCGCCCGCCACAACGATGGAGACCGACAGTGTAGGCTTCTTCCGCGAGGACGAGATCCCGCCGCTGTCGTACACCCGCACCATGCCCGACCAGATTACACGGCTGTTCGCCCACGCCCACAGCCCCGAGCAACCCACCGAGTTCGACTAAGGAAACACCGATGACCCGACACTTCCTTTCTGCACTGGATATGACCCGCGAGGAGACCGAGACGCTGCTGAACCGCGCCGCCGCGCTGAAGGCCGAGTGGCGCTCCGGCGGGCACGCGCGTGACGGACAGGCGCCGCTGGCGGGCAAGACTCTGGCGCTGGTCTTCGAGAAGCCGTCGTTGCGGACGCGCGTGGCCTTCGAGGCAGGCATGAGCCAGCTCGGCGGCCACGGCAGCTACCTCTCGGCCAACGACATCGACATGGGTGGACGCGAGAGCGTGCCCGACGTGGCGCGTAACCTGAGCCGCTGGGTTCAGGCGATCGCCGCGCGCGTCTTCAAGCACAGCACTGTTGAGACCCTGGCGCGCTACGCCAGCATCCCGGTGATCAACGCCCTCTCGGACCGCGAGCACCCGTGCCAGGCCCTGGCCGATATGCTGACGCTGCACGAGCACTTCGGGCGGGTGCGTGGGCTGCGGCTGGCCTACCTCGGCGATGGCAACAACGTCTGCAACTCGCTGCTGCTCATGGGCGCGACGCTCGGCGTGAGCGTGAGCGTGGGCTGCCCGCAGGACTACCGGCCGGACCCAGAGATCCTGCGCCTGGCCGAGGAGCGCGCCGCCGAGAGCGACGCGACGATCACGGTGACGGCGTCTCCAGCCGAGGCCGTGGCAGGCGCCGACGCGGTCTACACGGACGTGTGGGCCTCGATGGGCCAGGAGCACGAGGCGGCACGCCGCCGGCCGGTGTTCCAGCCCTACCAGCTGAACGCCGAGCTGATGGGCCAGGCCGCCCACGGCGCGCTGGCGATGCACTGCCTGCCCGCGCACCGCGGCGAGGAGGTCACCGCCGAGGTGATCGACGGCCCGCAGTCGGTGGTGTTCGACCAGGCCGAGAACCGGCTGCACGTCCAGAAAGCACTGATCCTCACGCTGCTAGGTATGTAGCCGCCCCGTGGGGTATACTACCCGCAGCGCGGACTGAGAAGATATGCACATCTGAGGAGGCCGTGATGCGCCTCATCATCGTAGGCTGTGGCCGGGTTGGCGCACTGCTCGCCCGGCTCATGAGCGCCGAGGGCCACGAGGTGATCGTCGTCGACAAGAACCCCGACGCGTTCAAGCGCCTCGGGCGCGAGTTCCACGGCAGCACCGTCACCGGGATCGGCTTCGACCGGGAGGTGCTGCGCGAGGCCGGGGTGGAGCGCGCCGACGCGTTCGCCGCGGTGACCAACGGCGACAACTCGAACTACATCGCCGCGAGCGTCGCGCGCGATGTGTTCCGCGTGCCGCAAGTGGTGGCGCGGATCTACGACCCGCAGCGCGAGGCGATCTACCGCGAGCTCGGCATCCGCACGATCAGCTCCACCACCTGGGCTGTCAACACGATCAAGCGCATCCTCACCAGCAGCGAGCTGGACTCGTCGATCCAGTTCGGCGCGGGCGAGGTGGAGATCACCGAGGTGCCGATCGGCGGACGCCTCGTGGGTCGCTACGTGCGCGACCTGGCAGTGCCGGGGGAGATCGTGCCGGTGGCGATCGTCCGGCGCGGCCGGGCCTTTCTACCCACGCCCGGCGTGCCGCTCGAGGACGGCGACGTGGTCCACGTGGCAGTGCTGGCCACCGCCGCCAGCGTGCTCGATTCAATGGTGCGCTGATATGAACATACTCATAGTAGGCGGCGGCAAGGTCGGGCGCAACCTGGCGCAGTTCATGATCGACCAGGGTCGCCACAGCATCACCCTGGTGGAGAAGGACGAGCGCGTCGCAGGGGACCTGTTCAGCACGCTGCTGGGGGTGACGGTGACCGAGGGGGACGGCTGCGACCCGGCGGTGCTGCGCGAGGCCGGCGCCGAGAGCGCCGACGCCGTAGCCGCCGTGACCGGCGACGACGAGGACAACCTGGTGGTGGCGCTGCTCTGCAAGCGCGAGTTCCGCATCCGCCGGGTGTTCGCGCGCGTGAACAACCCGAAGAACGCCTGGCTGTTCACGGCGCGCATGGGCGTGGACGTGCCGGTGGACGACGCGCAGATGCTGGCGCGCAGCCTCGAGGCCGACATCAACCTCGGGGCGGTGGTGCAGCTGCTCCAACTGCGCGAGGGGCGCGTCACGCTGCTGGAGTTCACCGTGGCCCCCGGCTCGGGCGTCGTGGGCCGGCGGGTGTACGCCATGGGCCTGCCCGCCGACTCCGTCCTGGCGGCGGTGCTGCGCGGCGAGCAGGTGATCATCCCCAGTGGCGACACAATCATCGAGGCGGGCGACCAGATTATCGCGCTCACACGGGTGGGCCAGGAAGAGGCGCTCGCAGAGGTGTTTCGCTAGCTATGGCCCGACGCAGGAAGCGCGGCCAGGACCGGCCGCACACCACATCGCTGCCGCCGCTCACCGCGCCGCCAGTCCCACCGGACCCGCGCCACCTCGCGGTCTGCCGCATCAACGGCCACTTCGCCCGCCACGTGAACCCGGCCGACATCAGCGACATGATCGCGCGGCCCGGGCAGTTCGTGTGGTTCGACGTGCAGGACCCCCAGGAGAGCGATGCCGCTGTGCTGCGCGAGGAGTTTGGCTTCCACCCGCTGGCGATCGAGGACGCCACCCGCCACCACGAGCGACCCAAGGTGGACCAGTACGAGGGCTACTACCTGCTGGTGTTCTACGCCCTCGGCTACAGCGCCGAGCTCGACCGGCTCGTGACCCAGCCGGTGAACCTGTTCATCGGCGCCAACTACATCGTCAGTGTCCACCACGGCCCTATCCCGACAATCGAGCAGACCATCCGGCGCTGGCAGCGCAACGAGGAGGGGATCAACTGGGACTCAGGCGCACTGCTCTACGCACTGCTCGATGCCGTGGTAGACGACTACTTCCCCGTGATCGACCAGCTCGCCGAGCGGGTGGAGTCGATCGAGGAGCGCATCTTCGCGCAGTTTGACCCGAGGGCCATGCAGGATGTCTTCGCTCTCAAGCGCGACCTGCTAAACGTGCGCCGGATCGTGGCCCCCGAGCGTGATGTGCTCAACGTCCTCATCCGACGTGAGATGCCGATCATGGACCAGCGCAGCGTGGTGTACCTCCAGGATGTGTACGACCACCTGATCCGCGTGACGGACAGCATCGACACCTACCGCGACCTGCTCTCCAGCGCGCTCGACGCGTTTCTCTCGGTCCAGTCGAACCAGCTCAACCAGATCGTCAAGGTGCTTACGATCACGTCGATCGTGCTGATGGCGAACGCGCTGATCGCCGGCATCTACGGCATGAACTTCGACCCAGAGTTTTCGCCGCTGAACATGCCCGAGCTGCGCTGGTACTACGGCTACCCGTTCGCGCTGGGAATGATGGCAGTGGTGAGCTTGGCGCTCATCTTGTTCTTCCGCTGGCGCAAGTGGCTGTGATGAGGACCGAGTCGTGAGCGGTCGCGATGGGTGCCAGTGCATGCAAAGAGGCGCACTACTGACTCAAGACTCACGACTCAAAACGCAAGACTCACGACTCACGCCGGGTACAGCTTCCCCGCCTCCACGCGCATCTTCTTCGCGCGCTTGAGGAAGGCCGCGTCGAACTCCTCGGTGCCGGTGGCGGTGACAAGGGTCTGCTGGTCAGGGCGGTCGATCGCCGCCAGCAGATGCGCGCGCCGCTCGGCGTCCAGCTCGGAGAGCAGGTCGTCCAGCAGCAGCACCGGTGCCTCTCCCGAGCGCCGCCGCATCAGCTCGGCCTCCCCGAGCTTCAGGGCCAGCGTCGCGCTGCGCTGCTGCCCGCGCGAGCCGTAGGTCCCCACGCTGACATCCCCCACACTCAGCAGCAGATCGTCGCGATGCGGTCCGAGCACCGTCTGCCCGCGGCCGATCTCCTCGTCGCGCACGCGCTGGAGATGCGCCAGAAAGGCAGTCTCGACGCCGCGCTCGTCGGCGCCGGGGTCGAAGCCGACCACGCTGCTCTGGTAGCGCGCCACGAGCGGCACATCGCGCGCGGTGACGTCGCGGTAGATCGGGCCGGCGAGCGCGTTCAGCTCGTCCACGGCGCGCAGGCGCTCGCGCAGCACGAAGGCGCCCGACATCGCCAGCTCGCGGTCCCAGAAGGCCAGCTCGTCGTCGGCATTGCGCGGGACGCGGCGGGCCTCGCGCCAGGAGCGGAGCAGGCTGTTGCGCTGCTGCACGACCTTCTGGTAGTGAGAGAGCGTGCGGACGTAGCGGCCGTCGAGCTGCGAGAGAGTGATGTCGAGGTAGCGGCGGCGCTCGGCGGGCGATCCGGTGACCAGCTCGACGTCGGAGGGTGTGAAGAGCACCACCCGCAGGTTTCCCACCAGGTCCAGGGCGCGCACAGCCCGCCGGTCCACGCGCACGGTCTTGACCGACGCGCCGACCAGCTGCCCGTCCTCATCGGTGCGGCGCTGCACCACCACCTCGAGTCGCACCGAGCCGTCGGCGCGGCGCACGTCGCACACCAGGCGGGCGAAGGGCGGCACGCCGATGTCGCCCTGGGCCTCGAAGCGCACCACCTCGCGGTCAGCCCCGGCGCGCGGTGAGCGGGTGGTGGCCAGGAAGTAGAGCGCCTCGAGGATTGTGGTCTTGCCGGCGGCGTTCGGGCCGTAGAACAGCGTCGTGCTAGGGTCCAGCGCGAGCTCGGTCCGCTCGTAGTTGCGGAAGTCGCGCAGGCTGAGGTTGGTGACGTGCATATCTTCTCTTCCGCGCTTCCGCGCGGGGAGGCGCGGGGGGCTGCGCCCCTCCGCAAGAAAAGAAATATGGAGGGCACAACCCTCCACATCCCCGCGGGCGGCTAGGCCGCACGCTCCAGCTCCAGCGCCCTGAGCGCCCGCAGGTCGCCGCAGCCGCTGCAGAACATCGCCACGCGCAGCTCGCTGAGGAAGGCCTGGAGCCCCTCGACGGCCGCCTCGACGCCGCGCTCCTGCACCGCCGGGACGAGGGCCGGGCGCGCGGTAGCGGCCAGGTCCGCTCCGAGCGCGATGCACTTGGCCACGTCGATGCCGCTGCGAACACCGCCTGAGCCGATCACAGGGGTGCCAGGCAGCGCGGCGCGCACCTGGCGGATGGCCTCAGTGGTGGGGATACCCCAGCCGGCGAAGGCACCAGCCACCCTGGCGCCCGGCTCGGTCGTGTGGCGGAAGCGCTCGACCTCGCTCCAGCTCGTGCCGCCGGCTCCGGCCACGTCGATCGCCCACACGCCGGCCTCGACCAGCCGGCGCGCGGTACGCACGCCAATGCCGTTGCCCACCTCCTTGGCGATCACCGGCACGCCGACCTTCGCGCAGACCTGCTCGATCTTCTTCAGCAGCCCCTTGAAGTTCGTGTTGCCCTCGGGCTGGACCGCCTCCTGGAGCGCGTTGAAGTGCAGCACCAGCGCATCGGCCTCGATCATATCTACCGCACGGCGGCACTCGTCCACGCCGTAGCCGTAGTTCAGCTGCACCGCGCCAAGGTTCGCCAGCAGCGGGATACTCGGCGCGACGTGGCGCACCTGGTAGGTGAAGGCCAGCCGCGGGTCATCCACCGCCGAGCGCTGCGAGCCGACGCCCATCGCCAGCCCGAGTGCCTCGGCGGCCTCGGCCAGCGCCAGGTTGATGCGCGCTACATCGCGGGCGCCTCCGGTCATCGAGCTCACCAGCAGCGGCGCGCGCATCTGGCGGCCGAGGAAGGTGGTGCGCGTGTCGATCTCCGCCAGGTCAAGCTCGGGCATGGCCTCGTGCGGCAGGCGGTAGGCGGCGAAGCCGGCGTACACGCCCTTCGCGGCCACGTCCTCGTCCAGCACGATCCGGACGTGGTCGAGCTTACGGCTGCTGGTCTGCTGGTTGTCGTCCATTATGTCGCCCTCGGTCTGCGCTCGGCACGCCCCCATGCGCCGCGCGGCGCGGTCGCCCGCCCATGATAGCAGATTACTCGCCCGCGGCACAGGGCGGATGCACGAGCCGACGTGCTATAATCCTCGCGGAAGGAGACACGCACGATGACCCGCCCCTGGCGCGACTACAACTACCTGCTGCTCGGCAGCGTCCTGGTGCTGATCGGCTTCAGCCTGGCCATGGTCTACAGCGCCACTCTGCGCGACGCGAGCACGCAGGGCTACTTTTCCCGCCACATCGTCAACCTGATCATCGGCGCTGCGGCGATGATGCTGCTCACCGCGCTGGACTACCACGCGCTGCAGGCCTGGGTGGCGCCGTTCTACGTGGCTACCGTGGCCGTGCTGGCGGTGGTACTGGTGGTGGGGCAGGTGCGCGGCGGGGCGCAGGGGTGGCTCAACTTTGGCCTGCGCACGTTCCAGCCTGCCGAGGCCGCCAAGCTCATGCTCATCGTCGTCCTGGCGGGCTACTGGGCGCGCTTCGAGCAGAGCATCGGCTCGTGGCGCGTCTTGCTCGGCAGCCTGGTCCTGATGGGCATCCCCACGCTGCTGGTTTTCATCCAGCCGGACTTCGGCACCGCCATGGTCTTCCTCGCGGTGTGGCTCGGCATCGCCTGGGCGGCCGGCCTGCGCTGGTGGCAGCTGGGCGCGCTCGCCGCCGCCGCCCTCCCGGCAGCCTACGTGGGCTGGAACTACATCCTCAAAGACTACCAGCGCACGCGGCTGCTGATCTTCATGGACCCGCTCAAGTACGACCCGGAGATGAAGGGCGATGCCTGGAACATCATGCAGTCGCTCACGGCGATCGGCTCAGGCGGGCTGCTCGGCCGCGGCTGGACGCATGGGCTCCACAGCCAGGGCGGCTACCTGCCGGTGCAGTACACCGACTTCATCTTCGCGGTGACGGGCGAGGAGCTCGGCTTCGTGGGCGCCACGCTCATGCTCCTATTCCAGGCCATGCTCATCTGGCAGGCCCTGCGCGTCGCCGACGTTGCGCGCGACACCTTCGGCCGACTGATCGCGGTGGGCGCCGCCGCCATGTTCCTCTGCCACGTGCTGATCAACGTCGGCATGAACATGAGCATCATGCCGATCACCGGCATCCCCCTCCCCTTTATCTCCTACGGCGGCAGCTTCACCATGACGTCGCTCGCGGTGATCGGCGCGCTGCAGAGCATCGCCCTGCGGCGCCGGCGGATCGTGTTCTAGCTGCAACAATCTCTTAACCGGCGACGTACCATCACCGGATGCAGCAGTGCACGGCCCGCTGACCAGCGGCCGGAAGGAAGATAGAGATGCAGCCTCGACTTGCCCGCAGCCGCACCGAGGTCGTCGTCGCCGGCGTCTGCGGCGGGCTGGCGGAGTACTTCCATATCGACCCCGTGATTGTCCGCTTGCTCTTCGTGCTCGTGACGCTCACCAGTGGGATCGGCATTATCGCCTACCCGCTGCTCTGGATCGTGATCCCGAAGGCCCCCGCGCCCGATGACCCCGCCGCCGACCCAGGAGCCACCGGCACGCAGTCGGCCCTCCCAAGCCAGCAGCAGTCCAGCGCAATCTGGGAGCCGCAGGCCACGCGCCTCCGCGAGCCCGCGCGGCAGCGTCCCGCCGGGAGCGCCGCGTGGTCAGGCTACGCCGACCAGCCTCCGCCGCCCGAGGAGTACCGCTTCGACCCACTCACCGGCGAGCCGATCCGCCGCGACCAGCCGGCCATGGGCGCGACCACCGACCTGAGCAGGCACCCCGCCGCCCAGGCTGCGGCGCAAGCGAACGCGCCCACCGCGGCCCCCGCCCCCCAGCGCGGCCGCGCCCGCGTGAGCTGGGCCGGCGTCATCCTCCTCGGCCTCGGCGTGATGATGCTGGCCGACCAGATCGGCATCGAGCCGGACATTATGTTCCCGGTGCTGATGGTGGTCGTGGGGGCGATGCTGCTGTTCCGCCGCGCCTAACCAGCACTGAGTGCCGTGTCTTACGTCTTGAGCCCCTCGGCTGCGCCCAGAACGCCTTCGCTCCTCGGCACTCGCCCCTCAGCACTCAACACTACGCTTCCGTCTCCGTGGTAAGATACAGCCGCACTTGCAACGGAGACACAGAGCTATGTCCAGCTATAAAGACTCGGGCGTGGATATCGAGGCCGCCTCGCGCGCGAAACAGATGATGGCGGAGTCGGTGCGCTCGACGCACACCAGCGCGGTGCTGGCAGGTATGGGCGCCTTCGGCGGGTGCTTCGACCTGCGGGCCGCACTCGGCGGCGGCGCCGCCGACGCGGTGCTGGTGGCCTCGACCGACGGAGTGGGCACCAAGACGCTGATCGCCGGCGCCGTCGGACGCTATGACACCGTCGGGCAGGACCTGGTGAACCACTGTATCAACGATATCCTGGTGCAGGGCGCGCGCCCGCTGTTCTTCCTGGACTACATCGCCACCGCGAAGCTCGAGCCGGACCAGGCCGCCGCCGTGGTGGCCGGGGTCGCCGCCGCCTGCCGCGCCGCCGGCTGCGCCCTCCTGGGCGGCGAGACTGCCGAGATGCCCGACGTCTACCAGCCAGGCGCGTTCGACCTGGCGGGCACGATCGTCGGCGCCGCCCCGCGCGACCGGGTGCTCCCGCGCGACGTGGCCGCGGGGGACGCGATCCTGGCGCTCCCCTCCACCGGCCTGCACACCAACGGCTACTCGCTCGCCCGACGCGTCCTGGGGCCGCTCGGCTACGACGCACGCCCGGCCGAGCTCAGCGGCCAGAGCGTGGGCGAGGCGCTGCTCGCCGTCCACCGCAGCTACCTGCCCGAGGCCGAGGCGCTCTGGGCGGCCGGGGTGCCGCTGCGCGCGCTGGCCCATATCACCGGCGGCGGCCTGTACGACAACCTGCCGCGCGTGCTGCCGGCCGGGCTCGGCGCCGTGGTGCGGCGCGGCTCCTGGCAGGCCCCGCCGATCTTCGCGCTGCTCGTCGCCCAGGGGGGGCTCGCTGAGCGCGAGGCGTTCCACGCCCTCAACATGGGGCTCGGCATGCTGCTCGTGGTCCCCGCCGACGCCGCCGACGCCGCGCTGCGCCTGCTGCCCGACGCCAGCCTGGTGGGCGAGGTAGTCCAGGGCGAGGGCGCCGCGCTGATCGACTAGCACAGAGTGTAGCTCCCCTGGCTCCGGCTCGGCCCATACAGCCGGGCCACGGCGCGCGGGAGAGGAGGCGTAGAGGACCATGAACCTGGGACCGCAGCTCGCCGAGGGCAAGACCAAGATCATCTACGCCCACCCGGATGACCCGGCGCTGGCGATCGTGCAGCACAAGGACGGCATCACCGCGGGGGACGGCGCGCGCCGCCACGTCATCCCCGGCAAGGGCGAGATCAGCGGGCGCACCACCGCCAGCATCTTCGCGCTCCTCGAGCGCAACGGTGTCGCCACGCACTACGTGGCCGCGCCCGCGCCTGATCTTATGGTGGTGCGGCGCTGCGCCATGATCCCGCTCGAGGTCGTCACCCGTCGCATCGCCACCGGCTCGTACCTGCGCCGCCACCCCGAGACGGCCGAGGGCCAGCACTTCGAGCCGCCGCTGGTGGAGTTCTTCCTCAAGGACGACGCCCGCCACGACCCCCAGGTCACCGAGGAGGAGATCCGCGGGCTCGGTGTGGCCGCACCGCACGAGGTGGTGCAGATGGCAGCGATGGCCCGCGAGGTCTTCCTGCTGCTTGAGCGCGCCTGGGCCGCCCAGGACGTGTCGCTCTGCGACCTGAAGATCGAGTTCGGGCGACCGGTAGAGGCCGGCGCTGGCCCTTCGCCCCTGATCGTGGCCGACGTGATCGACAATGACTCGTGGCGCATCTGGCCCGGCGGAGACAAGACGCGCATGCTGGACAAGCAGGTGTACCGCAACATGCCCGACGTCACCGCCGACGGGCTCGAGGAGGTGCGCCGGCGCTACGAGACCGTGGCTGCGCTCACCGACCCGTGGCGCGAGCGGGACCCGTGGGAGCGCTAAGAGAGGCTGAGCGGGGCGCAGGACCTCGCCTGGGAAATAGGTGCGCACCCCTGTTGTGAAGCGCTGCTCCACCCTCGTACCCACAGCGTGACTCGCGCTAGAGAAAGAGAGTCCAATGATGGACTACCAGCCGCTGGACATCGGGCCGCTCTGCAACGCCGGCGCCGAACTCTACGGCGCCGAGGCAAAGCCGCCTACCGGCCGCGTGACCCTCCGCGGCCTGCCGTTCCTGATCGGCGGGGAGACGCCCGACCCCACCCGCTGCCTGGTCGCCCTCGGGCCCCGCGGCGCCGAGGAGCCGGTGACCATTTCGGTGGGCGCCGTCGCCCGCCACGTCCTCTTCGCCCACGCCCTGCTCGACTCGCGCCTGCTCCAGAACAGGCCGGTCGGCGAGGCTGTGGCGCACTACACCGTGCGCTACGCCGACGGCGAGGAGGTGCGCGTGCCGGTGCGTGAGCGCTTCGAGATCGCCGCCATCCCCATGTGGTGGGGCGCCTTCCCCTTCCTGGCCGCGTCCGACACCAAGGACAGCCTGGCCGAGCGCTACCGCGGCAAGTACGGCGGCTCCGGCGTACGACAGGCAGAGACCTTCCAGGGCTGGCCCGAGCACCTCTACCTGTGGGACTGGGCCAACCCACGCCCCGAGCAGCCGATCGACGCCATCGTGCTCGAGCCCGCCGGCCACCGCGTGGTGCTGGCCGCCGTCACCCTCGGCCACCTGGACGAGCAGCCGCTGCGCCGCATGGCCAAGCGCGAGGTGCTGATCACGCTGCCGAAGCCCGAGGACGCCAAGCCGTTCGACCTGAGCGTCGAGGTGGACCGCGGCGTCGCCACGTTCCCCTTCGCCCTGCCCGAGCGCCCGGCCGACGCCTTCCTGGCCGACCCGGTGCGCGGATTCGGCGAGCCGCAGAGCGCGCGGCGCAGCCCAGCCTACACCGAGGTCGCCGCCATCCCCTCAGCCACCGTGACAGTCAAGGGCGGCGACGAGACGCTGGCCGCGGTGCCGTGGGGAGAGCTCCAGCGCCAGGGCGCGATCGAGACCCCGCGCGCCCGCCTGGAGGTGGTGGACCGCGGCCGCAACTGGGTGCGCGTCACCGTCCTGGACGACGCCACCGGCAATCCGGTGCCGTGCCGGGTCCACTTCCGCTCGCCCGAGGGGCTGCCGTACCAGCCGCACGGCCACCACAACCACGTCAACTCGAACCTCGACACCTGGCACGTAGACGTGGGCGGCGACCTGCGGCTCGGCCAGGTGACCTACGCCTACACCGACGGCCAGTGCCAGGGGTGGCTGCCGCGCGGCGACATGATCGTGGACGTGGCGCGCGGCCCCGAGTACGAGCCGCTGCGCCAGCGCGTCACGATCGCCCCCGGTCAGCAGGAGCTCACCCTGCGCCTGAAACGCTGGACCGACATGAACGCCCGGCGCTGGTTCAGCGGCGACACCCACGTCCACTTCCTCGGCTCGGGCGGGGCGCACCGCGAGGCCCAGGCCGAGGACCTGAACATCGTCAACCTGCTCCAGTCGCAGTGGGGCCACCTCTTCACCAACACCGAGGACGCGCTCGGCGCCACCCACTCCAACGGCGGCCGCACGATCGTCTACACCTCGCAGGAGAACCGCCAGCACCTGCTCGGCCACCTCACGCTGCTCGGGCTCAAGGCCCCGGTGATGCCCTGGTGCACCGACGGCCCGGACGAGGCCGAGCTCGGCGGCAGCCTCGAGACCACCCTCGCGCATTGGGCCGACGCCTGCCGCGCCCAGGGCGGCACGGTGGTGATCCCGCACCTGCCCAACCCGAACGGCGAGCCGGCCGCACTGATCGCCACCGGCCGCGCCGACGCGGTGGAGATGATCGACGCCAGCGACTACAAGCACGCCGAGTACTACCGCTACCTCAACTGCGGCTACCGGCTGCCGCTGGTGGGCGGCACCGACAAGATGGACAGCGCCGTGCCGGTGGGCCTGTACCGCACCTACGCCCACATCCCGGATGAGGAGTTCAGCTACGACGCCTGGTGCCGCGCGCTGCGCGCCGGGCGCACCTTCCTCAGCGCCGGGCCGATCCTCAGCTTCAGCGTCGAGGGCGCGCAGATCGGCGACACGCTCACCATCCCCTCCGCCGGCACGCTGGAGGTCGAGGCGACGGCCGAGTCGATCTTCCCCATCCACACGCTGGAGATCGTGATGGGCGGGCAGGTGGTGGCCTCCACCGAGGAGCCGAAGGGCGCGCGGCGGCTCTCGCTGCGCGCGAAGATCCCCGTGCGCGGCAACACATGGCTCGCCGCACGCGTCGGCGGGCCGCGCTACTACGAGATGCAGCGCTTCCACGACTGCTGGAAGCGCGGGATGTTCGCCCACACCTCGCCGGTCTACGTGGCCGTCGGCGGGCCGTGGCACATGTTCGACCTGGAGACGGCGCGCTACATGCTGACACTGGTCGACGGCAGCCTCACCTACATCCGCAACACCGCCGCCCACTATCCCGTGGGCCAGATAACGCACCACCACGGAGAGGAGGATCATCTGGCCTTTCTGGAGCGCCCGTTCCACGAGGCCGCCGCCGCCATCCACAAACGCATGCACGAGCTCGGCATCCCGCACTAAATACAACCACAGAAGTGGTTCGGGAAGGGAGAGCCACCAAACCGATTGGTTTGTGTGGAACTATTGAGCATTTCTGGCACAGGGGACATCGAAGGGGTGGCGCGGTCGCCGCTTGGGACTACCGGCAGTCTCCAACGATGACCGCGCCAGGCAGGCCCGCTCCACCCTCTGTTTCTCTGTGCGCTCTGTGGCACATGGGAGGGGAACTTGGACTACAAGGTTCGCGCGGTCCACTGCGACCACCGCTCCGACGATGAGGCCGTCTACCAGGCGCTGCGCCGCGCCACCGACCCGCTCGACCGCGCGTGGGAGCGGCTGGCCAGGGCGAAGCGCATCGCCGTCAAGTTCAACCAGGACAAGGCCAGCCAGAAGGTCGTGATGCTCGCCAACCAGCGCCAGCAGCTGGTGAGCGACAGCGTCATGCGGGCGACGCTCCGGCTGCTGCGCGAGCGCACCAGCGCCGAGATCATCTGCGTCGACGTCAGCTTCTACTGCATGTACAGCGGCGAGACGCTCGCCAACACCTGCAACGTCGCGCCGATCCTGCGCGAGTTCGACGTGCCGTACATCGACGGCACCCAGCCGCCCTACCGCCTGACGCAGGCGCCCGAGGGAGGGCTGATGTTCCGCACCTACACGATGATGGAGGACCTCGTTGACGCCGACGAGGTGGTCTCCGTGGCGACGATCAAGAACCACGCGTTCATGGGCGTCACCGGCTGCCTCAAGAACCTCTTCGGCCTGATGCCTGGCGAGCCCGAGGGCCGGCCGCGGATGTACTACCACCACCTGGTCCGCATGCCCTACATGTTTGCCGACATCGGCCGCATACTGAACCCGGCGCTGAACATCGTGGACGCGCTGGTGGGGCAGGCCGGCCAGGAGTGGAGCGCGGTGGGAACCCCCGAGGGGCGCATCGTGGACGGGCTGATCGCCGGGGACCACGTGATCGCCACCGACGCGGTGATGATGCACGTGATGGGGCACGACCCGCGGGCAGACTGGCAGACGCCGCCGTTCCACCGTGACCGCAACGCGCTGCTGGTGGCGGCGGAGAACGGCTTCGGCACGGTGAACCTGGATGAGATCGACCTGGTGTCGGAGCTGGCGCCGCGGCCGGAGGGGGAGTTCTTCGCCGTGATGACCGACACGCCCGAGACGGTCTACGCCTGGCGGCGCAGCATGTGCGAGCAGGCGCTGCTCTACCGCGAGATGTTGCCGCAGCTCGCTAGCCGCTACGCCGGCGAGTACATCCTGCTGCAGGAGGGGGAGGTGCGCTGGCACAGCCCCGAGGGCACCATCCGCGTCAGCCGGCGCGAGCTCGCTGGCCGGCGGCCGGACCAGGCGATGTTCTACAAGTTCGTGGACCCGGAGGACGCCGAGGGCGAGCACTTCGAGGTCTACGAGCGCGCGCTCGCGGCCATGCCGCCGGCCTAGGTTGTTGCGACACGGACGATGCCGTACGGGGGCGCGGGCCATGGTGTAGGGGTGCAGCAGCTCGGATCATGTCGTCAGGTACGGTCTCGTCCGGCTGCTGCACCCATACGGGAGCGTCCCCACGCCCGAGCGTCCCCACGCCCCGCGTGACCGAGCGCGGCCCCGGCGGGCTCAGCAACGCCAGCGGCGCCCCGACCTCGAACAGGTGCACGGGCCCTGGCATCCCATCACACAGTTACCCGGTCACCACCCGTCCCAGGGGCGAGACCCGCGTGACCGAGCGCGGCTTCGGCGGGTTCAGCAGCGCCAGCGGCGTGCCGACCTCGAACCGGTGCACGGGCGCCCCAAGCTCGGCCAGGCGCGCCTCCAGCCCCCCCACCGCCACCCCCGGCTCGGCCACCAGGAGCGCCATCGCCCCTCCCGCTCGCCCCCGGTTCCAGTCGGCCAGCGCAGGGAGCCACGACCCCACCAGGTCCGGCGTCACCACGGCCAGCCCGGCACCCGCCGCCTCGGGCCCCTGGCCGGCGCGCCCCTGCCGCACCAGCTCGGCGAGCGAGAGCGCGCTGGTAGCCTGCGCGTCCACCAGCTCGCCCAGGATGCGCCACAGCTGGCGCGGGCCCCGCCCCGGCGCCACCACCCGCCGCCGGCCATCGTCCGCCAGCAGCCCCACTGCCCGACCCTCACCCAGCGCCTGCGCCGCCAGCGAGGCCGCCAGCGCCACCGCCAGCTCCAGCGGCGAGTCCCAGGCGTAGCGCGTCGGCGCGTCCGGCACCGCCGACGACCGGACGCGGACGGCGTACACGTCGGGCTCAGCCGCTGGCACCTGGTCCTCAGCTGTCGGCCCTCGGTCCTCAGCCTTTGCCCCTCGGCCCTCGTACGCGCCCGCCCACAGGTCCAGCGCGATCCAGAGAGCCCCCGCCACCTCCTGGTCGAACTCCTTCACCACCAGCTTCTGCTGGCGCGCCACCGTCGGCCAGTGGATGTGGCTCGGCGAGTCGCCGGGGACGTAGTCGCGCACACCGCCGACGCTCGGCGTGAGCTGCTGCTGCAGGAGATCAGTGCGCGCCAGGCCGCCGCGCTGGCCACGGGGGAAGCGTAGCTCCGGCAGGCGGGCGAGCGGCGGGTAGATCACGATCTGCTGCGCCTCGCCCTGGTGCCAGCCCACCGCGAAGAGCCCGAGCGGATCGGCCGTGCGCAGACGCAGCGGGCCGAGGGTGTACACGCCGCGGCGGGCGCAGGGCGCGCTGGTGGTCCAGCGCACCACCTCGCCACTACCCGCAGCCGCCACGCGCCGCCCAGCGTACCCCGGCAGCGTCGAGGCGTCGTCCACCTCCAGCCACGCCAGCGGCGCGCGGCTGCTGTTCACCAGCTCCCACTCCTCCTCAAGGTCGTCGCCCACCTGCGCCCAGGCACTGCTCAGGTGCCGCCGCAGCGTCACGCCCCCTGCCAGAGCGCGCGCCCAGAGGTAGGCCGCCGCCGTGAGGAACAGGAAGGCGTAGGCCACGAAGAACAGCCAGCGGTACGGCGCAGCCAGAGCGATCAGCAGGAGCACGGGGCCGGAGGCCAGCGCCAGCGGCTGCGCCACGCTGATACGCCCGTCCAGCGTCAGCCGGCGGCGAAACGCTGAAGACTGAAGGCTGAAGGCTGAAGGGAGACGACGCAGGCGATCAATCACGTTGTTCATCGTTCAGCGTTCATCCTTCAGCCTTTCGAGCGCAGCGAGCGCCTCCTCCACCGTGCCCACCACCGTGTACAGCCCGCGCACCCGGTCGTGCGTGAACCCCTCGGCGTAGATGCGCTCGAACTGCTCCAGGAGCGGGTCGAAGTAGCCGGCCACACTCACCACGATGATCGGCTTGTCGTGGTAGCCGAGCTGGCGCAGCGTCATTATCTCCAGCAGCTCCTCCAGCGTGCCGAAGCCGCCAGGCAGCGCCACGAAGGCGTCCGCGCGGTCGTCCATGATCTGCTTGCGCTCGCGCATCGTCGTGGTCACGATCAGCTCATCGGCGCGCAGGTAGCCCACCTCCAGGTCCAGCAGCGCCTGCGGGATCACGCCCACCACATGTCCGCCGGCGGCGTGGACGGCCTCGGCCACCGCGCCCATCAGCCCCACGCTGCCGCCGCCGTACACCAGCGGCCAGCCGCGCCGCGCCATACCCTCGCCCATCGCCCGCGCGGCCACGAAGTACACCTCGGGGATGCGCCCACTTGAGGCGCAGTAGACACACACGTTCATGCTTCGGTCCTTCTCCTCAGGTCTCGCGCCAAGTATAGCACCCCGCCGTTGACCGCCGCCCGGCACCTGTAGTACAATCCGCGCTATCCCAGGAGCCAGCAATACACCGAAGGAGACAGGCGTGCCGGTCTCTATCGTCAGCTCGCAGCTGATCTACGACGCCCTCAGGGCGTGTGACGTCCGCCTGCTCTCGGCGCTGCCCGAGACCTGGCTCGTCCACCTGATCCGCATGGCCGAGGAGGACCCGGCCATGACCCTGGTGCGCCTCGCCAAGGAGGAGGAGGGGGTCGGCATCTCGGCCGGCGCGCACCTCGCCGGGGTGAAGTCGGCCATGCTCATGCAGAACCACGGCTTCCTGCAGAGCATCAACGGGATCGTATCGCTCGCGCGCCTGTACCGCATCCCGCTGCTCATGCTGATCAGCTACCGCGGCGAGTTCGGCGAGCGCGACCCGTGGCAGACCGAGGGCGGCGGCGTCACTGAGGGCCTGCTCCAGGCGCTCGGCATCCCCGCGCTGCGCCTCGAGGAGCCCGGCCACGTCGAGCGGCGCATCCGCCAGGCCCAGACACTGGCCGAGTCCTCGCTCAGGCCCGTGGCGCTGCTGCTCTGCCGCGACCTGATGTGGGAGGAGTGAGCCCTATGCTGCGAATCGACGCTATGCGCGCCATCTACCCGCAGCTCGAGCGCTGCGTCGTCGTGACGATTATGGGCGCCACGGCCGCCGAGCTCCAGGAGGTCGGCCACCGCCCGAACTTCTTCTACCTCCAGCACGCGATGGGGCTGGCCTCCTCGATGGGCCTGGGGCTGGCGCTCAGCCGCCCGGAGCTGAAGGTGGTGGTGCTCGACGGCGACGGCTCAGTGCTCATGAACCTGGGCGGCCTGACGACTCTGGCCCGCTACCGCCCGCCGAACCTGGTGCACGTCGTATTCGACAACGAGAGCCTGCTCTCGGTCGGCGGGTTCCCCACTGCCACCGCCACCGGCAGCGACATCGCCGGGATGGCGCGCGCCGCGGGCGTGCCCCGCGTGGCCGAGGCCGGCACCCTCGATGCGTTTTCGGCCGCCTTCGAGGACGCCCTCGGCGCCGGCGAGCTCACCACGATCGTCGCCAAGGTCAAGGCTGTCGGCCCGAAGGCCTTCGTCACTGACCTGCCGCTTCTCGAGAGCCGCTTCCAGTTCGCACGCCACCTCAAGAACCTCCGGGCGTAGAAGGAGCACTGCGTGTCTAACATCCTGACTCAGCTCGTCGAAGCGCTGAACACCGGCGCCCTCCGCGTAGTCGACCTCACCCAGCCGCTCGGCCCGAACACGCCGGTGATCGGCCTGCCACCGATCTTCGCATCCTCCCCAGGCGTCTCGCTCCAGGTCATCTCGCGCTACGACGAGCGCGGGCCGGGCTGGTACTGGAACACCCTGCACCTCGGCGAGCATACCGGCACCCACTTCGACGCCCCCGTGCACTGGATCACTGGCCGTAGCCAGCCAGACAACAGCACCGACACCATCCCCGCGCGCCGCTTTATCGGCCCTGCCTGCGTGATCGACGTCTCGGCCGAGGCGGTGGACGACCCCGACTTCCTGCTGATGCCGGAGCACGTGCTGGCCTGGGAGGAGCAGCACGGCCGCATCCCCCCCGGCGCCTGGGTGCTGCTGCGAACGGACTGGAGCCAGCGAACGGACCCAGCGGCCTTCCTTAATGTGGCCGAGGACGGCCCGCATACCCCGGGCTTCCACAGAAGCACGTCGGAGCTGCTGGTGCAGCGCGACGTCGTGGGCGTCGGCGTGGAGACGGTCGGCACCGACGCGGGCCAGGCCGGCGGCTTCGACCCGCCCTTCCCCAACCACGCGGTGATGCATGGCGCCGGCAAGTTCGGGCTGGCGAGCCTCTGCAACCTGGACCAGCTGCCGGCCACCGGCGCGGTGGTGATCGCCGCCCCGCTCAAGATCGTGGACGGCAGCGGCAGCCCGCTGCGCGTGATCGCGATCGCGCCGGCCGGGTAGCTTCAATGGACAGCCCTATACCGCAGCGTGAAGGCATGCAACGTTGCGCTGCTCCGCCACCCGTGCTAGCATGAGGCTGTACTCCACGACGTCCCGCACAATAACCGAGTGGTGCAGGCCTCACATCAGCGCGGAGCGAGAGCTATGGACCACAACAACACCATCGAGCGGGCCGGCGCCGTCCTGCGCGGCGCCAAGCGGATTGTCGCGCTCACCGGCGCGGGCGTCAGCCGGCCCTCGGGTATCCCGGACTTCCGCAGCGGGGCGGGCATCTGGCAGCGCTACAATCCGGCGGAGGTCGCCTCGCTCAGCGCCTTCCAGCGCAACCCGAGGCGCTTCTTCGAGTGGTTCGCGCCGCTGCTCGACGCGGTGCAGAGCGCGCTGCCCAACGCCGCTCACCACGCGCTCGCCGGCCTTGAGCGCAGCGGTCGCCTCAGAGCAGTGATCACCCAGAACATCGACAGCCTCCATCGTCGCGCCGGCTCGCGCGAGGTCTTCGAGCTCCACGGCCACATCCGCACCGCTACCTGCGTCGAGTGCGGCCACCAGATTCCCGGCGACCCGGTCATCCGCCTGATGCGCCTCGGCCAGGTGCCGCGCTGTCGGTGCGGCGGGCTGATCAAGCCGGATATCGTCCTGTTCGACGAGCTGCTCCCGCGTGGCCTGTACTGGCTCGCCCGCCGCGCCGCTGAGACCTGCGACGCCCTGATCGTGGCCGGCACCTCGCTCGAGGTCTTCCCGGTGAGCGAGCTGCCCGATGTGGCCCGCCGCGCCGGCGCGAAGGTCATCATCGTGAACCAGGGCGAGACCTACTTCGACGCGCAGGCCGACGTGGTGCTGCGCGAGGATGTGGCGGAGGCGCTGCCGGCCCTTGCCGAGCGCGCTGCCGGAGAGCCAGGGTAGCACCACCCCGGCCACTGAAGCGCTGGTATAATACCCCCTCGTGGCCCATGCCCACACGCAGGCCCCGTCGCCGGCGTCTGCCCGCGGAGAGCGCGGATATCCCTCGGAGCGCAAGAGAGGAACCAATGGAGAACATGGATCTGGAGGCCCTGCGGTCACGCTTCGACAGCGTCCGCGGGCGTCTTTGACCTCGCCGAGAAGCAGCAGCAGGCCACCGAGCTCGAGGAGCGGGCGGCAGACCCAGACCTCTGGAGCAACCCGCAGGAGGCGCAGGGGGTGATGCAGCGCCTCACCCGCCTCAAGGCCGAGCTGGACCGCTGGGGCAGCCTCGAGAGCCGCATCACGGGCCTGGCCGAGCTAGCCGAGCTGGCCGAGGCCGAGGGCGACCAGTCGCTCGCGGCCGAGATCGCCGCCGAGTACACCGCCGTCGAGAAGCTGCTGGACGCACTCGAGATCGAGGTGCTGCTGAGCGGCCGCTACGACGACCGCGACGCGTTCCTGTCTATCAAGGCTGGCATGGGCGGCACCGACGCGCAGGACTGGGCGGCGATGATGCTGCGCATGTACACGCGCTGGGCCGAGCGCCAGCGCTACCAGGTTAATCTGATCGAGGAGTCCGAGGGCGAGGAGGCCGGCATCAAGAGCGCCACCCTGGAGCTGCGCGGGGACTACGCCTACGGGCGCGCCAAGGCCGAGGCCGGCGTCCACCGCCTCATCCGGCTCTCCCCGTTCAACGCCGGCAACACCCGCCAGACATCCTTCGCGCTCGTCGAGGTCCTGCCCGAGGTGGACGATGCGCCCGAGGTGGCCATCCGCCCCGAGGACATCCGCGTAGACGTGTTCCGCGCCGGGGGCCACGGCGGCCAGGGCGTCAACACCACCGACTCGGCCGTGCGCCTCACGTACAAGGCCGGCACCCCCGAGCAGATCGTCGTCACCTGCCAGAACGAGCGCTCGCAGCTCCAGAACAAGGAGACGGCGCTGAAGGTGCTGCGCGGCCGCCTGCTCGAGCGCGAGCTGACGCGCCAGCGCGAGGAGCGCGCCCGCCTCAAGGGCGAACACCGCCAGGCCGACTTCGGCAGCCAGATGCGGACCTACTACCTGCACCCCTACACGCTCGTCAAGGACCACCGCACCGAGCAGGAGACCAGCAACACCCAGGGCGTGCTCGACGGCGACCTCGACGGCTTCGTCGAGTCCTACCTGCGCTGGAACGTGGGCCGGGAGTAGGCGCGGGGCCAGACCTCGCCGGCCTTCAACGAATCGCAGTGCCAGACCTGCCGGGTTGTGCCAGACCAAGCCTCGGCGGTCGCCAGGGCCTCCCCCTCACAACCCGGCAGGTCTGGCGTCGTCCCCAACGAATCGGCGGGCGC